>DATGYA010000693.1:0-3971 GCA_035298405.1 Kamptonema sp. | reverse complement strand
ACTGGTAATTCTATATTTAATTGTCTATTCCTTGTTTCTTCTAGGAGGATGGATACCAGTAGCCGCAACCATTCTTGCTTTCTTAATTGCTAGTGCATCTGTTGTATCTGCAAAGAGAATGAGTTATATATATGAAGTAATCCAGCTAATAAAATGGATTCATTTAAAAAATCAGTCCACTGAAGATGCTTTGAGAGAGCATTCTTCTAAATCAAAATAGTAAATACCTTTGTGTAAAGAATGTAGCTGCGATCGCATTCTGAAACTGTCATCGAAAATTATGGGTGGAAACCCCGTCGTTCTACGACGGCTTTACGTTCGAGTTAATTTCGCTATATAGTAAATATATAGCGAGATTAACCAAGTATGTACGCCACTCAGAAAAACCAACTCAGAGGACTTAGCAAGCAGGAGTTTAATGCCCTGACTGCTTTGTGTCGCATGAGTAAGAATCTTTTTAACGTGGCACTGTACGAATGTAGGCAGTATTTCTTCCAAGAAAGACAAAGGCTGACCTACGAATCTAACTACCATATTTGCAAGTCCAATGAAAACTATCGGTTGCTGAATACCGATATAGCTCAACAGACAATGAAAGCGGTAGATAGAAGTATGAGAGCTTTCTTGGGATTGCTGAAGGCAATTAGCATAGGAAGATGCGACCAAAAGCCCCAACTCCCTAAATACTTGCCCAAAGATGGATATTTCCCCTTGATTATTCCGAGAATTAAACTCAAGAATGGAGTGTTTAGCATTCCCATGTCCAATGAGTTTAAAAAGGAATACGGTGAGGTTAAAATCCAACTCCCCGAAAGGCTGAAAGACAAAAATATTAAGGAGGTAAGAATACATCCAAAATATTCGGCTCGATGGTTTGAAATCGAGTATGTCTACGAAGATGAAAAAATCGAAACATTAGTAGATACCGAAACAGCGATGGCTATTGATTTAGGAGTTGATAATCTGGCAGCTTGTTTCGACACTGAAGGGCATCAATTTTTGATTGATGGCAAAAGACTTAAAAGCATTAATCAGTGGTACAACAAACGCAATGCTCAACTTCAATCGAAAAAAGACAAACAGGGGATTAAAAGTTTTACATATAAACAAGCTCGACTTTATCAATGGCGCAACAATTGCGTTAGAGATTATTTGAACAAGGCTGCTCGAATCATAATTGAGCATTGCTTGAAGCATCAAATTGGCAAATTGATAGTAGGGTACAACCCAGGAATCAAGCAAGAAATTAACATTGGGCGTTCCAATAATCAAAACTTTGTTCAAATACCTTTTTGGCAATTGAGACAAAAACTCAAAGCTTTGTGTCTTCGCTATGGAATTGAATATCTTGAGCAAGAAGAATCTTACTCGTCTAAAGCCAGCTTTTTCGACCAAGACGATATACCCGTTTACAATGCCGACAATCCCAGTAAACAAGCGTTTTCTGGTATGAGGATTAAACGTGGATTGTATCGAACAAAAAATAAACATCTCGTTTCAGCCGATCTAAACGGCAGTGCTAATATTTTGGTAAAAAGTAAGCACAGACTCAATTTTGAGCGAGTGTCTAGCGGGTTTTTGGCTAACCCTTTAAGGATTTTTATCTCTTAAGAATCCGCGTCCGTTCACGGCGCGGAGTGTCAAGCTTAATGAAGGTTCATCAGCGCAAGTTCTACCTCTAGATGGTTTGCGAGTTTTACTTGTGGAGGATGAGTCTGATGCAAGAGAGCTATTCACTTTGTATTTGAACAAGCAGGAGCAGAGGTGACGATCGCAACTTTGGCAAGAGAAGCTTTAGATATATTAGAGAGTTACGAAGCAGATATTTTAACTAATTTCAGCAAAAGTCCCACGTCTCACTCTTAGGAGCGTGGGATGAATGCGTGTGAGTTGACGACTGTCCTCTGACCAACATTGAGCGTAAGCGAAATCAAGGAAGAGGACGTGGAGGAAACGAGCAAATTCCTACGTTGATTCTGTGGGCGATTCTTGCGCTTCAATATATTTTCTAAGAGTAGAAACCGTAACACCGCCACAACTGGCAACAAAATAAGAACCACTCCAAAATACATCTTTCCAATAGAAACTTTCTAGATGTTCTGCAAATTCTTGGCGAAGTTTTCTTGATGATACAGACTTTAGATTATTGACTAACTTGCTCAATTCAACATCTGGGTGGTACTGAAAGAGTAGGTGTACATGATCTTCCTCGCCATTAAACTCTACCAGTTTACAATCCCATTTTTCTAGCAATTCTTGCATTACAGCATTTAGTCTACTCAGCATAAGTGAAGTGAAGGCTTTACGCCGATATTTAGTAACCAGCACTAAATGTACCTTCAGGTCGCTAACAGACCTTCCTTTTGAAACAAAATCATCTTTCATATTATATCTAAATCAGTGTATACTAAAAAAGTAACACTTAATTATTCGAACAAGTGAGAACATCCTACCAGTACCGATTAAACCCAACGAAAGAGCAAATATTGCATATTGATAAAACATTAGAGATGCTGCGATGCCAGTACAATTATCAGCTTGCTCAGAGGTTTGATTGGTATGAGCAAAATCGTTGTTCTGTAGATAGATGCTCACTCGTTGTTTGCCATATCCCAAAATTGAGAGATAAGCCCAATCGTTTTAGTCAACAAGCAACGCTAACCCAACTTAAAAAAGACCGTCCTTGGTACAAGAGCATTCATTCTCAAGTGTTGCAGGAAGTACCAAAAAAAGTTGAGATAGCTTTTGACCGATGGTTAAAAGGTGACGCTAATGGCAAGCGTAGCGGAAAGCCTAGATTCAAGGGGAAAGGGCAATACAAAACTTTCACTTACCCACAATTCAAAAGAGAGCATCTTAATGACGAAAAAATAACATTGTCTAAAATAGGCACGGTCAAAGTAATAGTGCATCGTCAAATACCGGATAGTTTTGACATTAAGACTGTCGCTGTAACCAAAAAAGCAGATGGTTATTATGTAACTCTGAGCTTAGAAGATAAAACGGTTCCAACTATTAAACCTGATTTTGACGCTAACAATATTGTTGGTATTGACGTTGGACTGATAGATTTTTATGTTGCATCTGATGATACTAGAATTAGTGCGCCAAGATATCTCCGTAAAGCTGAACGTAAGTTAAAGTCAGCACAACGCAGAGTATCAAGACGTAAAAAAGGATCTAATCGTCGTAGGAAAGCTATTCAGAGGTTGGGCAAACAGCACAAAAAAGTATTTGATACTCGAAAAGATTTCCACTTCAAAACTGCTAATAATTTACTCAAGAATTATGATGTTATCGCCGTAGAAAAACTGAACATCAAAGGACTGGCTAAGTCACGACTTGCTAAAAGTGTAAACGATGCTGGCTGGGGACAATTTATTTCGATACTGACAGTTAAAGCCGAGAATGCTGGACTGAAAGTTATTGCTGTAAACCCAAACGGCACAAGCCAGGAATGCTCTAATTGTGGCACTAAAGTAATAAAGCCACTATCAGAAAGAACGCACAATTGCCCTAATTGTAAGGTCAGTTTGTGTAGGGATCTCAATGCAAGTTTGAATATAAAAGCGCGTGGGACACACGCCTTAAAAGCTCAGATTATGTCTTCATTGAAGAGTCTCTGAGAAGCTCACGCTTACCTGTACTCAGGAAGCGTGAGTATGTCACTTCGTAACTCGCTGACAAGCTGATGCTGGTTGATGCGGTGTTGAAGCGTATTAAACATAAATCCGTCCCATCCTTCCTTTTTGGTAGTCTTCGATCGCCTGCATAATTTCAGCTTCGGTGTTCATTACAAAAGGCCCATAGCGTACTACAGGTTCATTTAATGGCACTCCAGCAATGTTAGAGAAACTAGAGACGCAAGGTTGGATTACTTGCACGATCGAAATTCAACACGATCGCCCTAATCGCAAGGTTTACCACATTACAGAAGCAGGTGAAGTGGCATTAAATCAGTGGCTTGGCAC
>DATGYA010000692.1:0-5010 GCA_035298405.1 Kamptonema sp. | reverse complement strand
GTTGTGTCCGAGAACTGTTTAAGGAGTTGTGCGCGATCGCCACCCCTAAAGATTAGCGAGCCGAGCGCCTAAACAATGACCCGCAGAATTGGTGTCGCTGCGGGTCATGGATTTTGATGGTAAATTGTCTAGAGTGAAGTTCAAGAAATTCCCTCTAGCCTTGATTCCCGCGATCGGCTAGCCTAACTTAATAGGTCTGTAGGATAAGAAAATAGAATTTATGGATACAGCGCTGCCACAATTTTCAGTGTTGGGGCAACCAGTTCACATCTCAGATGATTATCTAGGCTGGTTGATCTCGCGATCGCATCAAGGCTTCGGCAGTCATGTAGTGACGCTTAATGCTGAAATGGCAATGCTGGCCGAGCGTAACCAAAGTTTGGCACGGGCGATCGCTTCATCAGAATTAGTGATTCCCGATGGAGCTGGCGTTGTGCTGTACTTGCGGCTCAAGGGCAAAACTATCAAACGCTGTCCGGGAATAGAGCTGGCAGAGTCGCTGCTGTGGCAAATTGGGCAAATGGGCGAGGGGGAACCTGTATTTTTCTATGGCGGCGCGCCGGGAGTGGCGATCGCCGCAGCAGATAACTGGCAAAGACGGATCGGTGGATTAGCGATCGCCTCTCAGCATGGCTATCTCTCCCCCGCCGAAGAAACAGAGTTAGAAACTTCTCTCAAAGAGCTGCAACCAAAGCTGATTTTTGTGGGTTTAGGAGTGCCTCGTCAAGAGTTTTGGATTGCCAAAAATCGTCACCTGTGCCCCCAAGCCATTTGGGTTGGAGTTGGCGGCAGCTTTGATATTTGGGCAGGAGTTAAAACCCGTGCTCCAGCTTGGTTCTGCGATAATCATCTGGAATGGTTATATCGACTTTATCAAGAACCTTGGCGCTGGCGGCGAATGTTGGCTTTGCCCCATTTTGCCTTGAAAGCTGTTTTCAAAAGTTAAACAGTTAACGGTTAACTGTTAACGGTTAACTGTTAACTGTATTTTTTTTATTTACCAGGCGAACTTTATCTAAATTGCCACTAGGAATAGAAGCAATTAATTGGCGCGTATAAGCTTGTTGCGGTTGCCTATAGATTTGTTCTGCTAACCCAATTTCTTCTATTTTACCTCGGTTCATCACCATGATGCGATCGCTCATAAATTTAACCACGCTCAAATCGTGGGAAATAAAAATATAAGTCAATCCAAATTCACCTTGCAATTCTTTTAACAAATTCAAAACTTGAGCCTGTACAGATACATCTAGTGCCGAAACTGATTCATCACAGATAATAAACTTAGGATTTAAAGCTAAAGCGCGAGCAATGCAAACCCGCTGCCTTTGGCCGCCGGAAAATTCGTGAGGATAGCGACGCATCAAGTCAGGATTTAAACCAACTCTTTCTAATAAATAAGCCGTGCGATCGCGCCTTTCTTTCCCACTCTTACCAACCCCATGAATTTGCAGCGGTTCCATTACCGCATCTCCAATCGTCATCCGAGGATTTAAAGAACTAAAAGGGTCTTGAAAAATAATTTGCATATCTCGCCGCATCCATTGCGTCTTTTTCACCTGACTGCTGCCATTCTGAAACTGTGCACTAATTTCTTTACCTTCAAAAAATACCTGACCGCTAGTTGGCACAATTAATTGTAACAAAGCTCTGGCTAATGTTGATTTGCCGCAGCCAGACTCTCCTACCAAACCCAAAGTTTCCCCTGAATTCACATCAAAAGAAACATCATTAACAGCCATAAATAAGCGTTTGATTTCCCCAAATATTCCCTGCACGGGGAAACCAACGCGCAAATTTTTAACAGAAAGTAGAGGATTTGTTCCGTCGATCTCTGGCTTTTCTCCCCCACTTAATGGTGCTTCTACATTCCTACTAATTTCCTTAATCACCAATTCGCCACTAGCAGAAGTAGTAACTTCCATGAAATCTGAAATAGTTGGTAAACGTAGCATCAGCCGTTCGGGATTTGGGCGGCAAGCTAATAAGCCTTTAGTATAAGGATGTTGAGGATTAGTATAAATTTGCTCAATGTGGCCGCATTCGACAATTTTGCCGCGATACATTACTGCTACCGAGTCGGCAATTTCAGCGATCACTCCTAAATCGTGAGTGATAAACATCATCGCCATGCCTCTTTGATCGCGCAATTCTCGCAGCAAAGCTAAGATAGTTGCCTGCACCGTTACATCTAAAGCGGTAGTGGGTTCATCGGCAATTAACAAAGTAGGATTGCAAGAAATTGCCATTGCAATCATTACCCGCTGAATTTGACCGCCAGAGAGTTGGTGAGGATAGCGGTCTAGCATTGCCTGTTTGTGGCGATTTACTAACTGCATTAATTCGCGATCGCTACTTCCTACCTCTGCGATCTCCTGCCTTTCTTCTAAACACTTTTGTTTAATTTCTTCGTCACTTGGTAACAGTTTTACTTCTTGTAGCAGAGATGCCGCTTGCCGTCTTGCTTCTGCCTCCGAAACATTTTGATGCAGGCAAATTGCTTCTGTCAATTGAAAACCGATGCTATAAACCGGATTGAGTGAGCTCATCGGTTCTTGAAAAATCATCGAGATTTGGCTACCCCGATATTGCTGCTTGTTTCTTTGTGACAGTTGTAGCAAGTTTATAGGTGTTATTTCGGCATTTTGTTTAGCCTCACCCAAATCAGGGGAGAACCAAATTTCCCCTGTAGTGTGCGCTGATGAACTCGGAACTAAACCCATGACAGCAAGAGCACTGACAGATTTTCCCGACCCAGACTCGCCAACAATTCCTAGAGTTTGCCCTCGTTTCACCTCAAAGGAGATGCCGTCAACAGCATTGACTAGCACGGATGCTTTGCCAGAACCCGCAGATTGAAATTGAACCCGTAGATTGCGAACGTCTAGGACAGTATCACTCATGTCAGCTAAAAAGCAAAAGTAAACGGGAAATTAAATGGATTTTAACAGTGTCTCACCTATAGGATGAAATTAAATATACCAAGCGATCAAAAATTGGGCGGGCTCTGTGGCCCACCCGCAAGAAAAATCATTGTTTGTGGAACAGGCATCTTGCCTGTGCTTGAGAATGGTGCAAGATGTTAGTTAAAAAGGAAATATTTGAGTATTTTCAGGTAAGGCGGCTGTGTCAGAAACTTTCTTAAAGACAGTTGCTTGAGCGTTAACAGCAGAGGGTCTAGGGTCTCCGGGTTTGGTTCCTTGCAATTGCAGGCGCATTTGACCTTCGGCGGTGAGTTCAAAGACGGTCATTACGGTTTGAGTGGCGCTGAGGCCAACATCGAGGTGCATTGGTTGATTTTTGGTATCAACTTTATATCTCATTTCTTTAGCGCGGGCGGCCCCTTGGGGTGGCTTCACGACTAGGTAGAGTTTACCTTCGGGGGCAAAGATGAAGCTAAAAGACTGACCGGATGGGTCTGTGGCTTCCCATTGTCCGAGTAATTGCTGGTCAATATTGTTGGTGGGGGCGGTGGTTTCGGCTTGGGCAATTGCTGGGGCTGTGGTTGGTAGTGGGTTGGCTTGGGCGGCTACGCTGCTAAGGACACTGAAGCACAGACAGGATGCAATTAATTTGGGCAGGATTTTGGAGTTAGTCATTAGACTGCTGTGAAGTTGGGTGATTTCTGTTTTTATAGTCTAGTCCAAAAATCCCGGTTTGACGGGTTTAAAATTTTATTGTGAAGGAAATTCGGATTAAATTAAGTTAAATAAAATAAAAGAATCTATGCCACCAATTGATTTAGCGAATATTAAAACCAGGTTGATTGGATGCGGTGCTATACAGTTAGTTGGGCAAACTATCTCAGTCGCACTCAGTGGTTCTACTGCTGCAACGTTAGGGGGCGCGAGTCTTTTGGTGTTGGGGAGTTCGGTTTTGGGGGCGATCGCAGCTAGTGTGGCTGGTGGTATGATGGCGACGGAATTGGGAAACCACATAACGGAACGCTTAAGCAAAAATCAGAAAATTCTCGATAACCACGATTTGACTCTGGCGGCGGGTGAGGCGATCGCTTATATTCTCAAAGAGGTGGCTCAGTCGGATCGGTTAATTGCGATCGCAGAAGCTAAAAATTTGCCTTATCAAGCAGAACATCTCAATCAATTAGCTAATAAAGCTGTTGAATATTGGCTGAAAATTAACACAAATACGGCTGATTTGTCAAGAGGTTAAAGGATTTCTGAAGCTCAGCTAAATCTGAATTTTTCTGCTGAGGCTGAGGAGTTCGATGAAGTTACGGGATTAAAACTGGGGAAGTTATGCAAAAGTTGGAGGCGATCGCGACTCAGCAACAGGTGTGCGATCTAATTAATAAATTGGATGCGATCGCCCTCGATCTTCGCGGCGATTTTTGATAATTTATGGGGGATTTGTACGGCAATGAGTAAGTTTAAAGAAAATTTGGGGAAACTGTCACCAAAAAAGCGGCTTTATGCTTTGGAAACTCTGCCGGGGCATTTAGCAGAAAGTACGCAAGAGGAAAGGCTGCATCAGTTGTTAACGGATTTCGATTTTATTGAGGCGAAACTGGAAGCGTTGGGCTTACAACCGCTAATTGAGGATTACGATTTAGCGATAAATTCTGATGTTTTGCTATCGGAGGGGCAAAGGTCAACTCTGAATTTGATTCAAGGGGCAATTCGCAAGTCGGCGCACGTTTTGGATCGGGATAAAACGCAACTCGCTGGGCATTTGTTAGGGAGATTGCTGGATTTTGAAGTGCCAGAGATTCAGGGGATGTTGGCACAAGCAAAACATTGGAAAGACAGTCCTTGGCTGCGACCTTTGAGGATTAATTTAGAACGGCCGGGAGAAGGATGTCTGCGAACTCTCACAGGTCATACTGGCTATGTAACAGCAGTGGCGATCGCACCAGACGGCAAAACCGCGATTTCGGCTTCACGGGATAAAACCCTGAAAATCTGGGACACCGAGACAGGCAGGGAACTGAACACTCTCACCGGTCATACTCACTGGATAAATGCAGTGGAGATCGCACCAGATGGCAAG
>DATGYA010000691.1:0-2863 GCA_035298405.1 Kamptonema sp. | reverse complement strand
CAAGTTTATAATAGGATTGTTAACGGTTAACGGTTAACGGTTAACGGTTAACAGTGAACAGTTAACAATTAACGGTTAACAGTTAACAGTGAACAGTTAACAATTACAAAAATGGAAGTTTACTGCACTCGTCCAAGCTGTCCCCGCCCGCTCAACTATTTTGTCGATCTAGATGATAATTCTTTGCTGAAGACGGTGCAGCAAAAGTATTGCACTGCCTGTGGTATGCCGATGATTTTAGCGGGCCGCTATTTGCCTGTAAGATTACTCGCTCGCGGAGGCTTTGGAACGGCGTTTTTAGCTCGCGATCGCTATACTCCTGCTATGCGGCAGTGCGTTGTCAAACTCTTACAGCCGGCGGGTAATCTCAACTCACAACAGTTACAAGTTGCTCAAAATTTATTTGAAAGGGAAGCGGCGGTTTTAGAAGAATTAGGCAGCGAACATCCTCAAATTCCTAACCTGTTGGCATTTTTTGAGTTGACAGTTTCTAGTTTGCAACCGGGTAAGCAGGAGAAATTTTTTTACTTGGTGCAGGAATTTATTGATGGTCAAAATTTGGAGGAAGAACTCGCCCAAAAGGGCAAGTTTTCGGAACCGGAAGTATTGGAAGTGCTGGGAGAAATTTTAAAAGTTCTTGGGTTTGTCCACGCTCACGGCTCGATCCACCGCGATATTAAACCCGCTAATATTATGCGGGGTCGCAATGGTAGACTTTACTTGTTAGATTTTGGCGCTGTTAAGCAGGTAACGCAAGTTGTAAGCGGTTCTCAAGCTTCGACTGGGATTTATTCTTTGGGGTTTGCTCCGCCGGAACAAATGAATGGTCGTGAAGTTTATCCGTCAACTGATTTGTATGCTTTGGCTGTAAGTTGCATTACTATGCTCACAGGAAAACAGCCAACAGAGTTATTTGATTCTTTCAGGAATGAATGGAACTGGCGATCGCAAGTGACTGTTAGCGATCGCACTGCCCAAATTCTCGATAAAATGTTGTTATCAGCCGCGAGTCAGCGGTTTCAATCTGCGGCTGAGGTCGAAGCAGCTTTAAATACGACTAAGCGCAGCCAGCCGCAGGCATCGCCACCCGCACCGTCAGTTATTCCCCCAACTCCTGCACCGATACTCGCCAATCAACCTGCCCCTACCAGCATTCAACCTACACTTAAAGCGAGATTTTCTACCTGGGAGATTTTGACAGCAGCGGCGTTTACGGGATTTGAGGGAGGGTTACTCGCGATCGCACTGACTGCCGCGATCGCCTCCCCAGGGCTGCGTTTGGGCTTGTTGGGTATGATTTTGGGGGGTATGATTTACGGTCAATATCGCCGCGCGATCGAAAGGACTGAGAGACTGATTATTGCTGGAGTAACGCTGGCTATATTTTGGTTTTTCCCCACTTTGCAAACAGCAGCGGCGATCGTGTATCCAACAGCTCCTTTCACAGGCGTTTTATTGGTTGGAGCAATGGTGGGGTTGAGCGCGATCGCTCTTACAGCCCTATTTCGCTTGATTTACAAATTACTTTCTAATATTTTTTAAACTATTTTTGGCTCAAAAACCATTAATTGCAAAAAAATACTCAAACTCTATCGATTAACCGTATTATAATGAGGTAAACCGTAAATCCTCAATAATTCTGCTGTGGAATTATCTTCAAGAGTCGAGTATGCGCTGCTAGCGCTTTTGGAACTGGCGAGCCGCCAACAGAGGGAATTGCCCTTAACAGTTAACGAGATAGCTGGATCTCAAGCAATACCAGAGCGTTATCTCGACCAAATTTTGACCCATCTGCGGCGCAGCGGTATACTGATTAGCCAAAGGGGAGCCAAAGGCGGTTATTTATTAGCGAAAGAGCCTTGGCAGATCACCTTGCTAGAGGTTGTGATCTCTGTAGAAGGAAACAATAGCGCCAAAGAGGGGGAAATCTTGAACTCCCAGACGATAGAAAAAACTGTTGTACTGGAAATTTGGCAGCAAGCAAAAGTAGCAACTCAGTCAATTTTGGCAAGCTATACGCTTCAGGATCTTTGTCAACACCGAGATAATTACCTACAGCAAAATCCGATGTATTATATTTGATTAATACTAAGAGGAGTTTATAAAATAAAGTAATTCCGGGGGAGGTGACTGTTTAATTTCGCCAACATTTTCAGGCTTAAATTTGCGGGCAGAACAGGTATTTGCAGTTGGTGAGTAATTGAGCGCGATCGCTGGTTTGAAAATCGATCTTTATGCTATCTTAAAATCGGGATAGTTAGAAAGTTACAAAGCTATAGTTTGGATTCTTTATGCCCAACTGGTGCGCCTACCTTTGGTGCGAGCGTATACCGCTAAGTACTTTTAACTATATTGTTTGATTAGCTCAATGGTAGAGCGATCGGCTATTAACCGATTGGTAACAGGTTCGATTCCTGTATCAACACCCAACTAGAAGTTAGCTCATTTGGTAGAGCGATCGACTATTAATCGATTGGTAACAGGTTCGATTCCTGTACTTTTAACCAACCCAGCCCTGGGTAAGGGCAGCGCAAGCTAAAAATGGTACGGGAGAAATCCCAACACGGTTCGAGTCCGTTATTTTACAACTCTGTGATGCAAGTGTTTGTTAGCAGTCAAAGAGCTCGCGCAACTGTATCTCTCCCTGACTTGAGTATGTCCCTTCATTTTTCCACATTTAGTTTTCCAGCGGGAATTCTAGATTGGTTTGGCGATCGGCATATTTGAGCATCACTATCTTTTCAAGATTACCTACGGGTAGTTTAGGAGAAGTGGTGACAATCTTAATCCAGTTTTGGAGGCGCTTTTGCCCGCATCTTAACTGTAAACACTTGCACTTGCAGAGTTAAAAAAAATATTGTAA
>DATGYA010000690.1:0-14772 GCA_035298405.1 Kamptonema sp. | reverse complement strand
TAAGCAACATTTTGACGCAGAGGAATTTTAATCACAAATTCTGTGCCTGTCCCTGGTTCTGAGATACAATACAATCGCCCTCGATGCTCTATCGTCACAATTTGATAACTAATAGATAGCCCCATTCCCGTACCTTTACCTACTGGTTTAGTTGTAAAAAATGGGTCAAATAGTCTTTGTTTTACTTCCTCTGTCATACCGCAGCCATTATCCGCGATCGAGATTCTCACTCGATCTGATTTATGCAAACTCGTAGTAATCCTAATTATCTTTTTGTCCCCCTGATGCCGAGCTTCTAAAGCATCAATAGCATTCGTCAAAATATTCATAAATACCTGGTTAAGTTGACCTGCATAGCACTCGATAGGCGGCAGATTACCATACTCTTTTATAACTTCAATCCCAGCATATTTGGGGCTTCCATTTAGGCGACTCTGAAGAATCATCAGGGCGCTGTCAATACCTTCATGGATATTCACAGCCTTAACTTCCGACTCATCCAAGCGAGAAAAATTCCGTAGGGATTTGACAATATCACGTATTCGTTCCGCACCTACTTGCATAGAGGAAAGTAATTTCGATAGGTCTTCGCTGAGAAATTCTAGATCGACCTCCTCTGACTTAGCTTGAATTTCTAAGACCGGAATGGGGTAATGCTGTTGATATAGTTCTACTAGCTCTAGTAAATTTTCGGTATATTGGCTGACATGAGATAAATTACCGTAAATAAAAGCTGCCGGATTATTCACTTCATGGGCAATCCCAGCTACCAGTTGGCCCAGAGAAGACATTTTCTCGCTTTGGATGAGTTGACCTTGGATCTGTCGTAATTCCTTCAGTGTTTGTTCTAAATACTCCGTTTGCTGCCGGAGTTGATTTTCCATCTGTTTCTGCTGAATCAGAGATTGGTTCAGAAGTTCAACTTGTTCCTGAGTTTGAATATAAAGTTGAGATTTTTCCTCCGCATTGGCTTGTGCTTCTTCGGAGAGTTGTACTTGTCTCCACGCTCCTATAATAGCTAATATTAGCACGCTCCCTAAAATTAGTGTTAAGAGATTCAAAGCATCCAGGGAAGATTCAATCATTGGACGCGGAATGACCAAGGCTACAGACCAATTTGCCTGCTTTAAATTGGTATAAGCTACATATTGCCAGATGCCATCAAGTTTGATTAATTCAATTCCCTGCTCTTTGTTCACCATCCGTCGCGCCAGGGTTGCTAGATTAAGGTCTTTGCTTTCCAGTAAGCTAGTAGCTGGTTTTTCTGTGGTTCCTCTTAAGGACGGATTGGGATGAACAATTACTCGCCCCTCGGAATTGAGAGCAAAGGCATAACTGTTCTGACCTAGTTGCAGACTTTGAACAACCTTAATTAGTCGATCGATTGGGATAGCACCTGATAAAACTCCTAAAGGCTTTTCTGCTGAGCTAATCGGAGCACCAATTTGGATTTGGGCTACTCCTAATGAACGACTAATTACAGGGTCATTAGCAGTGACTTTTCCAGCCATTGCCGAGATAAAAAAAGGGCGGTCTGCTACAGATCCCTTGGCTTTTCCTACTTGTGTATTGAATCGAGAACCGTCAGGAAATGCCATTGTGAGCTGTTGATATTCTTCGATCCGTTTAACCTGGGATTTAAGGTAGGGTTCAACGACATTCCAATCCATAGTTGCCAAGGTTGGTGTATCAGCAATAGTTGCTATTTCTGCTTTTCTAGTTTCTAACCATTCATCGATCTGACCGCTACCCTGCTGAACTTTCAACAAGGCTTTTTGTTTGGAAGTGTTTAGCAGTAATTCATATATAATCAGATAACTTGCGATCGCTACACCAGTGACTATCAAACTGAATACCGCCAGGACTAGAAGAGTTGTTACTTTTCTCTTTTTTCGTTCGGCTTGCTGCGAATTATTGCGGAACTGGCTCTCTTTACTAAATCTCATATCATCTTAGTAATTTAAGGTAGGTTTAGCAATAAGCTCCTGTTATATAATGAGTTGAGAAGGTCTGAAGAGGATAATGATTAGATATTACTCTAGTCTAACTACCTTCTCTTGAAAATTATTGTATCCTAAACCACGTTAGGCTGAAATTCCTCTAGGACAAATTGCTTAAAAGCTGAAACCCAAACCCACTAATTTAAAAATTAGAAAATTCTAAAGTTTATTAAAAAATATTAAATTTTTATGTCAACGTTTTGTGTTAAGTAAATATTTGTTGCTTCTGCAATCAGTTAGAACTCTAACTGGGCAAACTGTCCCAAGCTTGAGAAACAATGTCCCACAAGCAACGCCGCTGAGCGAGATCCAAAAGGTTATCGTCAGCTAAGACTTCAGCTTTGAGATCGTCTAGAGACTGTTGCCGAGAACGAGCTATATTAATAACGCCTGCGATCGCACTCGCCACTAATTCTTCATTAACTGGCTGCTGACGTAGGGCAATCATTTCTTGAGGATTAGTAGGAATGGGATAACTCAGCGAAATCAACGCCGCAGGATACGGCTGATGAGACGGCTTACCGCCGCCATCGCCAGCATCGGACACTGAGGAGCAAACAGAAAAATCGTTCATAAAAAATGCCATAATTATGAAAAAATTGTAAACTTTTCTAAAAATAACTTAGTATCTGTGGAGTATAGCGTACTTTCCTCTCCTGTCAACTCGCTATTTTTATGAATGTATTTCCAGCTTGTGACCATCAAATGCAAGAACTTCTCTATCTAGAAATCCCAACACCTCAGACTGAATCTGTATGCAATTGGTTGCAACAGAAATTTGAGCCTGGAGAAGGCAAGAAAATTATTACTCCTGATGGCTTTCGCCTAATTTTAGGAACAACTGTTGAAAAAGCTGCCTTTCCCCAATCGACAGAACTTTCTGCTTTCGTGTGGTCAGTGCAGCGAACCACTTACTTAAAAGTCTTTCGCATTGGAAACAAAGCCGCCAGCAGTGAAAGGGAGTTTCTAGATCGCCTGAAAGTCGCTCTTAGAAATCAGTTTCCCTATCACTATCCCGAACTACCAGCCATTGATTTATCCCAACAGTCAATTTTTGAGGCTTTAGCTCCACATTACCCCCTAACCGTCGAATACTTTCAAAAAATGCCTCAAGGGGAATACGACCTCAAGCGAGTTTATTGGTGGGAGAAGCGTTGGCGGGAAGGCGTTCGCAATCCCCAAACGCCGAAGCAGGTTGTATTTAGGAAGGAAGAAGGAAGAAGGAAGAAGGAAGAAGGAAGAGGGGATAAGGAAGAAGGAAGAAGGAATGAGGAAGAAGGAAGAAGGAATGAGGGGGACTCTGATTCTTGTTTCTATGACTTGATTTATGTGGGAGGGGCGTTAGGAATTATCCACGCGGCTGTTATGGCTCGGTTGGGTTACAAAGTTTTATTGCTGGAACGGCTGCCTTTTGGCAGGATGAATCGAGAGTGGAATATTTCTCGCGATGAACTGCAAAAGTTAATAGATTTAGGTTTGTTTACGGCACAGGAAGTGGAAAGTTTTATTGCTAGAGAGTACAAGGATGGGTATAGCAAGTTTTTTGATGCTAACAATCCCGCGATCGCAAAAGCTGCTGTCCTGCACACGCCAAGGGTACTCAACATAGCTTTGGATGCTGAAAAACTCCTATATTTGTCGGGAGTGAAATTCACTGAAGCTGGTGGCGAAATCTGGGACGAGACGGAGTTTGTCCAGGCAGATGTAACATCTGAAAAAGTTACAGTGCAAGCTTATCACCAGCCGAGCCAATCCGATCGCTTCGCATCTGGTCGCCTGGTGATAGATGCTATGGGTAGTGCTTCCCCTATTGCTTGGCAGCTTAACGGACATCGCACTTTCGAGAGTGTTTGCCCGACTGTGGGAGCAGTGATTGATGGAGGGTTTGCGCCTGGGGTGTGGGATTCTGACTATGGGGATGTACTCAACTCTCATGGGGACATTTCGCGGGGCCGTCAGCTCATTTGGGAGTTATTTCCAGGTGCGGGTTCAGAAATCACGATCTATTTATTCCACTATCATCAGGTAAATGCGGATAATCCAGGCTCTCTATTGGAGCTTTATGAGGACTTTTTTACAATTTTGCCAGAGTATCGCCGCTGCAATTTGAGCGAGTTGGTCTGGAAAAAGCCAACTTTTGGTTACATTCCGGGACATTTTAGTGCGGGAAGTCGCGATCGCACTGTTGCTTTTGATAGACTAATCGCGATCGGTGATGCCGCTTCCCTCCAGTCGCCCCTAGTCTTCACTGGCTTTGGTTCCCTAGTTCGCAATCTATCCCGTTTAACCGATCTCTTAGATGCTGCTTTAAAGCACGACTTATTAGAGGCCCGCCACTTAAACCAAATTCGCGCCTACCAAAGCAATGTTTCGGTAACTTGGCTGTTTTCTAAAGGCATGATGGTTCCTACAGGTCGCTTTTTGCGTCCAGAGCGAATTAATTCGATTTTGAATACGTTTTTTGGGATTCTTGCTAGCGTTGACAAAGCAATTGCCGAAAAGTTTATTAAAGACCGGGTTGATTGGCTAACTTTTAATATGCTGGCTATAAAAGCAGCGGCAAAAAATCCTTCCCTTTTAGTTTGGATTTTAGATTTTATAGATTTGGGCGATCTTTTGCGTTGGCTGCGGAGTTACTTAAGTTTCACGCTTTGGGCAATAGCTAGTTGGCTATTTGGATGGCTTCCCAATTTTGCTAGGAAGGTGCAGCCTTGGTTAGAATCTCGGTATCCCGCTTTCTGGCTGTGGTTGAAGGTTTTCAACTATGCTATTACTGATGGGATGGGGCGATCGCAACATTAAATTTATTGGTTGATTTATTGGTTGTTTTATTGGTTGTTGTTATAGCAATTCTATGTAAATGGAGCTTAATATCGTCATATCCTCTATACTGAGCGAATGACATAAATTTCTTAGCTATTACAGCAAACAAGTAGAACCTAAAAATGAATCAATATGTATGGGAAGAACTCATCAACTATATGTTCCTTCGGGATGCCACAGGCAAGCTCGATGCTATGGCGTGTCTACAACTATGGTTTGGCAAAAGTCATGACACCGATAACGAAATTCGCAATCGATATGGAGAACTGGTAAAGCAGGCGATCTCAGGTCAGTTAGACCATTGGATGGAAACCCCTCGCGGTTGTCTGGCCTTGATGATTCTGCTGGATCAATTTCCCCGTAATCTTTATCGCCACACTATCCATATGTACGACGGCGATAAAAAGGCAATGGAACTTGTTGGTCGGGGGCATGACTGGCAAGCGGAACTAACTCCAGAGGAGTGTCTGTTTATGCCTTGTCTAATTCTGACTCACCAGGAAAATCTCGACGCTCAAAAACATTGTGTAGCCTACTACGAGAAAATCGAGCCGCATTTGCCGTCAGAATTCCACATCTTCCGCCTCATCTTTGAAGAGCATCTGAAAATCATCAACATTTGCGGCGTATTTCCCCATCGAGACCACTACTACGGACGAGAAACCTCCTCAGCCGGACGGCTGCTGATGGAAGATTCGACGCTGCGCTTTGACTTACCCCTCGTTGCTGAAAACGGCAGCGTGCGGTTTGGTACCGATTCAAACCGACTTTGGCAAGCGACGGCCCATGCCTTTGATGTCATCGATCGCCTCGATTCCCTCGCTTCTCAGCGCCACGCCCGTGAAGGTGCAGGCACACCCGTCAATATTGACTGGATGAGCGACGAGCAGATTGCTTTCTGCAAAGATACCTTCAGGAAATTTGATAAAGATGGCAGCAATTCCCTGTCTGCGGTAGAACTGGGTGCTGTATTGAAAGCCGTGGGTCGCCCCTATTCATCCCAACGAATTCAGGAAGCGATGGAGATCATCACAGGTAGCCCTGATAGCAACAGCATTAGCTTTGAGGAGTTTGCCAGCCTGCTGCAATCGGATCTGTTAGATGAGCAAGATAAACGGCTCTTAGAACGCTTTAAATTGTTTGATGCCGATGGTTCTGGTCACATCAGTTTGGAGGAGTTGAGAGTTTGCATCCGCAGCCTTGATGCGTTAGTCACGAATGCCGAGGTTGAAGAAATGTTGAAGCGAGCTGATACCAGTGCTGACGGACAAGTTAGCTATGAAGAGTTCTACGAACTTTTTCAGGGCTTCAAATCTCAAAAGGCTATAGTCCAGCAACTTGACGTGGATGACAGCGTTAACCTAGAGGTTCCCTAATTGCCAATGAAAAAATAGATGTTGCTGAATCAAGGTATGAATTCTACTTAGACAGAAACACTCTCCTCGCAGAGATTAAGAGATTGAAATGTCGAGTACGTGAAATTTCATACTTCAATTCAGTAACGCCTAATCAATTCATATTTTTTAAACAACCGTAATACTTATTGTAGAGCACTCTAATGTTTGTAAATTGAACCATCAATTATTATTCCCCCTTCTCCTTCCTGGCCAAAAACTCCCGCAACCGCAACAAATTAACAGTTTGCCCCAAATTCAAAGGCATCAACGAAATCCCCTCCAAGCGGGACTGTACCCAACCATCTCCCCAATACCACTCGTGAAACCCATCAATTCCCTGACTTAATAACAACCTCAGACAATTTGACTCAGCAATTTCCACCTTGTGATCCACAGCCACCGGCCCAACCCAACTCGTAAATATCAAACCTTGAGAAAATTGTTCCGGCAATCCAGTCGCAAACCGCTGGGGCCATAGCCACTCTTGCAATTGACTCGGACGTAATAAACTATCTCGAATTGCACTCTCCGAAGCATTAACTTCAATTCGCAATTGGCTTTGTTGAAAATTACCGAACATAACGATTTTAGATATTAGATTGGAGACAGCTCATTAGACCTGATAAATAATATCTTAATCTAAAATTCCCTTGCTTGTGGCTGCCCCTCCTCAAAACAGACTGCACAATACCAATAGGGCTAAATCCCAGGTCGCTACAATAAAGAAAGTGGAAGTTGTTAAGAAATGTAAGGTTCATGGCCGATCAATTAATTCGCGCTACAGCCGCAGAGGGCGGAATTCGGGCTGTAGGCGTTATCACCACCCGCCTCACAGAAGAAGCTAGGCGGCGACATAAACTCTCCTACGTCGCTACTGCTGCTCTGGGCCGCACCATGTCAGCGGGGCTGCTGTTGGCCTCCAGCATGAAAACACAGCAATCCAGAGTCAACATTCGCATTAGAGGGGACGGCCCTTTAGGCGGACTAATGGTTGACGCGGGAGTAGACGGAAACGTGCGCGGCTACGTGGACAACCCGGAAGTGGAACTCCCACCAAATGCGATCGGTAAACTTGATGTTGGCGGTGCGATCGGTGAAGGCTTCCTCTATGTGGTGCGAGATGTCGGATATGGCTACCCTTACTCCAGTACGGTAGAACTTGTATCAGGCGAAATTGGCGATGACATTAGCCATTATCTGGCAACATCAGAACAAACACCTTCGGCTTTAGTTTTGGGAGTGTTTGTCGGGGCTGAAGGCGTACAAGCTTCTGGGGGGCTGATGTTGCAAGTTTTGCCCAAGGCGGCGAGTGACGAAGAACTTGTTCAAAAGCTGGAATCTAGAGTAGCGTCACTTTCTGGGTTTACGCCATTGCTGCGATCGGGTAAGACTTTAGAGCAGATGTTTGAGCAGCTACTCGGAGATATGGGCCTGGAAATCTTGCCAGAAGTTCAGATGCTGCGCTTTCACTGTGGCTGTTCCTTCGATCGCGTCTTGGGAGCCTTAAAAATGTTAGGCGAAGCCGAACTCCAAGACATGATTGAAAAAGACGATGGTGCTGAGGCGACTTGCCACTTCTGCGGCGAGGTTTACAAAGCTAGCAGCGATCATCTCGCTCAGCTTATTGGAGATTTGCAGGCCGGAGCTTAATCTTACAGCATTGGTACGTAGTTGGGCTTCAGCCCCTCTTAGAAGGTCTTTAAGAGGGCTGAAGCCCAACTACCTACTAAATCTAGAGTATAATTAAACTTCTCACCATTAATCGCTCCAAAATTAGACTTGCGATCGCTCTGAAGACAGAAGATAGAAATCCTACCCGCTATGAAAGTACAAGCATCACCAAAACTTAAAACTCTGGGAGCGGCAGCTTCCCAAGCACTTGAGAAATATTTCGATAAAATCATCACTCACGAGGACGAAGTCCTCAAAGACCGAGATCCAGAAGAACTTCACCAAATGCGCGTCGGAATGCGGCGTTTGCGCTCTGCTGCGACTGGTTTTGCACCAGTTATCAATCTACCAAAAGAAGCAGACGAGCAAAAAATTGGGAAAATCTCTCGTATTTTGGGAGAGTTGCGAGATTTAGATGTCATGCTAGAAAGTCTCCAGAACCAGTATTATCAAACTTTGCCCTCTAAAGAACAGGAAATATTAGATAAAGCTTTGCTGCACTTGCTCAAACAGCGCCATCGCGCTTTAAAAGGAGTCCGGGCAATTTTGGAGCATAAACATTACCTTTTGCTCAAACAATCGCTGCGAGATTGGTTGGAAAAACCCCGCTATCATGCGATCGCGCAGTTACCAGTTGAAGAAGTATTGCCAGATTTGCTGCTCCCCCAAGTCAGCGAGATGTTTCTACATCCGGGTTGGTTAATAGGCGTTGTAGAGCAAGAAGGAAAAATGGCAATCCGTGAAGACATGAATTCCAAAAATGTAGAACAAGAATTAGCCGAACGCGGGCCTGTTCTTCACGAGCTTCGCAAACAAGCTAAACGAGTGCGCTATCTGATGAGTTTATTTACGGATTTCTACGGTGAGAATTATGAAACTTATCTAGAAGAAGTCAAAGCTATTCAAGAATGTTTAGGCGACATTCAAGACAGCGCAGTTTTGGGAGAATTTCTGGCAGATATTTTTGACTTCGATCTCAAAAAACATCTGCCAACCCTAGCAGAAAATATGGCGCAAAGTCGGTTTAAAGCTTGGCAGAAGTGGCAACTTTTACAGCAGCGTTATCTAACTCCTCAAATTCGCAAAAATTTCCGCTTGGAATTGATACAACCAGTGGTAGAAGCCTAAGCAGAATTGAGTTTTTAGATGAGAAAATTAATAATTATCCAATCCTCTGATATTATGAAAGATGCGCTCACCGACTTGCCCTATCGCCAAGGAGTTTCGATAGCGCTAGCGCGGACGCAGGAGCGTTCGGCCTCCCTGATGTCGTAGGCGATCGTGAGCCATCAAAATTCCATTCTCTTATCCTACATTCCGCAGCCTCAATTATGGTATCTAAAAAATCTCCCACAATTGGACTGATTGAACCTCCAGCAACCGGACTCTATGATGCAGAAGGAAAAAATTGGACTTCTTTATATAGACATCGTTCCTTAATCAGCAAGCAAGTTTTGATCCCTGACTTGCAAGCAGGAGGATTTGATGCCCGATTGGTCAACCTCAGAGATGACAACTATAGTCAAGAATTTGGGGAGATTTTTTGGAAAGGGATGAGCCTGCGGAAAACTTATGTAGGGGGCAAAATTTCTGCTCTCGATCCCCACGCATTCGATGCTTGGGGAATTACAGTGAATTTCTCCCAAGACCGTCAAGTAACTTGTATGGTGATTGAGCATCTGGCTAAGGGAGGTCGTCCCATTGTCGTTGGCGGCTCGGATGCTCTGGCTGAACCCCACCACTACTTGAAGGCTGGTGCAACAGCAGTCGTTCAGGATAAATCCGGGGCAGCGAATTGGGCGATTTTCGACTATGTACTGGGAAGAACTCCACGAGAAGAACTCACAGGTGTCATTCTCGCAGATGGCAAACAATATCCCAGAAAGACTAAAGCCAAAAGTCCAGAGGAGTGGGCGTTACCTTCGGTGGAAGTGGCTAAGGAATGTTTAGGAACACTCCCCAATGTCCAGGGATGTGTGCCAGTAGGTTCACTGGTGGCTGACATTGGTTGCGATCGCACTTGTGACTTTTGCATGACACCTACTTACGGCACTGGCTATCGGAGAATGTCCCCACAAACAGCCCTCAAATGGTTGAGTATCCAAAAAGAAGCGGGGGCGGTTTCGATCAATATTGGTTCCGATCAATTCCTCGCCCGTGGACTCTTTCCGGGAGGGCGAGAAGAGATCCTCGAACTTACCAATGGTGCGCGGGAGCTCGGAGTATCTCTGATGTGGCCGAATGGTTTAGAACTGAGGAAAACTACTCTGGGCGCTGGGCGTAACTACGAAAGCAGCGACCTCAGACCTGACGAAGAACTGATTGAAGCCCTGTTTGGCTGGGATGGCAAAGTCGGTTGTCCTTTGGCTTATATACCTGCCGAACGTCCTGTTTTTGGACGAGAAGCATACAAAAAACTGTTGCCCTGGCAAGAGCATTGTACGTTGATGAAATCTGTAGTCAGAACTGGTGTACCAGTTGTTACTTATGGCATCATTATCGGGCTACCCGATGATGACCATGATGACTTGTTACGTCTTGAAGAAGCAATCACAGAACTGGTGGATGAACTGGTAGAGATTAACCCTCAATTGGAATTTCAGACTTCTTGCTACAGCATTATTCCCTTGCCCGGAACTCCGCAATCCCAAAACTTACGCAAGTCAGGACTGCTACAGTTTGAAGACACCTGTCTTTGGGGGGTATGGACAACTACCTCCAATACTAATCACCTTAGCTACGAGGAGGTTTCCGATTGGCAAATTCGTCTATCTAATATTCGGAGATCTCCGTCTGAATTTACCAACTATAACGGGGAATATTCAGGGATGGTTAGTGAAGCTTCCTCCGACGACTCAAAGATTGCATTGGCGAATTTGAACTAAACACCACCCTTTTGACCTGACCCTAATTACAGTAGTCAATTATTGGTTGTTATTGGTTATTATAAACTTATAACAACCAACAACTAACTACTAACAATTAATCGTCTAGTTCAGCTTTAGATTTATGGTAAACTGGACTACCTCGATCTGGTACGAAATGACAAAGCCGAGAAGAACGCCAAAAATCTCCTAAAATTGACCCTTCCGACTTCCGGTAGTAGTCTCCTAAAATCGGCTTAATTGCTTCATTTGCAGTTAACAAGTGGTAATGGGGAATGCTCAAGAAAATGTGGTGAACCACATGAGTGCCGATATTGTGGTGGATGTTATTGATAATCCCATAATCGCGGTCAATAGTGGACAAAGCACCTTTCAGAAAATACCAATCTTTGCCGCGATACCAGGGAATATCTGCCTCGGTATGGTGCAGATATGTAACTAAATCGAGCCATACTACAAACACCAGGTAGGGCATCAGATAGTATTTTACTAGCCACATAAAGCCCCATTGATAGGTCAAAAATCCTAACAATGCTACCATTAAGGTAAAGCAAATAGTGCTGGTAATCACATCCCACTTTTCGGAAGGCTTGAAAAGATCGCTATTGGGGTTAAAGTGAGATGCTTCTGGTCTTTCAGGAGAACGTTTAAACAGATATATCGGATAAGCAAACAGCATTAAATACTCAAATCGGAGGAACTTTTCTACGGAACTCATGCTCCGATATTTGGCTTCCGTAATGGGATACCAGCTTTCATCGGTATCTATATTTCCGGTGTTTTGGTGGTGGGTACGATGACTGATCCGCCAGCCGTGAAAAGGTACGAGAATGGGAGTATGTGAGAGATGGCCAATGAGGTTATTTAACCATTTGTATTTGGAAAAAGAACCGTGTCCGCAGTCATGTCCGACAACAAATAATGCCCAAAACATGGTACCTTGCATTAGCCAGAATACTGGCCAGAAAAACCAGGAATCTAGGGTATGTGCTGCTGCATAAAGACCGCTGATTATTGAAATATCGAGAAAGAAGTAAAACAGGGATTTTCCGGTGGAAGGAACAAAGCATTCTGGGGGAATGGCGGCCTTCAATTGCTGTAGGGTGAAGGGTAGTTCTGAACTGCCTTTGAGCGATTCATCAGGGAGATTAACGCTTAACTGAGCGATCTTAGATGGCACGATTCTCTAAAAATGACGATAAACAATGCGGCTTATTCTAACCTTACTGAGCATAATTAACCAGTCTTTTAAAATTAACCAATTAGGTGTATGCTATGTCTTCGATTATCTCTTTTGGGTGTTAGGTTTCCTGAAAGCGCGATCGCTTGGCTGCCAAAAAGACCCAAGGCAGGCAGGGCTGTTTCATTTTCACTAGGAGCGGTGCCCCCGTGCCCGCCCAGAGGTCTTGTAGTGCTACGAGTTGGGGAAATTTTAGCGAACTGAAGAAAAATTAAGCGGATTGTGGTAAAGTTTTGTATCGAAATCCCTGTAGAAACACAATCTTCTGCAAGGTCAGTTAAACGCACCCAGGATCATGTTCGCACCAATTTTACCCCTAGCTCAAGCCATCCCCGTCCCCCCTCCCCAACAAGTCATCTTGCCCCCAGAAGTTCTAACACAGCCAGAGGAACTTCTGAACCCTGCACCGCCGCCAATTCCACCAAAAATCGTGATGCAAACTCAAGAAGTCCGCGCTTTACCCGGACAACTAGACAGCATCCCCGTTTTTAACAGCAACAGTCCAGAAATGGTACAAACAGAAGGCATTTTGCTCTCAACTTTTCCCCCGCAAGGAAAGCAAACGCCCTCTGCACACTTAAATTTTCCATTCAAAGGCCGCTTTGACGTATTTAGTCACCACATTGTCAAAGCCAAAACTACCCAAGAAACTCGCACTCTCTATCAAGGCATAATTGCCTACAACCCCAACTTACAACCCGTCAATTTGGAGATATTGCAGGGAGTCAGCTACCTGACTCGACCAGACGCGCTGTTTGTCGATTTACCTTCTTATTTAGAAAATCCATTAGGTACTGTTTTCGCTGGCCCTGGAAGTAGGGCCACAAATGACGTACTCCGAGGGCGCAGACAAGGCAGTTTTCCTGGTGCGGTAGAAATTCCTGGTGGCAAAAGTCTGATGTTGATGAATTTGCCAATACCTGTTGGTAAGGTAACGCCGTCATCAAATGGCCGCACTACTTTAATGCGTCTGTCGAGCAGTGACTCACTATACATTGCTACTTTAGCGATGTTTGCTCCCAAGGATGCTAAGGGTAACGAGCAATTTCCGACTTTGGAACAGTGGGAAAAGCTGTTAAAGACTGGTCGTTTAGCGGGGCCGAGAGATTTGGCTCCTACTTTCCCTGGTGTAGCTAGTACGCGGGTGATTTACGGCCGCGTGGCGGGAGTTGCTGAAGGTTCGCAGTGGTTGGCGCGGGTTACGGATAATCCGAAGGTGGATTATTTGAGCGTACCTCAACGGGGACAGGCGTTTTCTTATGCTTTGAGCACTACTCACACGGGGACTTTCGGGACTGGTCAAATTCAAAGTGCGAAGATGCTAGCTCGCTATCCCGATACGGCTTACTATGCTCACGGTAATTACGGGGTGCAGTATAGTTTGACTTTTCCTCTGTACAATCCAGACAAGCAAGCTAAAACTATTACTCTTCAGATGCAAACGCCTGTGAAGGTGAATAAGCAGGCTGAGGGTTTGATGTTTTATGACCCTCCTGAAGATCGGGTGTTTTTCCGGGGTACGCTTCGGATTTTGTATACTGACGATCGCGGTGCTACGCAAAACCGTTATATCCACATCATACAGCGGCGGGGTCAGCAGGGAGAACCTTTGGTAACACTGAATATGAAGCCTGGAGAACGTCGCGCTGTGCAGGTGGAATTACTTTATCCGCCTGATGCTACTCCGCCGCAGGTTTTGACGTTGCGATCGAGTGATTGATCTTAAATTTGGTAATTGGTAATTGGTGATTGGTGATTGGTGATTGGTGAGGCGATCGCGCCTGCTAAAGCTGAAATTGTGGGGCGAGTAATATTGAATGATTTTTAGGGGAATGCGATCGGCACAGACTAGCTGAGCAAGAATAAAAGCGGAGCGCCGCGTTTATTCCCCAAGCTTATTTTGAACTACTTTGTTTAGCTTTATATGCTTCCACAAGTAAAACAATATTTGAAGCAGTAAGATGTAGCGCAAAAGCGGCTAAGTGTTCAGGTACACTTATAGGTTGCGATCCTTGACCGTGACCAGATGTTTGATTCCGAATAGTAGGGACACCTTCAAGGACAGATCGCAAACTTGATAGATGGTTTTGAAGATAGAGTGGGACAAGTTCATTTTTTAACACCACATCAATAAGTTTTCGAGCTGAATCCTTTTGTGGATCATAAGACCATGTACACTCATCACAGATTGTTTTCATCGTGCTTTCAAAAGCCTTCAGTGCATCAACAATCGCCTCTTTATATTTCTGATTTCTATAGTGCTGGTGAGCACTTCGGAATTCTTGCTCTGCTCCTTTGAATTGCTGACTGGAGAGTAGACTGAGTGCAGGTACAACAACCTCTGCATGAATGAAACCTGAATCAACACGAATGATTTGACCGTTATTGTACTGATAGCCTATTCCATGCTCACGAAATCGATGATTTAACTCGCTAATAGCCTCGTCAGGGAGTTGGCGTATATCTTGCAGATGATCTTTATACTGGTAGCTCTGTAGTAATTCACGAATTTCTTTATCTATGTATCGAAACGTAACCTCAATTAAATCGAGAATATTATCAATAGGAGTGTCCTTGTTTAGCAAAAATGACTGACATTGATAGCAATAGTTTTCTCCCTTACTTCCAAGATTAAACAAACCTAGTTCCCTAGCCAAATAGTAATGAATCTCGTTCCACAATTGATTTACTAAGGGATTTCCTAAGTGTATTCCAAAGCGCTCCTGTTCGCGATAAAGTCCGATAGCACTTGACCA
>DATGYA010000689.1:0-19244 GCA_035298405.1 Kamptonema sp. | reverse complement strand
ATTGTTAAGTAGAAGGAAGAAGGAAGAAGGAAGAAGGAAGAAGGAAGAAGGAAGAATGCTTATATAACAAGCTTTTTAGCCATCCGTATCTTACGGTTAATTAAGTGGATTTACTTAGAATTCTGTTAAAAATACAGCTTTCTGGCAAGTTAAGGCTAATTTTCCTCTAATTTATCCGGATCTCTCTCATCTCCCCTGAAAAGTAAATTGGTAGATGCACCCTGATTGATCGATCTCCCCCAGCCAAACTTGGCTGGGGTTTTTTATTAGTTGTATAGCAGTAGTAGGGTGGCGCTACTTTCCGATATTTTTAAGATAATGATAGCAGTGCCCACTATATTGTAGGGTGCGTCAGTAATAAGCGTTTCCCGTGTAAGCGTAAGTGTTCTAGCTGATGCACCCTACTTGCTTCGTTAGTCTTTTAAATGCGTAACAGCTTATCTAATTGTCCGGATTTTAGTGATATCTCTCTGGAGACTATATTGGTAGATGCACCCTGATGAATTAACCCCAGCTAATTACGGCTAGGGTTTTTTATTGGTTGCGCGATCGCCACTAATTTTAATAATTATCCTGAAAGTTTAGGTATCCGATTGGAGAATAAGTTAATAGATGCACCCTGATTAATAAACCTTAGCCAATTACGGCTAAGGTCTTTTTTTTGCTATTATCAAAACCGGAATTTATTCTTTGTGAAACAGGCATATTGCCTGTCATTGATAATAGTGCAAGATATCAGTTAAAACCAATCTTTCATTTCCCGCAGACGGGTAAAAGTTTGCAGTGGATCTGTGCAGTTGGTAGCTGACTGGATGTTAGCGCGATCGCACCGCAAAAATGGGTTAGTTTTTTTCTCAACTCCGATGGTAGAAGGCACAGTTGCCTCTGACCGATGGCGCGCCGCCTTGACTTCGGCGAAGCGATGCTGTAAATCTAAATTATCAGGATCTACTGTCAGGGCAAATTCCAGATTTTTGAGGGTGTATTCGTGGGCACACCAAACCCTAGTTTGATCCGGCAAGGTTCCCAGTTTCCTAAGAGAGGCTAGCATCTGGGCTGGTGTACCTTCTTTCAGCCTGCCGCAACCGCCTGCAAATAGGGTGTCGCCGCAAAATAACTCGCCGCTGTCGTTGGAGTTGGTGGGGGGGAAATAATAAGCGATGTGACCTTTTGTATGTCCGGGTACGAAGAATATTTCCGCGGATCTGCTGCCAAATGTGACGCGATCGCCATCTTTCAAAAATACTTCTTGTCCAGGGATTCTGCCTCTGTCTTCTATTCCGCCATAGACTTTAACTTGGGGAAAGCGTTGCAGTAGTTCGGAATTACCACCGATGTGATCTTTATCGGGGTGAGTGTTAAAAATTGCAGTTAATCGAGCTCCTAGTGCTTGAAGTTGCTGTAATACTGGCTGTGCAAGGGCGGGATCGACTATGGCTGCAATGTTGCGATCGCGATCGTGCAGCAAGAAAATGTAGTTGTCAGACAGTACCGGCAATCTGTAAACCTGCATGAAATATTGCCTCTTAACGCTGGTCAACTTTATTAAGTTTACTAAAAATATGCTCTGGCTTACAACTAAACAAGATAATTAGCAATTCTAGTAGAAGTGGTTGCTATAACAATGCCTCTGTCTGCTGTTAAAATTAAACTTAGGCTTCTCACCTTTAGAAATAGCTAACTCAAGGATAAAAATCTATGTTGCGACCACCTCAAAGTAAACCCAATTTAATTATTTATCAAATGGTAGAGCGAATCACTGCATCAGGTAAACTCAGCCGCCGCGACCATCTCCTATTGACTTCAACTCTCCTCTCTGACGACAAAATCAGTGAGGAAGAACGTCATCAAATCAACCGGATATTTGATTATATCCAAATTGGTCGTCTCAAGTTCGTTGACTAAAGTATAAAATTAGGTAAGACTTACGCGCATATTCTTTATAACCACCCTCTTGCGGTTGTACTTTAAGCGTAGTTAGCAGCAAAATAACAGTTAATAGCAGCAAAAAAGGAAGGATAAAATGAGCGAAGGAAAAGCAACTATTTTAGTCACCGGGGGCGCTGGATATATTGGTACTCACGCTGTACTAGCATTGAAAAAAGCGGGTTATGACTTAGTGATTTTGGATAACTTAGTTTACGGTCATCGAGATTTAGTTGAGCAGGTTTTAAAGGTGGAATTAGTAGTGGGAGATACCAGCGATCGCGCCCTTTTAGATAGCCTGTTCGCTAGCCGTAACATTGCAGCAGTAATGCACTTTTCCGCCTATGCTTATGTCGGTGAATCTGTCACCGATCCTGCCAAATATTACCGAAACAATGTAGTAGGAACTCTAAGCCTTTTAGAAGCAATGTTAGCCGCTGGCGTTAATAAATTTGTATTCTCTTCTACTTGTGCAACTTATGGCGTACCCAATAAAATTCCACTCACCGAAGATCACCCTCAAAATCCTATCAATCCTTATGGTGCTACTAAGTTAATGGTAGAGAGGATATTATCTGATTTTGATGCCGCCTATAACTTTAATTCTGTCAGCTTCCGTTACTTTAATGCAGCAGGCGCAGATCCAAATGGATTGCTAGGAGAAGATCACAACCCAGAAACTCACCTGATCCCGCTAGTATTGCTAGCTGCTTTGGGTAAACGAGATTCAATCTCGATTTTTGGCACAGATTATGAGACTCCTGATGGTACTTGCATCCGAGATTACATTCACGTTAATGACTTGGCATCGGCTCACATTTTGGGTCTAGAATATTTGTTACAGGGCGGCAAATCTGACTTTTTTAATTTAGGTAATGGAGGCGGTTTTTCGGTTAAAGAGGTAATAGAAACGGCACGGAAAATAACAGGAAGGGAAATTAAAGCTGTGGAGTGCGATCGCCGTCCCGGAGATCCGCCCGTATTAGTAGGAAGTAGCGAAAAAGCGAAAAAAAATCTAGGTTGGATTCCTCAATATCCAGATTTAGATAATATCATATCTCATGCTTGGCAGTGGCATCAAAAGCGTCACCGCTAGCATCAAGTAAAATAAGCGTGAATTACGCAAAAGCGATCCCCCCATGGCTGTTCCATTCTCAAATTTTGCAATGGCTTTAGCCATTGCGAATCCAGAGTTTTAGGTGATATTTCTACCTCAAGAAAGTCAAAATCATTAAAAACTACTGTTTTGCTTACTGGGAGAGGCTTTGGAAACACAAAAATCGAAAATTGAACCTGAGAATGAAACAGCCCTGCCCTTGTCAAAGGGGGCGGTAACATTGTTCCTAAAACCCGTTCTTTAGACTTTAGTCCTCGTCATTGGGTCAAAAAAGGATGTTAAACAATCACAAAGATTTTTGTTTTTGCACCCTAGCCTTTGGCAAAAAGTATCGCGAATTAGCAAAACAATTAGCAGCAGACTTAGAAACTCATTCTGTAGGGACTATGCTAGTTATTTGTACTGACAACCCAAAGGAATTTCAGAATTGTGCGAATGTTTTTGCTTTTAAAAAAAGTCGCGAAGGTGTAGATTACTGTTATAATGATAAACGATTTGCACTGAAAAAAGCCTTGGAACTCTTCCGAGTGACAATTTTTGTTGATGCAGATACGAGAATTACAGGAAAAGTACCGGAGAGAGAATGGATTTCAGGAATTACTTGTGAAGGTTTTATTCCCATTCTAGAACATCCGCCAAATCAATCATTACCGGGGAGAAAAGAGGTAATTTACAAATTAGCAAAAAAGCTAGGATTATCGTTAGAACAGGTTAGTTTTGTTCAAGAAAGTTTGTTTGTGATTGCGAGGGATAATGGGAAAGAAATTCAGTTTATTGAAGAGTGGGGAAAAATTGGCAGATTTTTTGAAGTGCAAAAAGTCAAAACGAAAGATGGCAATCCCATTGGGTTAGCAACTACTCGAGTTGGGTGGAATATTCGTAGTGATGGGTGGCAGGAACTAGATCAAATTAGAGAGCATTCTTTTGCTCATTGGGATTGGCAGAAAAATCAGGTGAGAACCTTTTGGGATAAAGTTTTGGATAAATTGCACGTTGACCATTGGCAGTATCTGTATCGATTATTAAAAGCACAGTTGATTGCCTTATTAAACTTTAACTTTTACTATCGTTAGGTAACAGGTATGGATAGAGGATTTATCACCATTTTGATTGGATTATACTCATTTCAAGACTGCATACATTTTCTAGCTTCTGTCCGCAAGTTTCATCAAGAACCGATTATGATTTTGATTGAGGGAGTACCCCGCTATTTATATCCTTTGCTGAAGGTTTTTGGGAATGTGATTTTGCAACCAGCACCCTCTAATGAAAATCCTGTTTTAGCTTCACGGCAAGCTAAACAGGCTTTATATCAAGAATCGCCTTTTGAAAAAACAATATATATGGATTGTGATATTTGTTTGCTATCACCAATAAATGAGGTATTTGACTATTTAGATGAATTGAATTTTGTGGTAACAGAAGATGTCCAACCTTTGATTGCCAAAGCCTCAAATTTACTAAGAGTTAAGCAAGATATTCTCCCAACTCTGCAATCTACTGGACTGCCCCTGCAAGCAAAAAGTATTCAATATAATGGCGGTTTTATAGCTTTTAGAAAAAGCATCGAAATTGATGTTCTGTTTAAGCAATTTATGCACTATTTTGATATTGTTGTTGACAATCAAGAGGTATTTTTGTTAAAAGATCAAGGTGCGTTCGCTGCTGCCATTGAAACTGTAAAGCCGAAGATGAAAGTATTACCGCCAAGTTATAATTATCTGGATAAGTGGAAGGAACTTTACAGTCTTCAAGAACCTGTTAAGGTGCTGCACTGTACTTATCCTTATCGACCTCAGTATGCTAAAAATGTGACGCGATCGCTCTTTACTATAATTTTTGACCGTTTAGCTAAATTTCTGTTGCCCAATCAACTTAAAAATCCTTGGCGTTTAAAATAAAACTCTTGCAATCTTTGCTATTTTTGACAAAACCTCTGATAAAATTGAAGATCAATTTAATTTTAAACCAATTACAAAGTGAAAGTTTCATTAGTTGTAAGCGACTTGTCAGGTGGGGGAACAATTCGCGCCTTTATCATCGCTCAAGCCCTACTGCAATTAAACTATGAGGTCGAAGTAGTCGGATTTCAGTTCGGCAAAGAATTTTATACCATCCCTCCCAGAAATATTCCCGTATCTTCTGTGCCTGGAAGGAATTATCCTGAGTTTTTGGGAACCGCTCAACAACTTTTAAAAAGGATAAATGGAGATATTATTTACGCAGTTAAACCCAAGCCAACAAACTTTGGTTTATCTTTATTAAAAAAACTGCAAAATCATTCTCCTGTTATTTTAGATATTGATGACTGGGAACTTAGCTGGCATGGTGGAGATGAGTGGAAATATCGTCCCACTCTCAAACAATTTTATCGAGATATTTTTAAGAAAAACGGTCAGTTGAAAGAGCCAGATCATCCGCTTTATATAAAGTGGATGGAAAGCTTGATATCTCATGCTGATGCCATCACTATTACTACTAACTTTTTAAAAAAACGTTTTGGCGGGATATATCTGCCAAATGGAAAAGATACTGAAATGTTCGATCCTGCTAAGTATAATCCTGAAATAAGTAGAGAGCGTTATGGTCTTGCCGAATATAGAATTTTGATGTTTCCGGGTGCAACGCGACCTCACAAGGGTCTTGAGGATGTTTTAATGGCTCTAGAGGAGTTAAACGAGTCTGATTTAAGATTAGCGATCGTGGGTGGCAGCCCTTATGATGACTATGATGATAGACTTGTACAACAATGGGGACGTTGGATTATTAAGCTGCCAAAATTTCCTGTCGAGATGATGCCTGAGGTGGTAGCGGCTGCTCATATTGTAGTCGTTCCTCAGCGAGACACTCTCACCGCAGTAGCTCAGTTTCCGCTAAAGTTGACAGATGGCATGGCAATGGCTAAGCCAGTTTTGTCTACACGAGTGGGGGATATTCCAGAAATTTTAGGTGAAACAGGTTATTTAGTCGAGCCTAGTTCCCCATCTCAAATTTCCGAGAAAATTCAATGGATATTTAACAATCAGATAGACGTGAACGATCGAGGAATGAAAGCTAGGCAAAGATGTGTAGAAAAATATAGTATTCAGGCAATGGCATCTATACTTTACGAGGTAATTGCAGGTTTATCAAAGTAATATTTAAGTTGCTAGATGAGCTCTAGTAACTTCCTGTAATCTAGGGAGATTTTGATATCTGGTACTGTTTAGCCGAGAATACTCCATGTCTGCAAATAAGCTACTCCTAAAATTTGCCCGACGATATCCAGGTAGGATTATGCTGACTGTGATGCTAGGCTTTTCAGGGGCTCTTTTCAATGGTGTAAGCACTACTTTAATTGTACCAGTTCTTTTAAATTTGTTAGATCAAGCAGTTGAATTACGAGGCGCTCCGCCTTTGATTAAAACGCTGATGTCTCCCTTTGAGGGAATGCCTCAATCCCATCGTTTAGCATTGATGACAGCAGCCATTGTCTTGGCAATTATTTTAAAAAATATGGCTAGTTATGGAAACATTTTAGTAGCAACTTCTCTAACGCGATCTTTGGCTTTTGACTTGCGAGAAGCAGGTTTGCGGCTTTTGTTAGAAGTGGATTTAGATTTTTACTCTAAAACTAAAGTTGGGGATCTAATTAATAGGCTTGGTGGTGAAGTTGGTCGCACTGCTAATGCAGTTGGTACAGCTATAGGAATGTTTACTACATCAATTACTATTTTGGTTTTTGTGGTATTGCTACTTTCAATTTCGTGGAAACTGACACTTAGCTCAATATTTTTACTGTCTTTTATCGCCTTAGCAAATCAATTGTTGATTGCCAGAGCCAAGCATTTTGGACAGCAGCTTTCAGAGATGTCTAAAGATTATTCAATCAGGATTCTAGAAACTCTAAGTGGTATTCGGCTGGTTAAGGCAACGGGTAATGAGGAATTGGAATATGAGAGGATTAAGCAGCTAATTCAAAAACGAGAAATAGCGGATTTCCAAGCTCAAGCAAACTATGCAGCTATTTCTCCTATCAACGAAGTTGTTAACCTGATTGTTGTGATTTTTATTCTTTTTATTGGTAGAACCTTATTTGCTAACGAAATTGAATCGATTTCAACTGTTTTGCTCACATATCTTTTGATACTTTTTAGACTGATTCCTCTAATTTCTCAGATCAATAGCGCTCGCAGTCAATTTGCTAATACTTCAGCAAGTGTAGAGGTAGTGAATGATTTTTTACAACGTAATGACAAGCCTTTTATGCTCAATGGTTCTGAGATATACACTCGGTTGCATTCAGGAATTCATTTTAATAAAATATCTTTTGCTTATCCGAGTCATAATAGTTTAGTTCTTAAAGAAATCGATTTATTTCTGCCTCATGGGACTACCTTAGCTTTGGTAGGAAGTTCTGGTTCTGGTAAGTCAACTTTGGCGGATTTATTGCCGAGATTTTACGATCCAACTTCTGGCTGCATTACGATAGATGATATTGATCTGCGAGAATTTGACATAAAAAGCCTGAGAAAGGCGATGGGAATTGTTAGTCAAGATACATTTTTATTTAATGCTTCTGTTCGTGAAAATATTGCTTATACTAGGGAAGATGCGACTGAGGAGGAAATTGTGGAAGCAGCTAAGCGAGCAAATGCTTATGAGTTTATTGAGCTGTTACCGCAGGGATTGGATACTCAGATTGGCGATCGCGGCGTGATCTTATCGGGAGGTCAGCGTCAAAGGATTTCAATTGCTAGAGCTTTGTTACAAAATCCTGAGATTTTAATTTTAGATGAAGCAACGAGTGCTTTGGATACTGTTTCTGAACGTTATGTACAAGAAGCCTTAGATAAACTGAGTTGCGATCGCACAACTTTGGTAATTGCTCACCGCCTCTCGACAGTCCAAAAAGCACATAAAATTGCCGTGATCGATCGCGGACGAGTAGTGGAAATTGGAACTCACGATCAACTACTAGGAAAAGGTGGTTACTACGCTCGCCTCTATTATATGCAATTTGCAGAAGAAGCAGCTCGTGATGAAGCCTTAATTAGAAGTTCCTACGAGGTTCGCACTCGGCTTAACCCAATGATTGGTTTCCTAAAATTACTGGTTGACGATTTGGTAGACTCTCAAGAAGAGCGCGAAGAATTAATCAAAGAATCATTTCACTCGGCTACTACGATTCTCAAAATTTTAGAAGTTATGGAAAATACAGTGAAAAGACAGATGAGTAAGTAGGAAATAATATGTCGCAATACTATGTGTTTTTTACCAGAAATGTTTTGCCTCAACCTAACGTAGCTAGCTTAGTCCAAGTCGCTCATTCTGCGAATGCGGCCGCCAATCTTGGTTACTCAACAGTTTTAGCTTACCTCCGCAAAGGAGATTCTAATTTACTTGATTTGTGGTCTCCATTTCAACCTAGAGAACCAGAAGATGAACTTGCGAAACTTTACAATATTCAGGATAAATTAAAAGTAGCTCCTCTCCCCATGCCTTGGCTTGTAGATCGTTTTGGGGGAAAGTGGAATAACTCTAGTACAATAGTTTCAAAATATTATTTACCATTTCATCTGCGGAAATATACTAAAATTGTGCATACTCGCGACTGGAATTTTGTTAAAGCTGCCATTCAAAATGGAATTCCGGCTATCTACGAGCAGCATCACCACGAGGTAAAGCAATTTGAGCCGGAGATTATTCACAGTCCTCTATTTCAAATTGCTGTAACTGTTGCTGATACTGTCAGAGATAGTATGATTAAAAATGGGATGCCGACCGAAAAGTTAATTAAGTTACACAACGGTTTCAATCAGTTATTTATTGTTAGAAATCCAGAGGCGGCTGAGGCTTGGCGACAGCAGTTGCTAGAAGGTGGAGGTCAGTATTTAGTAGTTTATGCCGGAGGACTTTACCCGTTTAAAGGTGTGGATATGCTACTTGATGTCGCTAAGGAGTTGCCGCAAATTCAGTTTGCGATCGCAGGTGGTAATGAATCGCAAATAACAGCTTACAAACAGTTAGCTAAAGAAAAGCAAGTCAATAATATTACTTTTCTCGGCTATCTTCCTCAAAATCAGCTTGCTAGTTTGCTGCAAGCAGCAGATATTTTAGCTCACCCTCACAGTTTAACAGCAGCCGCAACTTTCACTTCACCTTTAAAATTCTTTGATTATATGGCATCAGGAACTCCTATTGTAGCAACTGAAATACCATCTCTGACTGAATTTCAGTCAGCAAATATAATTGCTACTTGGTGCAAACCCGATAATCCCGCTCAGTTGGCACAAAGTATTCAAAAAACTTTGGAAGCTTATCCCCGAAGAATAGAAGGTTATGCAGAAACAATAGATTTTGTAAGGCAGTTTTCCTGGGAGAATAGAATTACCAAAATATTAACTTATGTAGAAGAAGCTATGCGTCCGCCACTAATTTCTTAAAATCGTATAGTAGGAAATTAATCTTATGAATGAAAAAATTATAGGCATGATTACCAGTTATCCTGGGGTAAATCAGAGTGATTGGTTGTGGCAACAAACACCTCACAACTTTGGTAAGTGGGCTAATATTCAAATGCTAGCTAATTACCCACAACCCGACTTTTTACTAATGTATCAATTTGATTTTCCCCAGCCCGCAAAAAAGCAGTCATGGTTAGAAAATTTGCGTCGGAAACAGCCCGCCGATCTTGATATTAACATGAAATTAAGGGAAGTTTCCAAAGAACGCATAATTTACTTAATTCGGGAACCACCTTTAGATGAAGTTATTGAGGTGACAAAAGCAAACTATGACCAAGCAAAAAATTATTGCGGCTATATTTCCGGCCCTGATAATTTTGCTCCTACGCCCGATTATATGCCTGCAATTTGGTATCATCCAAACTCGTTTCGAGAACTGAATGAAATGCCGCCCCCCGACAAAACTTGCCTCTGTTCTTGGATTACTTCAGGTATTAGCCGTACAGCTAACCATCGCCGCCGATTAGATTTTATTAAATTGCTTCAGACTCAAGACTTTAATTTTGACCTTTACGGTCGCAATTTGCCAATTTGGGTTAAAAGTAATGGCACTGTTAATAATAAATGGCACGCAATGGCTCCCTACTATTACAATTTGGCAATTGAAAATTATGCTGAGAACGATTTGTATGTTAGTGAGAAGCTTTGGGATTCTTTATTAGCATGGTGTTTACCAATTTATTACGGCGGTTCTGCGGCGGACAAGCTGTTACCTCCTGGGAGTTTTCTGCGGCTTCCCAGTCTGGATCAGAAAGGAGTAGAATTTATTAAAGAGGTTATTGCAACGCCAGATTATTGGTATGAAGCGAGAGAGAAAATAGCCGAAGCTAGACAAATTATTCTTCACGAATTGAACCTGCTTAATTGGCTATCGAATTTTGTATCTAAGGAAATAGCGCCATCAGATAAAATCAAATAGAATTTAATTTCTCAAATAGATATGAAGGGAATTTGCACGCTAGCTAACGATATAGTTTACGACCAATTGGTTGCCTTGCTCAACAGTATTGAAATTATTTTAGGTTCAAATACTCCTGTCTGTATTTATCCTTTTGACGACCAAATACAGCAAATCCAAGCTGAAATTATTAACCGTCCCAACGTCTTTATGTATGAAGATAGCGCATCAATTCAGCGATGGGATAAATTCATGGAAGCAGCCGCACCAGAACGTTTGAACCGCAAAAAATTCCGGCTTTACGGCGCACATCGCCGCTTTTGCGCTTTCGACAATCCTTTTAAAAAGTTTATCTATATGGACGCTGATACATTGGTGATGAATTCCCTTGATGCTGTTTTTCAAAAGTTAGAGGATCGTGATTTTGTGGTTTATGATTTTCAATTTCGCGACCCAACTAAAGTATACAATATTCAATCGCCAAAACTGCTACAAGTTTTTGAGAAAAATCGGATCGAATCGGAAATATTTTGTTCGGGATTTTACGGCAGCAAGCAAGGAATTTTCAACCAAAATATCAAGGAATGGATGTTATCTCAACTGCAATCTGGCGATTCAGAAATTCTATATGAAGGTGCGGGAGAACAGCCGTTACTCAATTATATGGTGATGAAAGCTGGGATAACTAGCTATAATTTTGCTTATAGCCTTCCTGATGGCAAAAAAACCGGATGTAGTATTACTTCCTCACATTTCCAAGAGCAAGATCGCATTTTGTACGACAAGGGAAATCGACTTACTTACATTCATTATATTGGCGTGCCGCCGGATTTAATTAAGAGAGTTTGTGGGGGCGAAAATATTGACTTTCCCTATCGTGATTTGTTTCTGCACTATCGCTATCTCCGCGAACCAGAAAAGCGTCCGGTTTTTGCAGAACTGCTAAAGTCTTATACTGAAGTTTCTGCACCGAATTTGTTAAAAAGAGTATTGAAAAGGTTGAGGATAAATCTATGAATCGCGGTATTTATATTGTGGCAAATGATAAGGTGATGGAAAGTGCGATCGCACTTCTCAATAGCATCCGCTGCTATAATAAAGATGTCGCTATTTTTCTCATACCATTCGATGATAATTATCAAAAAGTAGCAGCCACACTTAGCAGCTTGCATGGCGTTAAGATTTTCCCTAACCTAGAATTTATCGAGGAATTTACCACAAAAGTTGCAGACATCTTTGAACGCGATTTTTTAGCCCTCCCCAACAAAATGCGAAAACTCGCCGTTTGGTTTGGCCCCCTTGAGGAATTTCTGTACATCGATACAGATATCATAGTCTTTGAAGACATTGCAGAAAACTTAAACAAACTCTCAGAAGTAGATTTCTTTTGCTGCGACTACCACCACCTCAACGAACAACTACGAAATGTATTTTCACCCATTGTCAAAGAACAGCATATTTTCACAAATTCCCAACTTCAAGATGTGTTCAATAGCGGCTTTTGGGCTTCCCGGAAAGGAACTATTACAGAACAACAAATGTATGACATTTTGCGCGAATGTTCGCAGCACAAAGATTATTTTGACTTTACTCAAAATGTCACCGACCAGCCTATACTAAATTATATGATTCTCAAACTAATTTCTAAACGCTGTAACCTCGTCAAAACTGGTGAACAAGAACCAGGAAGTTGGGCGGGTTCTACTCACTTTCAAGAAAGAGATTATATCCTCTACGACAAAGGCAAACGATTAAAATATATCCATTGGGCAGGAATTCCGATAAAACCCGGTAGTCCTTATTGGAAATTGTGGAAACATTATCGTTACCTGCATGAAGATAAATCTTCTTTAATACAAAAACTATTCCGCCGTTAAGTTCGTAGTTGGGCTTTAGCCCCCCTAAACTTAAGAAAAAACGGGCTAAAGCCCAACTACAAACCAATTATTGCCAGAAAAAACTTATGAATAAGGGCATTTATACTCTCGCTAACGATCTCGTTTATGACCATTTAGTTGCCTTACTTAATAGTCTTGAAGTCAATGGGGCAGCAGATATTCCCGTTTGCGTTATTCCTTATGACAATCGCTTGGATAAAGTTAAAGCTGAAATTGCCTCTCGAAAAAATGTCACTTTATTTGATAATACTGATTCTATTAATTTCTGGGAAGACTTTGCAACTCAAGCTTGGACATCTCACCAAAAAGCGCAAAAAATTTGGCGGGCAAAAGGTTGGCAATCATTTCACTTTTTAGGAATGCACCGCAAATTCTGTTGTTTTGATGGCTTTTTTGAAAAGTTTATATATTTTGATGCCGATACTCTTTTGATGGGCGATATTGATTATGCTTATCAAAAACTTGATGAGTGCGACTGGGTAGCTAATGATTTTCAATATAAATCCGATCTCAATTATGTCTTTGATTTGTCATCAGAGATAATATCACAAATTTTTAATATTGAAAAACTCCCTTCCCAAATTTTCTGTTCGGGTTGGTTTGGTTCTAAAAAGGGTGTTTTAAATCGGTATAATTTAGCAAATTTATTGCAGCAATTAAAGGCAGGTGAAGCTGAGGTACTGTCGCTGCGCGGCGGCGACCAGCCTTTATTTAACTATTTAGTTACGCGCAGTGGTATCTCTTTTTATAATTTTGCTTATTACCAGCCGGAACAGGTAACAGGGAATCATTGGTCTTCTCAATTTGAGGTAATTAACTATATTTTATACGATAAAAACTGTCGGCTTACTTATCTTCACTATATGAGTATAGCTGCTTCTAAGTTTGCCCAACTTTGTGCTGGCGAAGATGTTGAGGTTCCTTACCGAGATGTGTTCCTCCACTATCGGTATTTGAACTCACCAGAAAATTACCCTCAATTGAAGCCTGTAAGTTTGCTGGTTCGCTGGCTGAGGAAGATCAAAGGCTGGATAATTCAAAAAATTGACAATCTTAAATTCAAACTTCGCACTTTCTAAGCATATAAAGATTGAATCCATTGCCATTCTTGAGTCAATCCTTCTACTAAAGAAACTTGCGGCTGATAGCCAATAATTTTCTCAGCTTTTGATGTGTCGGCGCTGGTGTGTCGCGCATCTCCCATTGCTGTTTCTATGAATTTTATGTGTATGGGACGGTCAACAATTTTTTCCATTGTCTTGATGACTTCTGCTAAAACTACTCGACTACCGCCTCCAATATTGAAGACTTCACCGATAGATTCGGGAACAGTAGCGGCGGCTAAATTGGCAGCTATGCAATCGCTGATAAAAGTAAAATCGCGGGTTTGCTGTCCGTCACCGTAAATTGTAATAGCTTCGCCATGCAAAATAGCTTTGAAAAATTTGTGAAAAGCCATGTCGGGACGTTGGCGGGGGCCGTAAACAGTAAAGTAGCGCAATGCTGTCGCGGGAACGCCAAAATTTTTATAATAAAGCCAACACAAACGTTCGCCGCTTAATTTTGTAATTCCATAGGGAGAAACTGGCTGAGGACAAGCAGTTTCAGGAGTAGGAAAAGCTTCGGCATTGCCATAAATTGAAGATGAAGAAGCATAGACAAATCTTTTTAAATTTGGTGCATCTTTTGCTGCTTCTAGTAAGATTTGGGTGGCGTTAATGTTGCGTTCTGTATAAGCGCGGAAACCGTCACCCCAACTGGCGCGAACGCCTGCTTGGGCGGCTTGGTGGTAAATTATCTCAGTTTCTAATAAAAGAGATCGCCAATTCAGAGTTTGAATATCGCCCTCAACCATTTCAAAGTCTGGATGTTTTTCAAACTGGGCAATATTTTTGTGCTTCAAGGCTGGATCGTAATAATCGTTGAACTGATCGACACCTATCACCCTCTTACCTTGATTTAAAAGAGTTTCTACTAAGTGAGAGCCGATAAACCCCGCTGCGCCTGTAACTATACAATTAGCCATTAGTTTTGAAGAAGGAAGAAGGAAGAAGGAAAAAGGAAGAAGGAAGAAGGAAGAAGGAAGAAGGAAGAGGATAAGGGGAGAGGAGAGATTTTTTTTCACATCGGCTCCTCCGCTTCTCTGCTTCTGTAAGCAATTAGCAAATACCAATTAGCAAATACTAAATTAGCTCCAAGAATCTAAGTCTAGAGATTGAGAGCCTCCACGTTCTAGTTGGTTCAAAACTTTACCTAACTGAAACCAAACTAGCCAAGCAGTTAATATAGTAAGGGGTATAGAAACAGCGTAAGAGAGGGATTGAGAAAAGCCAAAAATTTCTAAGCCAGCGGAAAGAAAGATGCCAACTCCGCCAATCATTCCTAAAAAAGGTATCCCTAATTGTGTACCTTGTATATTAGCTAAGGTGTGGGTAGATCGGTTTTTTGACCACTCGCGTACTGATTGTTTTAGAACTGCTTCAAATGCTGTTCCAGAGGCTATAGCTGCTAGCAAGCCAGCAAACATTAAAAATATAGGAGGTTCGGGAAAGTTGTACATGAATTATTCCTTTTGGTAATTAGAATGGCTAACAGTTAATAGTTAGCCAATTTAAAATCGAGTTAGAGCTGCGGCTCCTTCTGTGGACAGTTCTGCTAAAGCGCCCAAGGCGGCATTGAACAAGCGACCTGGTTTGAGGTCTTCTTTGACTAAATCCCACAAACGGCTAACTTCTTCGGTGTGGAGTCGGTCGTCTTCAATTAGAGCGAGCACTACTTGACGACGAAGGAATGCACCTTCGTTTGAAAGCAGGTATTGGAGGCCTAATTGTGCAGTCGGCAACAAATCGAAGTTTTGATCGGATCGCGCGATCGCAATCATATTTTCTAACCTCTGCCACTGGAATTTGCCGTCTTTGAATAATACCTCAATTAGTCGGCGGCGTAGGGCTGGCGATTCCCCATTTAACAACCGCCGCGCTACATAAGGATAGGCTACCTCTACTATTTTGAAATTGGGATTGAGCGTTAGGGCTAAACCTTCTTCGGTGACTAAAGAGCGAATAATCAAGGCAAATTTTGCAGGCACTCGGAAAGGATAATCGTACATCAATTCCGAGAATCTATCTGTTATTGTCTTAAAGTTAAAATTACCAACACTTTCACCTATGATGTCTCCCAGCACACTTTCCATAGCTGGTATAATCGGGTAAATGTCTGTCTCTGGAGTCAAAAAACCTAGCTTGACAAAATCGCTGGCTAACTCTAGGTAGTCTTTGTTAATAAGGTGGACTACGGAATCTACTAGAGTTTCTTTGGTTGATTCTTCTAGCTGATCCATCATCCCAAAATCTATGTAAGCCATTCTGCCGTCGGTGAGGGCAAACAAATTTCCCGGATGAGGGTCGGCGTGAAAAAATCCGTGTTCTAATAGCTGCCGCAAACCAGTTCTAACTCCAATTTCTATTAAAGAATTAGTGTCTAAACCTGCGGCTTTAATACGCTGAGTGTCTGTTAATTTTATGCCTTCAATCCACTCTAGTGTGAGGAGAGAATTGGTGGTGTAACGCCAGTAGATACTGGGCACTTTAACTGTGGGATCGTCGGCGAAGTTGGCGGCAAATTTTTCAGCGTTGCGTCCTTCGTTAATGTAGTCAATTTCTTCAAATAATTTGATCCCAAATTCATCAACAATCAAAGTGAGATCGTGACCAATGTTTAGGGGCAACCAGGGTGCGAGCCACCCCGCCGCCCACCGCATTAAGTAAAGGTCGAGGGTGATGATTGGCTGCAAATTTGGCCGCTGTACTTTCACTGCTACTTCTTCGCCACTGATGAGGCGAGCTTTATAGACTTGACCAAGGCTGGCGGCGGCGATGGGTTCTGGTGAGATTTGGCTGTATACGCTGTCGATCTCGCGTTTGAGTTCGGTTTTGATGATCCTGAAGGCGATCGCGCTGTCAAATGGCGGTAATTGATCCTGAAGTTTGACGAGCTCTTCTAGAAAGTCTTTGCGAATTAAGTCAGGTCGAGTAGAAAGAGCCTGACCAACTTTAATAAAAGTCGGCCCCAAGCGGGTAAGAATTTGTCGCAGGTGGGATGCTCGCTCTGGCTGGTGTTTTGCTACTTCATGCTGCCAAGAGTCCCAGAGCATTCCCAGGACAAAGCCCGCAAATAACCAAACTATCGTTAGCAATCGCCAAACTGCTTGCCAAGGGTGGGAGCGGTAATACTGAGCGATCGCTTGAGGATCGTAGCCTCTATCTTGAGTGAATTGATACTGACCCACTCGGTTATTTTCCTCTCGTTTTCTACAATTGCTAACAGTTAACGGTTAACCGTTAACTGTTAACCGTTCACTGTTAACGGTTATTATTTCTTTTTCTTAACTATAGTACATGAAAGTACAAATACTTAATCCAAAATTTCACTGGGCCTAGTCAAGCAGTCTTTGAGTCCATAAATGACTCGATCCTGTTGCTCCCCGGATAGTTCTGGGAATATAGGCAAAGACAAAACCTCGCAGCAAGCTTGCTCTGCTACAGGGAATGACCCCTGCTGATAACCTAACGATTTGTAAACAGGTTGCAGGTGCAAGGGTAACGGATAGTAAATCATTGAACCTACTCCGCTCTCCTGCAAATGGTTTCGCACCGCATCGCGAAGATCGGGGGAAGGGGAGGGGGGGGAAGAGGGAGATTTTTCTTGACTTTTAACGCGAATCGTGTATTGATTCCAAACACCTTTTCCTCCCGGCAATTCTTGGGGGAGGGTGATTCCGGGTACATGACTGAGCAATTGATGGTAGCGATCGGCTGCGGCACGGCGCTGGGTATTCCAGGTGTTGAGATAGCGCAGTTTAATTTGCAGGATGGTGGCTTGTAGGGCATCTAAGCGGCTATTGATACCTGTTGCTTCAGAGTAATATCGGTTTGACTGACCGTGTTCTTTTAGCATCCTGACGGCAGCAGCGATCGCGGGGTCATTAGTCGTCACCGCCCCCCCATCCCCACAAGCACCTAAATTTTTTGTCGGGAAAAAACTAAAACAGCCTACGTGGCCAATGCTACCAACTTTTTGACCCCCCCATTCAGCACCACTAGACTGGGCGCAATCTTCAATCACCGCCAAACTGTGAGAGGAGGCGATCGCCATCAAGCGAGTCATGTCTGTTGGTTGACCAAATAGATGCACAGGCAAAATCGCCCGCGTTTTGCTAGTAATAGCAGCTTCTAGCTTCTCAAGGTCGAGATTAAAGGTATCGGCATCAATATCCACAAAAACTGGAGTTGCACCGACGGCACTAATTACCTCAGCCGTAGCGACAAATGTAAAAGGAGTTGTAATCACCTCATCAAGAGGCCCAATGTTTAAAGCACGTAAAGCTAGAAACAGCGCATCTGTGCCAGAGTTGCAGCCCACACATTGCGAAACGCCTAGATAGCTTGCGAAATTTTGTTCAAAACTTTCGACCGCAGGGCCGCCAATGTAGCGACCTGAAGCGAGTACTTCTAAGACCGCAGCATTGACTTCTTGGCTAATTAAGGCATACTGTCGGCTTAGATCGAGGGGAGGGACGTTATTCACTCTTTACACCATAAATCTTAACCTTATAAATTACCCCAAAATGGAAACCCATCGCCTTTGGGCTAGGACGAGTTTTTGCGTCTGTGTTCCGCAGTGGAATTGTCAACCTTTCTTGAGGGGGTAATTTTACTACGGAAGACGGACGCAAAGGCAGCCTGATAGTTTTGATTAAAATATCTTATAATTTTCTTGTCAAACAATTAATTGTAGTTGCCTTGATTACCCTAGAATTTACAGACTTGGGTTTGGCGTTGGGGATGGTGGCGATCGCGATCGCCCTATCCGCGTGGCAAAGTTTAGGGCTAGAGTGGCAATTAGCGATCGCCGCAGCCCGTACCACCATCCAGCTAATCTTAGTAGGCTACGTCCTGGAGATAGTCTTTGACCCAAATGCCAAAAATCCCTGGCTAGTGCTAGGAATTTTAACACTAATGCTAACTATTGCCAGCATCGTAGCCCGCAACCGCATTAGCAAGAAAATTCCGCGACTACTGCCTTTAGTTTGGGCCTCAATTTTCCTTAGTGCAGCGCTGACATTAAGTTACACTAATTTCTTAATTATTCAACCTCAAACTTGGTACGAACCCCAATACCTAATTCCCTTAGCAGGAATTGTACTGGGAAATGCTATGAATGGGGCCGCGATCGCGGGAGAACGTCTCGTCAACACAATAAACACTAGCCAGCTAGAAATTGAAACCCATTTAAGCTTAGGGGCAACACCGCAACAAGCTGTAGCGCAATATCGCAAAGATGCAGTCAAAACTGGATTAATCCCTACCTTAAATACGATGATGGTAATCGGGGTCGTCACTCTACCAGGTACAATTACAGGTCAATTGCTCAGCGGAGTCCAGCCCCTTGAAGCCGCCGCGTACCAGATTTTAATTATGTTTATGGTTGCCTTGGCAAATATTGCCACTACTTTGCTAGTAACTTTTGGGCTTTGTCGGCAGTTTTTTAACCCGGAAGCCCAACTAAAGCGATATTAAAGATTAATTACTAGGCCAGGATTTTACATTCTCAGCGCGATGAGTTTGACAGGTTCACCAATAGAACGAGTCGTAAAGGTAATTAAAGAAGCGATCGGAGATTAAAGCTGGCGATCGGATTTGAACCCATGACCGGCTGATTACAAATCAGCTGCTCTACCACTGAGCTACGCCAGCACTTCGATTTCTGATTGTAGCAGAACTTCCCTAATATACGCAACTACTTAAAAAATTTTCTTTCCCCTCCCCAAAGCAACCACAGCCTTACTGTCCTTCCTTCTTCCTTCTTCCTTCTTCCTTCTTCCTTCTTCCTTTGTTAAT
>DATGYA010000688.1:0-12120 GCA_035298405.1 Kamptonema sp. | reverse complement strand
AATAGGGAAAGAAGAAGCAGAACCGGGAACCAAACTCGAATTATAGAACTCCCGATCGCGATCGGTTTTCCACAGCTTGATCGAACCGTCTTCGCTGCCACTAGCTACGGTTTTTCCATCGGGACTAAAGGCAACAGATTGGAACCAACTGGCGTAACCTTGCCAAGTGCTGATACAGTTTCCAGTTGTGACTTCCCAAAGCCTTACACTTCGGTCTTCACCACTGCTGGCAAGGGTAGATCCATCGGGACTAAAGGCGACGGCGTACAAGCGACCGCTATGCCCGTGTAGAGTTTTAAGACATAGTCCCGTTGCCAAGTCCCAGAGTTTGACGCTTGCATCGCCGCTACCAGTAGCAAGCAGTTGCCCATTGGGGCTAAAAGCGACGGAACGCAAACGTTGAGAGTGACCTGGAAGTGTTTTTACCAAATTGCCAGTGTCTACCTCCCACAGTTTCACTGTGCCATCGCCGCCACCGCTAGCTAACATTTTCCCATCTGGGCTGAAACCTAGACTGCGAACCCAACTGCTACCATCTTGCCATGTTTGCAAGCAAGCACCTGTGAGAACGTCCCAGAGTTTAATTGTTCGGTCTTGGCTACCACTGGCTAGAGTCCGACCGTCGGGACTAAAGCTGATTGACCACACAAAACCGATGTGACCAGAGTAAATTTTCTGGCAGCAACCACTATCAATTTCCCACAGCCGCACTGTGCGATCGCTGCTGCCACTAGCTATATTTTTACCGTCTGGGCTGAATGCCACTGCCCGTACTCGTTGAGTGTGTCCTAACAAAGTTTTCTGGCAGTTTCCAGTTTCCACATCCCAAATTTTGACCGTCCCATCGCTGCTACCACTGCACAACCACTTACCATTGGCGCTGAAGGCAATCGAATTCACCCAACCTGCGTGTCCTTCGTAAATTCTCAACAGCGTACTATCGACTGCTAACCACAAACGGATTTCCCCATTAGCATCTCCTGTTGCTAATAGTTTCCCATCGGGACTAAAGGCAAGCGCTAACACATTAGTTAGTTCCTTGGCAAAAACAGATTTGGCTAAATCTGCACCTTTAAAATTAACATTGTATAGGTTTGTATCTTGCAGATAAGCTTGCCAAATTGTTAGATTAGAAAAGTCATAACTACTTAAATCAACTTGAAGATGGCAGAGGATGTTGATAATATTTCCCGCTGCATAGCCAGGGGTTTTATGTAACTGCGATTGCAGTTCACTAATTAGAATTTTGAAATTATTTTCTAGCGCTGTTTTGGTTTTGAATATTGTTAATAAGTTCTCGATCAGAGGAGTGATAATAAACTTAGTTTGAGTTTGGCGGATGTAATCTTTAGCCTGGGCTTTTAGCAGAGCGTGACTGTTAAATATAAATAAAGTCCCACTCTCAATTTCTGAGCAAACTTGTTTCACTAAAGAGCCGATCGCGTATTCCATAACTACTGGCTGTAACAGAAACTGGCTGTCGTTCTTTTCGATCAGCGATCGCTGCACTAAAGACTTTAAGGTTTCGATTAACTGCGCTTTGGAAATTTGTGGATAAATATCCGAGTATAATTCGTCTGCGGCCATTGGTTCTCTATTTACAGCTAGCCAGTAAACAATGGTTTTACCTAAATCGGTTAAGCGATTAAATTGTTCGTCGAGAAGGACGCGAACTTCATCAAAAATCAAATAATTATGTTGGATAAATTCCGAAACATTGCCCTCAAATAATTCTCGGATTGTTGCCGCCACGATTTTTAAGGCGAGGGGATTACCAGAATACTGTTCTATTAATGCCAAACCTTCACTTTCTGATTGCCAGCGACACCCTTTTATTTGTAATAGTTGTAGTCCGGCTGAGGCGCATAAACCTCGGAGTTGCAAGCAGCGAACTGGTAAAGTTTCTCCTTGCATCAAAGCAATTTCTTTTGGTTTTTCACGAGTCGTTAGTAGTAAGCAACTCTGGTGGCGACATTCTCCTAACCGCTTAAAAAAATCGCTGTAATCTTCGTAACCTTTTTTGTAATAACCCGTGTAAGCTCCACCCTGGAGAATTGTCTCAATGTTATCTAAAATTAATAAGCAACGGTGTTTGCGGAAAAACTCGATAGAGCAAGAGATTTTTTCATCTACAGTTGCAGCTAAATCGGTTTCTTGACTGTTAGCGATCGCTTGTAGAATATTAGTTAATATTTGTTGTAGCGGTGGAGCATTTCGCAGCGATCGCCAAATCAGGTACTCAAACTGATCTTGAATTTGTTCAGCTAGCTTGATGCTGAGATAGGTTTTGCCAATTCCTCCCATCCCAGCGATCGCCACTAAACGGCAGCGATCGCTAACTATCCATTGTTTGAGTTGAGATATTTCCTCGCAACGGTTGTAAAAAGCAGAAACATCAGGGGCATCTCCCCAATCTTGGCAACCCTTGCAGACAGCGGATGGTAGAGTGGCGATCGCACCATAATCTATAACTGTTGTCGGTAACGAAGCGCGATCGCTATCTAAGTTTTCCCCTAAAGAAAGATTCGCTTTCTGACTCACCACAGACAATTTTCGCTCTAGCGCTGCCCGAAAGTTCGCCTTAGTCACCTTTTCGCCACAAGCATCCGACAGCAATTGCCACAACTTCGGGCCTGCATCTTGTTTAAGATAGCTGGGTGAATAGCCGTGAGTTTGAGCAAGATCGTCATAGTGCAAACTTGGCTTCGCCCAAAATTCCTCTAATAAAAGCCTTTGCAAGTCGCTCAAGTGTCTAGCCGTTTTAGCTGCCACCAAATTATCTGCCAACTCTAATGCCTGAAGGACGTTCATTAGTTTAAACCTCAGACTCTCAGCTAACAAAGATTTACGTAACCTGAATTTATCAGAGTTTTTATGGCCAAACCTTAACAAATAATTAAATTTTCATTTTTGAAGTCCTGAATTTTACTTCACTTTTCTCTATTGACGGTAGTGGGGAGCCCTCTGTTATTCTCGAAAGAGATGCGGAAACAATAAAATGTCAAGAAAAACATTGCAAAGACATCTTTAATCATTATACTCAGTAACATCAACACAATTAACACAGGTCAAAAATGAGCAAAGAAGCACTATTTGAATTCGTACAAAATATCTCCGCTGATGAATCCTTAGAAGCAGAAGTAGAAGCCGCAATTGCTGGCAAACAAGGTTTTGAAGCAGCCACAGCTATTACTAGAATAGGTGCCAAATACGGCTACAATTTCACTATAGAAGACCTCGAAGCACAGAGAGATGAACTGTCTGACGAAGACTTAGAAGAAGTAGCTGGAGGCACCGAACTCGGTACTGGGGGTGGCAATTATCGCCTAGTCATCCCTTGGTCATTTAGTTGACTCAAAAAATTAGTTTTTACATTTTTAAACAAGAAGAAGCAAAAAATAAAAAAAAATTGCTTCTTCTTTAGTGGAGCAGTTATTATTAATTTTAGCTAAGTACAGAAATCTAATTAAACCTTAGATCCAGATGCCGAAAACACTGGCTATATAAGCATTCTTCCTTCTAGGCGAGCGCAGTAAGGATGCTGAATTTATTGTTTTCCTGAACCAACATTAACAAACAATTAAATTTTCATTTGCTACAGCGCTTTGCGCTGTAAGAGTAGGCATGAAACCCAACCCCCAAAGGCTTGGTGTAGTTGGGTTTCACTAAACCCTTCTTTATCTGGCTAAATAAGGATTTCCCTCACCGCTGCGAGCCCCTGCTAACACTGGAGCACCGGAAGTTGTTACTGACTGAAACCACTTGTCGTAATTTATATAATCTACGGTATCTTTACTCACCGTTATGCTTGGTTCAATACCGAGACCGAAATGCAGCCAATGTGAAGGAAGAAAGAGTAAGTCACCCCGCTCAATGGTAACTTCATAAGCTTCTGCTTCATAAAATCGGGGAAACTTCTCTATATCTGGATTTAGGGGATCGATCGATTTTGTAGGTATAACGATGCCATCAGGTCTAACTTCAGAAACCAAAGCTGCATCGGATGGTGAAAAGAGAACATAGTGCTTCTTACCCAGAACTTGAGCTAGATAAGTATGTACGTGGTCGTGATCGTTATGCATTTGTGAAATAGAGCCAGCAGGTCCTACAAAAATCCAGTTATGCCTGTTAAAGAGATTTGGCTGAACTGACAGCTTAAGTCGCTCGACTAAATTTCTACCTTCAAGCAAACTTCTACCCTTCATAAAATAGGGTTCGTGGAAATCCTGAGTCAGCTCATAAACGGTTTCAAGATTCCACGTTAGAAGATACTGAGGCCCTTTGGGGGATTCAAGAGGTGCTTCAATAACCTCATGGTTTAAAGGATTCACATACTGAAAGTTTTTAGGCACTTCATTCGTATTTTTAACTTCGAGGATATAGTCGATATAGTCTCCAAACCGCCCTTTCATGAAGACCTTACCAGCTAAACAGTCGCAAGTCCTAACCTCAATATCCCCGTACACTTCCTTTAGCCAATCAAAAGACCATTTCTCCATACAAGGCCAATCTTTTGTAGCATCCTCGACAAGGAAAGGAGTGCCGCAATTGCCTCGTCCTTGTGTTAGTAAGTCATCAAGTTGTTCTTGGGTAACTTGGCTTAATCGGGGAACAGATTTGGAATGAGAAAGAAATTTCATAAATATTTTAGAGATGTCTAAAGAACCAAGATAAATGGCATCTTGTCATTCAATAGCCTATAATTTCGCCCTATAATTTGCACTGGGACGATTAGGAGCTTACCAAACAATTACCAGATATCTCAACTTTAATATAACCAATTTTCTGCAATAAAAAAGTGAATTTGTTACAATTATTTATAAGATTTTCTATCTAGGTTAGCTACTGGGAAATAAAAAAAATTTTTGATTAAATATAATTAACCAAAAGTGATATATTGTTCCAATCATGACTTTTATGAAACATCAAAAGTCTGTTAGGAGTCTGACCTTGAGATCCCCATTCCGGACTGCACCATTCGACCCAGATTTCGCAATTTATATATTGATAATTTCCATCAAAAACAACTCAGATATGGCTTTTTTATAGCTTCAATCCAAGTTGATAAAGTTTCTTTTTGCCTTAAAACTATGCCGTCGCCAGTACCTTATTAGACAGATCGCTTACAAAAACTGGATCGAACTCATAGAGAGTAGATAATTTTTCTACGAGCGTGTTTTCAATGAACTCCCATTGATCGTTAGGCGTATATCCGCTCAAACGGGAACGACATACATCAATCAGTTTAGGCTGAATTTGGTTGACTTTCAGAAAATCCACAAACTCATCAATTCGTTGCGCGATCGCTTCTTCCGAAACTTTCAAATTTTCTGCTAGTAGATCGTCTGGTTGTACGCTACAAAAGTAATATTTATTATCCTGGCATTTGACCGACATGATACCGCCCCAACAAAGACGTAATTTGTTATAGGGATTTTTGAGATAGTCGTTATATGTCTCCTGCGTTACCTCAAACTCTATGTATTCTCCCGAAGCATTGTTGCAGGAGAAATAGTCCATGTCAATATCAAGAACTATCGATTTATCCGCAGACTGCGATTCTTGAGATGCCTCCGCAGAGAGAACGTCTTTAACTGTAATGGGTGTAGTAGTAAAAGATTTGTAATCAGAGTTGAACAACAGATTTAAGTCTAGCTTCGACTTGAGCTGGAATCGCTTACCTTCTCCCTTATAAGAATGGATGTACATCTTCTTCGGTTGTCTAAAATTTGGTTCGTGGTTTTGGCGCAACCAGTAAACTTCGTTAAACATCCCTTGATAAATTGCCGGATAGATAAAATTAGCGATCGACAATTCATTGTAGGTGAAGTCAAGCAGTTTTTGGAAATTCTCGTTTACCGATTTTAGAGAACTTTTGAGAGTGGGAAGCATCAGGTCTGAATGTTCGTCTACATGAAGCAGAGTATTCTTCTTGTTACCAATCCATCCTTCTGCTATTGCATAATGCCAAATGAAGAACGCTTCGTGATGTTCTTCCATAATATAAAAGGGAATTTTCGCCATTTTAATTATCCTTCTTTACACAGATTTTAGACAAAAACTAACGAGCCAATCGATTACTGTTACGCTTTTTGGAAACTACCCATCAATTTGTTCAATTTTTGCATGGTTGCCTTCTGTTTGAGATACTCACCATGACTCGGCAGTACCTGATTTAACTCTACAACCCTTTCCTTAACCTGGTTTAAGAATTTTTCTCCCTTTTGGGCGTGATAGTCCAAAATTGGGAGAGTATGCTTGGGATATTGACCCATGCCAGCTAAAATGCAAAGGTAAGAGTATTCGGGAAATAAAGCCAAAGGGTTTTTGAGTAAAGGCCAGATTTGTTCCCACTGCTTCAGCTTGTCTTGTAGAGAATCGGGGAGTTTTAATTCATGTCGGTTCGCTCGCCAAAAGGCAGTATCTTCTCGTCGAGTTAAGCAGTAGTGCATGACGATAAAATCGCGAATTTCATAGTAGCGATCTGTCATTTTCTCGTTATATCTCTGGATCAAAAATTCGGGGAAATCGCGGTTCGGGAAATGATTGACCAGCATATCTAACCCGTATTCAATCAAATAGATTCCTGTAGATTCTAGCGGTTCAATGAAACCGCCAGACAGACCAATACTGACGCAGTTTTTCACCCAGGAATTCCGAGTTTTTCCAATCCTCATCTTAATGTGATTGGCTTTTAAGTTTTCAGTGTTTGGCCCGAGAAACTGTTTAATCTCTTGTTCGGCAGCCGTTGGAGAAGTAAAATTGCTAGAGTAAACATATCCCGTGCCGCTACGAGTAACTAGCGGGATCTGCCAAACCCAACCCGAACTCATCGCTGTAGCTGCTGTATAAGGATTAATTCCCCCATTGTTTTCATTGTAGGGATCTCCTTCGTCATAGGGAACCGAGATGGCAACAGCGCGATCGCACAATAAACAATCAGAGAAAGAAATAAAAGGCTCTTGCAGCGCTTGATTAATTAAAAGCCCCTGAAACCCGGAACAGTCTATAAATAGTTCTGCTGTTAAATTTCCATGTTTTTCTGTCACAATATGGTTAATAAAGCCCTTCTCATCTAAAGCTACATCAACTACATTATCGACGATATGTTCCACCCCATTGGCGATCGATCTCTTTTTCAAAAAACCAGCGAATAAGCCAGCATCTAAATGATAAGCATAGGCATCGCAATAAGCATCGCTGTTACCCTCAGCAGGGCTAACCAAACGGGGTGCTTTTTGCGCTTCCGCTAAATCCACGACTTCAAAACAACTGGGTGCAAAAGGTCGTGCCTCACCTTCAAACCATTTGTTTAACCAAAAATGTCCAATGGGAATTTCGGTTCCAGCCACATATTTTGGCAAGCCAAAAGGATGCCAAAAAATATCTGAACCAGGCAAACCCGACCAATTTTTAAATTTAATGGTTAGTTTAAAAGTAGAATTACACTCTGCCATAAATTCTGTCTCAGGAATTCCCAGAAAACGCAGAGTCTTGGCAAAATTGGTAATGGTTGCTTCTCCGACTCCAATGCGACCAATATCTGAGGATTCAATTAAGGTAATATGACAAGGATAACCGACGCGACTATTCAGGGCTTTATGAAGGTAAGCTGCTGATAACCAACCAGCAGTTCCGCCACCGACAATGATAATTGATTGAATCCGTGAAGAATTTTGATTAGACATGACTTTTATGCTTGGCTAAAAGTAGTGGCTGATTAAATGAAGGTTGTTTGCAGTACGTTTAGATAAGGAAAAACAGCGTAACAAGCCTGAAAAATCCCCTAAGTCCTATTTTTTTACCAACAGTCTTAGGGGAATGTATGCTTAGTTTAGTGCTAGTTGGAATAGAGAACTCTACAAGGATATGCACTAAATTGCCTTTTCTACCAACCCCTTGTTGTCCAGCGATAAGCGGAACGAACGGAGCCGCCTAATGAGCCTCCGGCAACTTGCTCTAAGTCTTCTTCAGATAGTTCCTGCATTTCCTGCCGCTGTGCGAGAATTTCATCTGATGTGAAGCTGTAACCGTGTTGAGAAGCGATCTGAACAATATTGGTAGCAGCGTCCTGCTCTGATTTCCCGGTGACTGCTTGTTCAATCTCTGTTTCCAAGGCTGAGTCAGTAGAGACTTTTTGGATAAATTCTAGGACTGATTCTTTGCTCATTTTTTTTTCCTTGCACTAATGGCATTGAGGTTACTTGTAAAGAGCGATAATTTTGTATTTATCGCTTTTTTGATTCTTTCCGAATCTAAACTGAGAATAACAAACGCCTCCCCAGTAGCGTCAATAGAGGAAAGCTAAGTAAAATTCTGGACTTAAAAACAGCCTCTTTTAGGAAAACTTAAGTTTTATTCAGAAATTTTCTGATAAAGTCAGGTTATATAGACCTCTACCATGAAAAGCTAATGACTAAGCATGAGTATTGAGAGTGAGTTATAGCAGGTAGATAGTTTAGTGCTTGCTAAAACCAATAAGCATTTAGAAGACCGATGTTAGCTTGCAGAATCGCCAAAAAAGCGATCTCCCTTTGCCAACAAAGGTCGCGATCGCGTTCTAGTCCCCTCCTCCCCCCAAAGCCACCTTGACTGGGGAGAAGCGCCTGATGTTTCTGCGTTTTACAACCGTCAGGATCGAATTGCTGAACTCAATATGTGTTTATCCCACTATATAAAGTTTTGTATCAAGATTCAACGTTTCTGCCTCGAACCACAACCGAGGTCTTAGAGATATCTACCTGATATGATGCGATCGCGTCACCCCAAAATCCTTCCCTTCCTTAAGATTATTTCTCTGCAACATCACCGTGAACGCTGGGACATAAAGAAATTAAATCCTCAATATTACGCTGCATGGTGGCGCAGATAGAATCTAAAGGTAAATCGTTAGGATCGTGACCAAAAGGATTTTCGATTTCAATGCCAATTTCTTCAATACCAAATAAAGTAAAACTAACCAAAGCCACTACCAAGCCAGTTCCCCATCCCAAATCCTCCACCAGTTGAAAAGGCAGTGATAAGCAATAAAGTAACAATAACTGTTTAAGGTGAATCGCATAAGCTAAGGGGATAGGGGTTTTCAAAATCCGCTCGCAGCCGCCTAACGCATCTACCATAATGTTGATTAACTGCTGCATAGCGGTTAGGCGATAAACATCAAGACAATTTCGGTTATACTGCTCGTTCAAATAATCTCCAATCCAAAAGGCAATTTCTAACGGTGGATTGTTCATCGATTTGAGTTTTTGATACTGTGAGGGAGATATAAATGGCTCCAATTCCGAATTTACAGGCTCCATCCGTAGGTGCAACTTCATCGCCACTGCAAAAGCAGGTAATAGACGCAGTGCTGACTTTTTGTTAATGAAATCCTGGGGTTCCTTTTCGTCAACTGATACCCAGATTTGACGCGCTAAATTCCGAACAGTATTAACTAAATTTCCCCAAAATTTCCGACCTTCCCAAAATCTCTCATAAGCTGTATTTGTCCTAAAAACTAATAATAAACCGAGGACAATACTGGGTACAATACTAGACAAAATGGGTAAAGATACGGGAAAGTTGAGTAAGTCTAGCAGCGAAACAAAAACCCCAAATCCGCCGCACAGGAGAACGCGGGGCCAAATCGTAAGAATGACAGAGCCCCGTAACTTCAACGCAGTTTTAAACCAGGGTCGTTTTTCGATATTCATAAACATTTCCTCAACATTTCCTTTTTTGCCTACTATCAGGCGGTACAGGCTACCGCCGTATCAGATCATAGTTTACTGTTTTTTTTTACTCTCCTCAGAGTGGTAGTGGTTAGTATTTGTCGAAATTGATTTGGATTCTGGCTAAAAATTTCTGCCCTTGCTGATTTTGATTTAGGTACTTAGTTCGGTAAGATAGGCGAAGTATCTTTAAATGAAAGTCTCCGTGCAACAGCACCCAACCATTGATTCTGCTCGCGATCGCACTTTGCCAAACCAGCGTTGGCAAATCTATCCATCTCAGGTACAACAAGCCGAACTTTTGGCTAAAGAAATCGGCTTGTCACCCTTGCTGGCACAGGTTCTCATCAATCGCGGTATTGAATCGGCACAGGAAGTACAAGCGTTTTTAGAGCCAGAATTAGAAGTTTTGCCACAGCCGATGCAGGATTTTTCTGACTTGGCGATAAGCGTTGAGTTATTGCAGGAAGCGATTTCCCAAGGCCAAAAAATCGCGATTTGTGGTGACTACGATGCTGATGGCATGACGAGTACAGCACTTTTGTTGCGAAGTCTAAAAGCCCTGGGTGCTGAAGTTGATTATGCTATTCCTAGCCGAATGCACGAAGGTTACGGCATCAACGATCGCATTGTCGAGGAATTCGAGCGCGAAGGCGTTGCCCTAATTCTAACTGTAGATAATGGTATTGCTGCTTATCAACCAATCGCAAGAGCGCGAGAATTAGGTTTAAAGGTAATTGTTACAGATCACCACGACATCCCACCGCAACTGCCCCCAGCCAATGCTATTCTCAATCCGAAATTGATTTCAAAATCTTCGCCTTATCGCGGGTTAGCGGGGGTTGGTGTTGCCTATATTTTGGCTATTTCCTTAGCGCAGCGGCTGAATAAAATTCAAGGATTAGTAAATCCGCTGCTAGAGCTTTTCACCTTGGGAACTATTGCCGATTTAGCTCCTTTGACTGGTGTTAATAGGCGTTGGGTTAAGCGAGGCTTGCGCTTGTTGCCGCACTCGCAATTAGCAGGAGTGCAGGCTTTAATTCAAGTGTCAGGAGTAAAACCTGAAAGTACGGTAGATGGTCAGAATTCCCCTAATCAAAACTCAGCTCAAAACTCAAAACTCAAAACTCAAAACTCCCTAAAGCCAGAGGATATTGGCTTTCGCCTTGGGCCTCGAATTAATGCTGTAGGGCGAATTGCTGACCCCCAAATTGTGATTGAATTGCTGACAACTGACGATCTGGATCTGGCGTTGGAAAGGGCGAAGCAGTGCGAGGAAATTAATCAGCGGCGGCAGCAGTTGTGCCAAGAGATTGAGGCGGAAGCGATCGCCTATTGCGAAGAAAATCAAGTAGATTTACAGCAGGAACGGGTGTTAGTTGTCGTGCGATCGGGGTGGCATCACGGTGTCATCGGTATAGTTGCCTCGCGGTTGGTGGAACGTTACGGCGTACCTGTATTTATCGGCACTTATGAGGATGAGTTAGCTGGTGATGATGAAGATTTGACGGATCGAATAGATCGCCTATCTGTTAAATCTGCTAAAAAGATTCGGGGTTCAGCGCGGGGAATCCCCGAATTTCACGTATTTGAGGCTTTACAATTCTGCGATAATTTGCTAGGAAAGTATGGCGGTCACAAAGCGGCTGGTGGTTTTTCTATGCCAGCAGAAAACTTAGAAGAGTTCCGCAGCAGATTAGGGATTTTTGCTCACCAATCTCTAGAATTAGAACACATTAAACCGTTAGTTGCTATTGATGCTCAAGCTGATTTTGCTGAGATTAATCTCGACCTTTACCGCCAAATTGATGCGCTTCAACCCTGTGGGATTGAAAATAAAGCTCCTGTTTTTTGGACTCCAAATGTGCGAGTAATGGAACAAACTACTGTTGGTAAAGAGAAAGAGCATATTAAAGTAACTTTCAGCCAAGATGTAAAATCTATCCCGAATGTGAAGGCGATCGCGTGGCGCTGGCGAGACTATTTTCCTCTTCCCCCGCGAGTTGATATTGCCTACCATTTGCGAGAAAATACCTTTAATGGTAAGACAACTGTTGAACTAGAGTTAGTAGGAATACGGCTACCGACAGGTGCGAATAATGCAATTTCATTACCCCAGCAAAAAGCGGAGTTTTATTACTGCGATCGCCAATACACCTGTAGCTTATCTCAAATAGAAAATGTCAAAGAATTGAGAATTAAGAATACTGAAGGTCAAGTGTTAGCAATTAAACAAGGAGAAAAAACGGGACTGCTGGGAAAACGGCGGGAAGATGCCAGTATTGTTGATGTCTCTCAACCCTTTTTCTACAAATTAATTAAAGCTGCTCTCAGTGCTTTAGAGCTTGTAGAAAAAAAAGTTAATTAAGGAAGAAGGAAAAATGAAGAATGAAGAATGAAGAATGAA
>DATGYA010000687.1:0-8910 GCA_035298405.1 Kamptonema sp. | reverse complement strand
GATTTACTAATATTGTAAGACCAACTTTTTCTTTTTTTAATCGAGTTACTCCTTCATACAAATTATGTTTATCCAAAATTAAATCTGCCCGATCTTTCCAGTAGTTAGCTCTATAGTCTGAAGGAACAATAACAACAACATTTACATCTTGTGCAATCGACTTGCAAAATTGCTTGATATCATCGTCGGTTAAGTCAGTATTGATCACTTGTGGAAGAAGAATCATCCTATCACCAATATCACCTGCTGTGTCAGGTATAACAGGTTTATTGATAGAGTTCTCTGTATCTGTAATACCAAAATGGCTACACAAAATGCTATCATCTACTAAAGTAGCAGTCATAAATATCTTTCTAGAAGCATTTGTGATACTTGGAATCATATCAATTGGTATGCAGTGTGGGGAAATCTCTATTTTGTCTGAGCTAACAACGCACCTTGATAAAGGTAATGATTCCTTGATTAAAGGCCATACAAATTTTATCCATTCCTCATCTTTATGTTTAATTAATATAGTTGATATTTCTGATATCTTACTTTGCCAACTCCAAAAAGGCACTTGCATATAAGCATCAAGATCTCGATTCTCAATTTCAGATGCCTTTGTATCACATTGAGCATGAAGTGATTCTTTAAAGCAATTATAAATTTCTTGATATGCCGTATTTTGGCTATCGATTATTAACATAAATTGGTCTTCTACTGTATCGAGGCACGCATGAGCATCATCAATAATAATGCTACCAATCGCGATTTTTCTACCTTCGTCACCAACACCAAAAACTGACTTTCCATTGACGAGCTTGTATATATTAATAACTAAAATAGCTTTCCCCGACAGAAATCTATGAGAATTAGTATCATCCGTAACTTCAATTCCCAGGTCTTTTGCTTCACCAGTAACCTGTCTTACCAGATAGTTGTCAGGAACTACATAAACTGCGGGGCCTTTACCTTCATTTAAACAACTCTTTAGAATAAGTAATCCAACCATGGTTTTCCCACTGCCAGTATTCATTTTGATGACTAGATCTTTCTCATCTTTTCTGGAGAACCAATGCTCCCAAACCTGTGTTTGAACATCTCTCGGATATTCAAACTTGCCTTCTTTCTTACTTGGGAGAGCCGTAAATATTTCTCTAGGATGAAGAGCCGTGTTACTGTTGCTGATATTATTGATTTTACCAAAGTCAATAGCCATGATATATCCTGTAGTATTTAAGCCTAACTATGTTATTATACCAAGTTTAATCCTGGTAGGGACATTAGCTCAATCTTAATGCACTAACTCGATCTCACCTTTCCTTAACACCTCAATATTACCACACCCGCAGCTTCTACCAACAATCAATCAACTACAATACAAATATTTCTCATCAACATTCACACAATGCCTCAAGTCTCAATCCAAACCTTAATATCAGCAGCAAGAGCGGGAAATCAAATTATTAGCTTTCCCACCGATACCGTACCAGCCCTAGCAGTACGCCCCGAAGCCAGCGAACTAATTTTTACTACCAAAAAACGCGATCGCCACAAACCCCTGATCTTAATGGGTGCAACACCAGAGGATCTCTGGCCCTACATCACCGGCACCCCAGAAGAACTCGAAATCTGGCAACAAATCGCCGCCTCCCACTGGCCTGGAGCCCTCACCTTAGTGCTCCCCGCCTCCCCCAAAGTACCCCCAGCCATGAACCCGACAGATCCCACCACCATCGGGATCAGAGTTCCTAACCTCGCGATCGCCCAAAAAATCCTACAACAAACAGGCCCCCTCGCCACCACCAGCGCCAACCTATCCGGCCAACCACCCCTAGAAACCACCGCCGAAATTCAACAAAAATTCCCAGAAGTCTTAACCCTAGAGGCTTCCGAACTAAAAACAACCACAACAGCATCCGGTTTGCCGTCCACAGTAGCCAAATGGAGTGGGAATAGCTGGGAAATCTTGCGGCAAGGCGCGGTAGAGTTAAAATGCTAAGGGCTGTGAAGGCAAAGTGAGATGACGCTGATGGGCTGGAGCGACTTGGTATATTTAGCAGTAGGTTTGGGACTAGGTTTGGGTAGCAACAAGCTATTTCGTGGGAAAGGGCGATCTACGCCAGCAGAAGCGCGGCCCAACCTAGAACCTCAAGAAACGAACCCCGAACAATTGCAAACTCTCTCGCATCAACTGAAGCAAGCGCAACTTGCATATCAGATGGCCGCCGAGATGAGTCAATTTAAGGCGGGTTTTTTGGCGCGGACTTCCCACGAGTTGCGATCGCCCCTAAATAGCATGATCGGTACCCTTCAGTTAATTCTGTCGGATCTATGTGACGATGCCGCAGAAGAACGCGAATTTGTGCAGCAAGCCCACACCTCAGCCCTGAAAATGGTCGGGCTGATGGATGAAATCATCGCTGTTGCCAAAACCGAACACGGCAGCGACCAGATGGAGATCCAGCCACTTCAGTTAGCCAAAGTTTTCGATGAAGTCGATGACTTAACTTATCTGCAAGCAACTAATCGCGGCATTCGTCTGGAAATATCCCCTCCTGACCCTGAAATTTACGTCCTAGCAGACTTGCGACGCTTAAGGCAAGTGCTAGTTAACCTCGTAGACACAGCCATTGTTCAGATGGAAGAGGGCAGCATTAGCGTTTCTGCCCACGCATCCCCTGAATCGGGTTTCGTTCATATCTGGGTGGACGATCAGCGCCCCATTAGTGCTTGGAGTGAGTCGTGGGATTTACTCAAGCGTGACTTAGAGACAGATGTTCAAGTGACTGAAAATACTAAGTTATCTTCTGGACTGCGGCTATTAATGAATCAGACTCTGTTAGGTTTAATGAATGGACGTTTAGAAGTTCTTGCCTTCCCTTCAGAGTCCGAAGAATCAAATTTCACCCGTACTCAATGTTCTATTCCCCTAGCAACTTCCTCTGAAGGTTAATTGCAGGAGAATAGCAAATCCTGAAAGTTTCCAAATTCAAAAAACCGGGTTTCCTGAAGGTGTTTCCCTGACGACAGCAATTTCAGAGAAATTAGAAACCCGGTTTTTATGATTAATTCTGTAAGCTCTTAGCACTTACTGGAGAGGGTAGCTTTTTCAATGTTGAATCTAACGAAAATCGACTGAGCATTTAAGAAGACATTTGAGCTACTATCAACAACTTTTCCTGACCAAGGTTGTTTCCACTAAACTCAAGAGTCAGTAATTTTTTTGCAAAACGTGCTGTTTAGTACTTATTTAAGCCATTTTGCGATTGCGGCGACGACGTGCGATCGCCATTCCACCAGCGCCCAATGCCATGCCAGCCATAGTGATGGGTTCGGGTACTGCTTCTGCTTCTATGGTGAAGTCGTTAAAGTCGTTGTCGCCCCACTTCATATCCTCGAAAGAAATTGCCACGGGATAATCCAAGGGATCTACACTTAAACCAACATTGGTTTTGGTGAGTGCCTTAACACTGTAATCTTGTTGCTCTTTACCCCCAACAGAATCAAACACCGCTTGCTGTTTGCCGGGTTGATTGACACTGTTAAGATTCCAACTGCTTGTGGAGTATACAGAGGTCATTTCTGTGCCGAACAAATTGCCCGTGAGTCCCAAGCTGTAGACTTGGTTAGCCAAAAACGTGAAGCTAGCGGTGGCAGAGCCTACTAAGTTCTTAGCAGTTCCCAGCCATTCATTATTCACACCTACGTTGTAGCCCCCGTCTGCCATGTCTGCTTCTGTAAACAGACTCTTTACCAGAGATTTGTTTGAGTCATAAATTCCCAAGCTTGAGATGGCAGCTCCCTTAGACTTAAGGAAAGTAAAGTTGACTGTGGTATCTGTGTCAAAACTCAGACCATCTGTTCCAAATTTTACAGTAGCAGCATTTGCAGGAGCTATCAGGCTCAACATTGCAGTAGCGGCGACGGTGGTAGCTGTTAGTTTAGTTAAGAGTGTAGTTTTCATTCTGTTATCTTCCCTCGGTAGACCTTTCTCATATTTTTATTATGGACTATCCTTTTACGGCTGTTAAGGGAAAGGATCGGTATTTACGGAATCTTTACAGAAATCTAGCTTTTTATGAACTTGGGAAAAAATTATTCAGTGAATATTCGGATATCTTGACTGACTGAGCGCTCGTTTTTACGTTGAAACTGGGATATCTACGATCTTCTCAAGAGCAGGCATCCTGGCTGGCTTTAACTTAAGCTTATGTCTACTACACTCAGCGGAAGCTCACGCCCGATCGCGTTGCTTACGGATTGGCGAAGGTATTGATTTCCCCGCCGCCGATGTAGCGCCCCGGAATTTGACGTGGTACTGAACTCCCATCGATAGGTGAGTTCGGTTGCAAAGTTTGATTTACTTGGCCTGGCGCAACTCCAAAGTTAGGCTGAGCCTGTGGGACTGTTGGAAATCCTACGTTCCCTGAGTTTTGGGTTCCGGAATCAATTACTTTGCTTCCTTGAATGGGACTAGAAAAGGAAGATTGCCCGAAGTTATTTGGGCTTACCGATCCTATCCCTGGCACTGTGGCAGTCGGTGCGGAGGGTGCAACGGGTTGTATTTCTGGAACTGGACTAGAGCCAGATAAATTAGTTTGGTAAGGATTATTGGGCTGGCTATTTTGGTAAGGATTGTTAAGTGGGTTAATTTGACCTTGATTATTGGGAGTTATGGTAGTGGTAGGGATGCTTGGATTCAACCCTGGAAATACATTTGGCGAAGTTGTTGGGGAGTTAGAAAATTGAGGTTGGTTGGCACTTAGAGCTGGAGTTACTGTTGGTTGGAAGGAAGAAGTTTCAGGATTGGTTGTTTGAGTGGGTGAGTTAGCCTTTCTGTAATTTTCTATGGCTGTTTGGAGCTCACTGACCGGCTGCGGGTTGGGGCTAGGCTTTCCATAATTTAGTGTATTAGCGTCAGAAGGAGAATTTGCTGGGGTTGGATAGGAGTAGTTTGTAGGAAAACCACCAGCAGCGGTTTTGGGATTCAAATTAGCCCCAGAGTTGAAATTGAGTGAATTGTTGTTACCCGGTATTGGGAGAGTAGGGATTTCAGAGTTGGGAAGGGCGAAAGGTGCGTTGGCTAAAGAGGCTGTGGCACTGGGGTCTGGTTTGGGAGCAACGGGGCCGCGATCGCGCAGTTCATTGTATAAACCTCTAGTGGGAATTACTGATTTGTTGAGTAAACCTGCACTGGCATTGGAGCGATTCAACTGATCTACTAAGACTGGTACTGTGTCAATATCGGCTGCAATCATTTTGTCTTCAGCAGAGAGTGCGCCATTTTGAGCGCTAGTGTTGGAGTCAGCAATATTCTCCTCCTCAATACTCAGCCATTCTGGATGTACGGCCACTGCCCAGATCAATACCCCGCCTGCACAAAAAACTGCCATTGGTATCCATAAGGTAGGCTGAGTCCAAGTTCGCAACCTAACTGCTAGATGACCAATCGAGGTAGGGAGTCGTTTGAAAGGTTTCATAAGTTTTAGGAATTAAAAATTAAAAAATGGAAATTACTGTGTGGTAAGAGTTTTAGATAAAAACTTGAGGGAGCTTAAAGGGGAGGTGAGTTTTGTTTTAATTTTTGTGAGGCATTTAAAAGCCTATTTTGTTTGATTTTAATATATTATAAGCAGAACGATGGTGAATTGGTGGGGTGTTAGCGGGGAATGGGGAAAGTGTAAAAAAGCAGCAGACCCATTGCTGAAAGCTACAAAACAGGGGATGTGAGATTCTAGTTTATGAAAAAAATAGTGGAAGTTTTGGCGGATCGAGAGGCACTGATCGAGCGATCGCGAACAGTCATCTTATCCAAAATACAAGCAGCTATAGCAGAGCGCGGTCTCTGTACAATTGCTTTGGCTGGAGGCAGTACGCCGAAGCCTATATACGAAGCGATCGCAGCTTGTGACTTGCCTTGGGAACAAATTCATGTATTTTGGGGCGATGAACGCTACGTACCGCCCGACGACCCCGACAGCAATCAGCGAATGGCGAGGCTGGCTTGGCTTGACAAGGTAAAGATACCACCAGCCAACATTCACCCTATGCCTACCAATGCAGGCACTCCCGCAATTGATGCTCTGACTCACGAAACTGAGTTACAGAAATTTTTCAAAGTTTCGGGTGTTGAGTTTCCCGCTTTTGACATAATTTTGTTGGGAATTGGAGATGATGGTCACACAGCATCGTTATTTCCGGGAACAGAGGCTTTACAAGTGCGCGATCGCCTCGTAACTGTAGGTAACAAGGACGGTCAACCCCGGATCACATTTACAGTACCCCTGATTAACCACGCCCGCAGCGTCATCTTCATCGTCGCCGGAGCTAGTAAAAAACCAGCCCTAGCACAAATTTTTGCCCCTGTATGTGACGCGATCGCCTACCCCGCCCGACTAATTCAACCAAATGGCGAACTTTGGTGGCTATTAGATGCAACGGCGGGTGAAAACCTACAGGCGCAAACAGCATAACAATTGTTAAGATATGACCGTCTACTTGTCTGTTCTGACAGCAACAGTTCTCTAAGACACAGCCAAAAATGAAAGGAAAAGAGATTGTTTGCCCTAATTGCAATCATCCAAACCCTGAAGGAGCAAACCAATGCGAGGCTTGCTACACGCCTTTGCCTGCGACTACCAGTTGCCCTAACTGCGGTGCGGCTGTTCAGGTTGATGCCACCTTCTGCGGACAGTGTGGCTTTAATTTGCGTCCAAGTTCTCCCACCCAAGAGGCTGAGACATTAGTTGCAGGTGCTTCAGCTATTCCAGCGACAGTTATATCTCCAGCGGTGCCTAATTTAGTGTCACCCGATCCCCTGATTGAACCTGAGCCTTTAGTAACGGTGGCGGTGACACCGCTGAATCTGGAAAAATCTAGCGCCAATAGTGCCGTAACTGGGGCGACTTCAGCGCCGATGGTTCCTGTGACACCGCCAGTGGCTCAGGTTGCAAGTCAAAGCTCGACCCCAGAGGCAATGCCTGTGGGAGGGGCATCAAGAACTCAACTGCAACAGCAGTCAGCGCGGCTAATCCACATTCAAAGTAATACTGCCGTTGAATTGCCGACGAACTTATCAGTAATTCATATTGGTAAGCCCAACGATTTGGTGCCGCCGGACATTGATGTTTCAGGATTTCCCAATTCTGAAGTAGTTTCTCGGACTCACGCGGATATCCGGGTGGAAGGAGATGCTTATTACATTGAAGATGTTGGTTCCTCCAATGGCACTTACATTAACAATACTCCCCTAGCTAAGGGAAATCGCCACCGACTGCGGATTGGCGATCGCATTTCTCTTGGCAAAGGAGATATGGTTTCATTTTTATTTCAACTGTCTTAGAGCAATCAAGGATTTGATAGTTAAAATCTCAAATCTCAAATTGCTACTTGGGGCTCCCTACCAACTCTCTATGTTGCCAATGTGATTAAGCTCACTCTGCTACATCCATTGCAGTCTATACCCGTCCGAAGCTGGGCCTTTGAAGACGAATTGGTCGTTCGGATTGGTAGATCTACTGATAACCATGTGGTTCTTTACAGCGCTGTCGTCTCCCGCCGCCACGTCGAGTTGCGGCGCACCGGTGTGGATTGGGAAGTGATTAATTTGGGTACGAATGGTACTTACCTGGATGGTAAACCCATAACTCAGGTGCCTGTTGTCGATGGGTTAATTATTCATTTGGCGCGATCGGGCCCGAAGATTCAAATTCACTTGGAGAAGCAGGAACCCAAACCCCACTCAGGACGAGTTACTGTGAAGCCAAGGGATACTAGGGCGATAAATGATGTGGAGGCGATCGCTCAGATCGCGACTATTTCTGTGAGTGACAATCCCAGGGTTCCGTCTAAGAAGGATGAGGAGGAGTTAACAGAGACAGATTGCAAGCGTGATAAGAGTCAATAGGAGCTTTGGGTGAAGTGAGGGGATGGTGGAGGCGCAAGTCTACTAACTTACTTTGCTCACTTTTGAGATACTAGATTTTCTGCCATTTCTGGGGTTATCAACTGTTTGCCAATCATCGTAGGCATTAAAATCGATCGGGACTTCTTGACCTACATCCACCTCAAGAATATGTGAATACCAGATAATGTAACGATTGCTGCTGTGTGCTTGAACCAGTATTTTGTAGTTAGGATATTCCAGGCCAAAGGCTTGTAACACCTGATAAGATGCAGTTCTCATTTTATTCTCCTATTGTCAGATATATCGTTGTTATATGTCAAGAAACCGGGTTTCTGTTGTTGGACAATCGGATATTTATTTGACCCCTTCAAGAAACCCGGTTTCTGAAATTAACGGCAAAGTATGGCGAAATTAGCCATCTCTAATGAGGGAAAGATACTATGATTTCCCATTAGTTAATGAGCTTATTACTGCGGTTGAAATCGCACCCATTGGATCTACACCAGTCACAGCTAAAATCAGTCCTACACTTAAGATTCCGAGATTAATAATCCCGCTGGGATTGACAGGGGAGTGGGGTAAGTCGTGAGGATGAGAAATATGTAAGTGATGATGGCCCGAACAGTGGTTTCCGTGCACAGCGCAATAGTGGTTGTTTAACATGAGTTTCCTCTTGATGTTGTTGAGTATTTTTGAGATGTTTGAGGGTTAATAATGGCTATCAACAGGTGTTAATAGCCACTATCAATTACTTGCTAACTACGAGAAAAGTTTGAAAATGTTAACTACTCCTTCAGCAAGCAAGTTAAACAAAAAGTTATCATCGTCCCCGGCAGAATTAAAATCTGTTTGGTGGATTTGATGTGCGTGCGGTTCGCGGATGTGAAAATTGGGTTCGCGGTCGAATTGTCCGTGCATTTATTTATCTCCGTTTTGGATTAACTTAACTTTGATAGCTCAAGGCTAGAGCATTAACATTTTTTTTGTCAACCGTTGAAGATCAATTAAAACCAAACTTT
>DATGYA010000686.1:0-17506 GCA_035298405.1 Kamptonema sp. | reverse complement strand
CTTGTTACACCCCTTCTGTAATTGTAGAGGGATTGTCAGTTACGGGTCGGAATTAATATGTCTACCTACTTAATTGATGAAACAGTCACTTTATTTCGTCCAGTCGGTCAAAAAGAGATGGATTTAATTCAGAAGAGTGGTTACACTTCCTTTCCGCCCCGCCTACCTTTCCAGCCTATTTTCTATCCCGTACTCTCTGAAGAATATGCCGTGCAAATTGCACGAGATTGGAATACAAAAGATGCAGCATCGGGATATATTGGTTATGTCACCACATTTAGAGTTCGTGCAAACTTTTTAAGTCGATATGCTATACAAACAGTTGGCAGTTCAAGACATCAAGAATATTGGATTCCAGCAGAAGAATTAGGAGAGTTCAATCAAAATATTATCGGATTGATTGAAGTTATTGGCGAATTTAAAGCATCATAGGAGGTGAAAGTAAAAATGCTAGATTTTAGTCAATTTGAAGTCTTAAGTTTTGATTGCTACGGAACCCTCATAGATTGGGAAGGAGGGATACTACCAGTCTTGAAAAAGCTACTGGAAACCCACAATATTAATCAAAGCGATCGGCAGATTCTTGAACTTTTTGCAGAATTTGAGTCGGAATTGGAAAAGGGTACAAATGGATATCTTAAATATCGGGAAGTTTTGCGACAAGTCGTGAAAAAAATTAGCGAACGGTTTAATTTTGATGTCACAGAAGCAGAATTAAACAGCCTTCCTGATTCCCTTAAAGATTGGCAGCCTTTCCCCGATACCGTCGAAGCACTAAAAGCGCTAAAAAAGAGATTTCGTCTGGCGATTATCTCCAATACAGACGATGAATTATTTGCCGATACCGCCAAACATCTCCAAGTAGAATTTGACTGGATTATTACAGCAGAACAAGTCAAATCCTATAAACCATCACCGCGCAATTTTGAAGTCGCAATTCAAAGAATGGGGATATCTCCCGATAAACTGCTGCACGTTGCTGAGAGTATTTACCATGACGTTATACCCGTAAAAGCAATGGGTTTATCAACAGTCTGGGTAAATCGGCGTGTTGGTAAAGAAGGATTTGGTGCAACCAAGGCTGCTAGTGGTAAAGCGGATTTAGAAGTGCCAGATTTGAAAACTTTAGTTACGCTAATTTGAAACATTTTAATTATAGCAACCGCCAAGGTGGTTAGGACACTCTCAATTACTGAAACCCGCTTATTCTATTCCCTTCTTCCCTGAGCATCCTAACCTCTAGTCCTTAGTAGCTATAGAAATACAAAATAAGAAAAACTAGATAATTAACATTTGTAATTGTCAAGGCTCAGACGTAAAACTTAATTTAATAAATTGGTTGCTGCATTGGGATTTCGATCGCAAACTCTGTTCCCTGTCCCGGTGTTGAGGAGCAATAAATCTTACCGTGATGCTTTTCGGCAATTATTTGATAACTAATTGAGAGTCCTAGTCCAGTGCCTTTACCAATAGGTTTGGTGGTAAAGAAGGGTTCAAATAGTTTGGAACAGAGATTAGCCTCAATACCAAAACCGTTATCAGCAATGTAGATGCCGATCGCCTGATTGGGCAATACTTGGGTGTTAATTACGATCTGACTAGGATTTGCAAGGATCTCAGCATTACTATACTGGCCATCCCTTTCTTCCAGAGCATCAATTGCATTGTTAAGAATGTTCATAAACACCTGATTTAGTTGACTGGGATAACACTCCACCAGAGGTAACTGTCCATAGTTCCGCACAATTTGAATGCTAGGACGATCGGGCTTAGCTTTAAGGCGATATTGCAAAATCAGTAGGGTACTGTCAATCCCTTCATGCAGATCGATCGCCTTGGCTGTCGATTCTTCCAGACGGGAGAAGTTTTGCAGGGAACGAACGAGTTGGCGGATGCGATCGCTTCCTACGTTTAGAGAATGAAGCAGCTTGATCAAGTCTTCTTTTAGATAATCCACATCGACCTCATCCATCCATGCCTGAATTTTGGTATGGGGTTGGGGATAGCATTCTTGGTACAAGTTCACAAAGTTAATCAGATCCTGGATATATTCTTCAGCAGGTGCGAGATTGGCATGAATAAAATTTACAGGATTGTTGATTTCGTGGGCGACTCCCGCCAGCAATTGACCAAGGGCGGACATCTTTTCATTTTGTACCAGATGCACCTGTGCCTGCTTCAGGCTGTCTAGCGCTTGAGAGAGTTCGGTGGTGCGAGATTCCAGTTTCTTTTGAGAGTCCCGCAGTTGCAGGTGTACGCGGATGCGTGCTAGTGCTTCTTCATGCTGAATCGGCTTGGTAATGTAATCCACTGCTCCCAGACTCAGCCCTTTGACCTTATCCATTGAGTCAGAAAGAGCCGTCATAAAAATCACAGGAATGTCGTAGGTGGCGGGATCGGATTTGATCCGCTGACAGGTTTCAAACCCATCGATTCCTGGCATCATTACATCCAACAAAATGATATCAGGATGGTAGGATTGGAGCCTTTGTAGAGCTGCTTCCCCACTTTTGGCGATCGCCACCCGATAACCCATCTCACTCAATACATCAAATAAGACTTGAATATTAGTGGGGTTATCATCCACTACCAAAATAGTTCCGGGTTGAGGTTTTGCATTAACAGGCATGGCTGAATTCCTTAAGCAAGTGAATTAGGAGTTATATACAGGTTTTTAACAAAGTCAAAATAGCTTCGTCATCGAACATTTGGCTTAATTCCAGTATTTTATTAGTGAACATAGCATACTGAGGATTAAGTTGCTTAAGGCGGTTAGCTTCTTGCTGAATATCAGCGATAAAGCCATCCTGGGTTGCCTGATAGAGGACTGCTAGTTCTTCCCTTGGTGGCACTACCCAATCTAGTGATTCGGGAACCGTAGCCGACAATTCAACTGTCTCCGGTGTTTGCCAATCCAATGCTGGGAGCAAGTCTATTTCAAACCAGAAAGTGCTGCCCTGACCTAGTACGCTCTGGACGTGAATTTCGCTACCCATCATCAGCACAATTTGTTGACTGATAGCAAGTCCCAATCCAGTTCCTTCGCTGTTGCGATCGCGTTTCCCGGCCTGCTCAAAGGGCAAAAAAATCATCGATAGTTTGTCTGAGGGAATACCAAGTCCCGTGTCTTTAATCTCAAAGCAAATTCGTTGGGCGGCATTAGGTTCCTCTGATTCGCCAACGGGTTCAACTCGGAAAGTAACACTGCCAACATCGGTAAATTTGATGGCATTGCTGAGTAAATTTAGCAACACTTGCCGCAGTCGTTTGTTGTCAGCATGGACAGCCGCCAGCAGGTGGCTAGCAGGCTGGTAATAAAAATCCACGCCTTTTTGTTCGGCTTTGACACGGCAAATATCGACAGTGGAAGCGAGAAAGTTTCCCAAGTGGAAATCTTGGGGATAGAGTTCCATCTTTTGCACTTCCAGCTTGGACAGATCCAAAATGTCGTTAATCAGTGTTAGCAGGTGGGAACCGCATTCATAAATCACCCCTAATCCTTTCATCTGTTTCTCAGTGGCGGGATCGCTTTGGAGAATCTGAGCATAGCCCAAGATGCCATTGAGGGGAGTGCGGAGTTCGTGGTTCATGTTGGCGAGAAATTGACTCTTAGCACGGTTGGCAACTTCTGCGGCTTCTTTTGCTTTTTGCAGTTCAGAGGTGCGTGCTTCTACCCGTTCTTCTAGTTCTACTTTGTTTTTTTCTAAAGCGGTGAAAAATTCTTGTAATTGACCTGCCATCAGGTTAAATGCTTGGGATACCTGCTGGATTTCGTCTTGGGTACGGATATCTAAGCGGTGGGAGAGGTTGCCAGATCCAATGGCTGTGGCTCCCTCCTGAAGCTGTTTTAAGGATTGAATAATGGGGCGAAAAATCAGCCAAAACTCGCCCAAAACGATCGATATCAGAAAGACGACAGTGGCGTAGGAGATGTAGTTGGCGATCGCACTTACCCTTAGTAACTCTTCCTCGGCTTGCTTTGCGTGTTGGCGGGACTGGCCTACCAATTTGTCAAGAAAAAAATTCAGATCCCGTCCAAACTTGTTGATGGTATGAAAGTCTTTTTCCTTCTCTGTCATTGCTGTGGGCGATGACTGCCTAATGGATTCTAGCAACTGGTCTTCCATCTCCTCAAAAATCTTACGCCGCTGACGGATATAGTTAAGGTCTGAATTAGGTATCAATGTTTCCAACTCGTCGAATATTTTATCTAATTCTGTATCCTCATCTTTTTCTTTTTCTTTGGTGAGATTTTGCAATAATACCTGATCTTTTGTACTATCTATTTCCCTCTGGATTTGGTTTTGTGCTTGGGTTGCCAGTTCAATCCGACGCTTTGCTTGGGTGTATTTCTCCAAGGTCATTTTTTCAGTCTGATTACGCCACAGGGTGCTGCCACCAGAGAGGAGAGCGATCGCCCCTACCAAAACTGCTGAAACAAAAATGAATTTGGTTGAGATTTTCATATCGTGAGCTGTATAGCGTTCACCAGAATAGTTTCGGGTTAAGGTTTAGTATCAAAAGAAATAAGTAAATTTATGAAAGTTAAGTAAATAAAAGGCTTACATAGAGGTTTTTAACAAAGTTAGAATAGCTTCGTCATCGAACATTTGGCTTAATTCGAGTATTTTATTAGCAAACGTTGCATACTGCGGATTGAGTTGCTTAAGGCGGTTAGCTTCTTGCTGAATTTCAGCGATAAAGCCCTCTTGGGCGGCCCGGTAGATAACTGCCAGTTCTTCCTGTGGTGGCATTACCCAATCCAGTGAGTCGGAAACTGTAGCAGAAAGTTCATCGGTCTCCGATACTGTTTCGTAAACCCACTGCAACTCAAGGTGACGCTGCAATTCGCCTAGCAATCCAGTAAACTCAATTGGTTTTGGGAAAAAGCTATTACACCCTGCGGCGATCGCATCCTGCATATCCACCTGAGACAGACTAGCAGGGGAGGCAATGATTGGCATATTGGCAAAATCTGGTAGTTCCCGCAGGCGGCGAGTCATTTCCAGCCCATCCATTTTTGACATCATCACATCGGTAATAATCAAATCTGGGCGCATTTGTAAGGCTTTTTCCAGACCTGTCTGCCCATCGTCTGCCTCAGCCATCTTAAAACCCAAGGGTTCCAGCATTCCTATGACCACAGCACGATTTTCCCGGCGATCGTCAATAACTAAAATTTTACGCCGCTCTCCCTGATAGCCGATTACCTGTTGGTTAGCAGAGATAGATTGGGTAAGCCAATCGTTAGCAATAGGAATATTCAGCTCAAACCAGAAGGTGCTGCCTTTGCCCAATATACTATTAACCTCGATGGAACCGTCCATCATCAGCACAATTTGCTGACTAATTGCTAACCCTAAACCAGTACCTTCGCTGTTGCGATCGCGCTTCCCAGCTTGCTCAAAGGGTAAAAAGATAGCTTGTAATTTTTCTGGTGGGATGCCAATGCCTGTATCTTTGACTTGGAAGCGAATTCTGGGCGAGGAAGGGTCGATTGTTTCGCCATCATCCACAATTTCAACCGTAAACGAGACAGTACCAAAATCCGTGAACTTGATGGCATTACTGAGCAGGTTTAACAATACTTGTCGCAGGCGTTTGTCATCGGCATAGACGGCAGTGGGCAAATTAGCCGCAGGATGGTAACGGAAGGTAATGCCCTTTTGTTCTGCTTTAATCCGACAGATTTCTACGGTGTTCATCAGAAAGTTGGTGAAGTGGAAATCCTGGGGATAGAGTTCCATCTTTTGCACTTCTAGTTTGGACAGATCCAAAATGTCGTTGATCAGTGTTAGCAAGTGAGAACCGCACTGGTGAATTACCCCCAATCCCTTTTTCTGCTTAGCAGTGGTGGCGGGATCGCGTTCCAGAATTTGAGCATAGCCAAGAATGCCGTTGAGGGGGGTTCGCAATTCGTGGTTCATGTTAGCGAGAAATTGGCTTTTGGCATAGTTAGCAACTTCTGCTTTTTCTTTGGCTTGCAATATCTCTAGTTCGGCAGACTTGCGATCGCTAATATTGCGGCAAACGATAACGCCCCCTTTCAAGGTACCATTGGCATCTTTTAGAGGTGCACCACTCACTGTCACCCAAAGGCCTTCTGGGGCTTTACTATGACGGGCAAATATCTCTACATTGTGTACCTGTTCGCCCTGAAGCGCTCGTACCAAGGGAAGTTTTTCTGTTGGGAACGGAGTCACTAGATCGCTTTGAAACAGTCCATATTCCTCTGACCATGCTTCCTGTTGGCTTTCAGTAATTCCCCTGCCAAATATCTGCTCAGCGGCAGGGTTAAAGATCAGGAATTGACCATTTTCATCTGAAACAATTACGCCATCACTCATGCTGTTAAGGATCAGTTGCATTAGGTTAGTTTGATCCTCAAGCGCCTGGTTACTTTGCTGAAACTCCAATGAACGTTGCTCTTTTTCATTCAGCAGTGCTTTGACTCGTTGAATTAGATCGTTGAATGCAGTTGCTAGAATGCCTGTTTCATTATTGGTGGTGACTGGGGCTTGCAGGTCAAAATTAGACGTTCGTGTGACTTGTAATGCCATCTCTGTCAATGATTGTAGCGGCCTGGCAATGCTATTTGAAATTCGCCATCCTAGAATTAATGCCAGAACCAAACCACCCAGACTGGTCATTCCAATCACAATCATAGTAGGTCTAGCTTGAGCAATTGCTTCGTTATACAGTGACGAATACTCCAGAATTACAGCACCATCAATCTTGGTTTGATTAACTTTCAGTGGGATGACAATCAAGTTAATCCCTTGGGGATAATCGGCGCTCTTTTCGAGAAAGGTTCTGGGTATGCCATCTTGCATCGTTTGCTCAACTTCTTTACCCTGGTCATCCTCAAGGACTGTGCCAACATCTTCGGAAACGGCATCTGCTACAATCACCTTTTGCCGATTGACAACTTCAATATCTCGTTTTTGCAACTTATGTAGCAGCATGATGTAGCTTTGCAAATCGTCAGAAGGTTGAATGCCAATGGATTTTTGATCGTAAGAGGAATGGTGAGCGATCGAAATGGCAATCACTTCGGCAACGTGCTCGGCTTCTGTAATCGCTAGGGTTTCAGCAATTTTCTGACTTTGGGCGATCGCAACCGCACCCACCACCCCTGTTAGTAGGGAAATACCGATAAAGCTACTAACCAGTGTGTGCGAAATTTTCATAAAGGAAGAAGGAAGAAGGAAGAAGGAAGAAGGAAGGAGGAAGGAGGAAGTAAGAAGGAAGAAGGAATAAGGAAGAAGAAGGAAGGAATAAAGAATAATGTTTATACAGTCGGCTTTTTAGCCATCCCGATCTTATGTTTAATTAGGTAGATTTACTTATAATTTACCTACAAGAAGCAGAATATCTTCATTATAATTATAGAAAATATCTGCTCCTGTTGGTTGTCAGATCGATATATTTGAGTAGTTGTACCCACTCTATTTACTCGCCTGTAGTCAAATTTGCCTTGGGAATAACCGTGTAATAACTAGCAATAATTGCCACCATTAGCCACCAAAGCATATTAACTTCAGGTCGATACCAGACAGTATCTACAAAACCGTGAGCCATCATCCCAGTCAAAGTTGCGATCGCAGCCATCAACCAAAACCCTTCAGGAGAGTGTTGAGTTTTGTCGCGGGGGTGCCCCTGTAGCCGGCCTGAGTTTTGAGTTAAATCTTCTTGCTGTGAGATAAGTTCTGTTGCTTGTCCATCCCGTAAACTTTTTAGCTGCACACACCCCTGATTAAATGTCACCGCTAGCAGCCACAGAAAAGTCATTAAACCGATAAAACCACTTTCTACAGTGATTTCCAAAAGTACAGAATAAGCACTCAAAGCACTGTAGCGGGGTTGCATATAAAGCGGGTAAACTTTGTTAAAAGCCACATTCCCAGGGCCAATTCCCAATATAGGGCGATCGCGGATCATTTCCAGCACAGCAGTCCAAACATTCATGCGAAAATTGTTACTACTGTCCCCGCGCCCCGCAAAAATCGTACTCACGCGATCGCGCAGAGGTTCCACCAACACCAACCCCAAAATCACCACAAAAGCAAAACCTGCCAACCCCGCAGGTAGCGCCCAAGTACGCCAAAACCGAGGCATTCTAGGACTCCACCAATACCACATTAAAATTGAAAATACTACAATCATCACCACGCAGCCAATCCAAGCCCCGCGGCTATCGGTGTAGCGCAAGCAAGCAGAATTAACTAATAGCATAGTCACGGCTAAAGCTTTTGGCCCCCATCCTTTCCAAGCAAAAATTGCCGCAATACTTAAAGCAATTGCTGGCAATAAATACGCGCCCAATAAATTAGGATTACCCAAATAACTGTAAGCCCGTGTTAAATTTGCCTGAGTCGATGTCGGGTCATTCCAAGTAGCCAATGGTGGCACTTTATCTATCCATTGTCGCACCCCGTAAAAACTCACAATTAGGGCAATGTGCAAATAAAGTGCAATTAACCACCCTCGAAATTTAGGCGATCGCAACACTCTAGCCATCAGCGCAAAAAACGCCAAATAAAGTGTTAACTTACTCCAACCAGCAAAAGCCGCAGCCTTCACAGGTGACATCGCCGTTGCCACAGTTGCCACACTCCAGTACAGCAAAACTAGCAAGTGAATAGGCGAGAAAGCGAGTGCTGGCTCATCTGATAGTGTCAGTAGCACCCAAAAAGCACCAGCAGCAATTAACAATACACCTATCAACGCATTGCCCACAAAAGGGGCTAAACCAAAAACCACTGCTAGCAAAACAAAACCGATAGGTTCTGCCCACTGCATCAGCCAGCTACTCTGTCGCCAACTCCGTAAAGAACCGCACGCTAAACTGTATAAATAGCTCGCGCTACGCCACTGATATAGCGGTAAATTGAAAAGTGTAAACTGTTGCCAAATTGAGTTCATTTTTTTAATTTGTTAATGGTTAGTTGTTAGTTGTTAGTTGTTCGTTGTTAATGGTTCGTTGTTAATGGTTCGTTGTTAGTTGTTTGTTGTTCTTGATTGTAAATTTGTCACCTAATCCGTTATCTTATCACAAAGAACAACTAACCATTAACAACTAACAACCAACAACTAACCATTAACAACTAACAACTAACAATTAACTAACCTTCTAACAATTCCATTGCATTTAAGCACGGTATTGCCAGCATATATCGATACCCCGAATCTGGCAAACCTTGAATTGATAGTTGACCTCCTTGCATCTCTACCAATTGGCAGCAAAGCAATAACCCCAAACGTTCCCGCGCCCCGTAGCCAGCTAGATGCGGTGTCCGATCTGCGTCGTCAGCCGCCACCATAGCAGTTAATTCAGGTAACGAGAGCACTAGCCGATTTAATCCCCGTGTAGGTAGAGAAAATGGTTGATCTGTGATTTGAGATTCGTTTGAGTCCAAGTCCGCTGGTGAATAATTTGCTCTTTCATTGTTCAAGAAGTAGTCGGAGTAAAGTTTAGCATGGGGGAGACTATCACCTAACCAAGGGTGAAAAACCCAGACTGCTATATTAATTTCTTGTTCTTTTCGAGACAAGTGAATCCGAATTATACACCCCGAACCAGCGGACTGGATTACGCTAAATACTAAGTGGTGTAGCATTTGCTGGACTTTATCTTTATCAAGCAACCAAAGTCTCGCCCCTGGGCCTATGGACAGAGAAATTTCTTGGTCTTGCCGAGAAGTGACAGGTAATAAAGTATTAACAACCTGTTGACACAAAGATTCAATATCGACAGCAGATCGGTTAAGTTTTGATGGGTTGTCTTCAAGTTCGGCGAGTGTAACTATTTCTTCCACGAGCGATCGCAACTGACGGCTACTGTTTTGGATAATATCGAGATATTCTTTTTGTTTGCTCGTTAGGGGGCCATAAATTTCTTGGTTCAAAACGCTGGTCATACCGACAACTGAAGTGAGTGGAGTTAGCAATTCCTGTGCTAAGTGAGTCAGCAGTTTCACTTTAATGGAGTTATTAGACACATCTAGAGGTTGGTTAATCATTAGTCATTATTCAATATTCACTGGTCATTTCCTGAGAATATGCAGATATTACAAAGGACTGTTAAGATTGAATCATTCTTTCTAGAGCTATTTGTAAATCTTGAGTCAACTCTGCTACTGCTAACCTGCGGCTAGCTTGATAGCCGTCCCAGCGTTCTGAAACTGATATCGGTTGCCCTACTGTCATTTTTACCCGCTGTTTTCCTAACTGAGGTCTGCTGAACGGACTGCCACCTTTAATTCTAGTTACGACATCCCATAGAAGTAAAGTTGTTTCTGCAAATCGCTCTGCCGTAGGTTTTTCTTGGACGTATTTACCTGTTACTGCGACAAAACTTTCTACCAGTCTCATGTGCCACATTCGCAATTTGGCTTCTTCGGCGATGCGTTCGGCCAATCCCATTTCTAAGGGTGACAAAGTTGCAATGTCTTTAATGTCTTCCCGGTAGATATATTCCCAGCCTGCTTGCTCTAAACGGCGACACCGATCTATTAAAGTTCCCTTCGGTTTTAAGTTAAAATACTGTTCTGCTACTTCTAAGGAGATGTTTAGAAGCTGATGGAGCCGCTGCATTAAAACTTCGTTAGCTGAGTCAGTGGTTGCTTCTGGGATGGGAAAAGATGTCAAAGCAGGTGTATTTTGTGGTAGGGTTTGATGGTAAAATCTGCCATAAAATTCTTCCATCATTGCTAGTAAATGACCGCCCAAATTCATTAAACGTTCGTAGAGTTTGTGTTGACTATTAAAGGTTGAGTTTGGGCTGTTAGCGCTATTTTCAACATTTAACTGTGAAGTTTTAATAATTCCACAATCAACTTCTAGTTGAGTTAAGAGGTGTTCTAAGGGTTCCCAAGGTGGCTGTACGTAACGGTACTGAATGCCAATTGGGACGATAAAAACTTGCTCCGTGCGTCCAGCTTTGTATAGATCTTCTACGCACCAGAACCCCATCTGGGCAATCCCAGGTTCTAAAGGGCTGACTATTTCATTGTGTCCGTTGGTGGCTCCTTCTGGGGCGGCGGATATGGGGAAGGTGCTATTGGCAAATAATTCACGGGCTGAACGCAATCCTATCCGGTCGATTTTGCCGCGAATGATGGGGGTGCCTCCTAATTTGGAATACAGCCAGCCGACGCTGGAACCAGCCCATAGAGGAATGCCGCGATCGTATATGAAGTGAGAATGTATGGGATACTTCAGCGTGAGTCTTTCTTTTCTAGCTACTTGAGGTAGTAGTTTCCAAAACAGGTGTGCCAAACAGAAGGGGTCATCTGTGTTGGGATGGCGGAATGCTAGTAAGAACCTGACTTTGCGTTGTTGAAACTCGCTGCACAGATGAGCGAGGGTTTCAAGATTTTCGACTTCTATTTGGCTAATGGGTGTCCGAAATTTCAGCCACCAAGGGAGTAGTTGTTGGCAACCCCACAAGACTAGGGGGTTGAAGTCGGGAGGAATGAATTCGAGATGTGCGATCGCGTGGTGAGTGGTGTTGGGCATTTTCAAAGTTCCGAGGTAGGAAGGGTGCAGGCTGGGGGGAGAATCCCGATTTTTTATGCAGACTGAATCCGCTTTTTCTCCCCTACCCTCCTCCCCTACGAGCAGGGCTATTTTATTCTAGCAAAATCATCAAGCCGAAAACCTGTTACAGAGCCACCTTCGGTCTGATGTTACTGATAAAAAGACCAAAATTTGGCTCGGATTCATAGCAATAGTTGAGAGAATTGAGAAGTTAGTCCCAGTATCTCTGGGGAAATGTTAAATATTTTTAAATATTTGTTGAGGTGGGTTTGGTGGTAATTTTAAATAGGAGCGGTGAGTGTAAGCTGCCCATTCATATTTGGGAGAGGGGCAATTTTAGCTGCCGAGTATCTATGTTAAGTGGCAATGTTTAAAAATGAAGTTTAGCGAACTGTTACAGAAACTTACTTTAGTCAAAAGTCACAGCCTTACAAGTGCTGATGCTGTAGATCCAGAAATTTTTGGTGTGGCTGCTGTCGATGAGTCAAAAGCTGGCGATCTGAGTTATATAGAAGGTGCTAAATTTGCTGCCTATGTGGCTGGTACTGGTGCTTCTGCTTTGATTTTGCCGATGGATGAAGTGCTTCAGGCCAAATCTACCGAGCGGGGGATTGCATGGATGGCGACAGCAGATCCGAGATTGTTGTTTGCGGAAGCGATCGCACTTTTTTATCAGCCATTTCGACCAACACCAGAAATTCATCCTACTGCTGTGATTCATCCAAGTGCAGAAATTGGTACGGATGTTTATATTGGCCCTCATGCTGCGATCCAAGCCGGAGTGAAAATTGGTAAGGAAGTTTGCATTCACCCGAATGTGGTAATTTACCCGGAAGTGCAAATAGGCGATCGCACAGTTTTACACGCTAATTGCACGGTTCACGAACGCACTGTTATTGGAGCAGATTGTGTAATTCACTCTGGCGCTGCTATTGGTGCGGAAGGTTTTGGTTTTGTGCCGACACCGACAGGTTGGTTCAAAATGGAACAATCTGGTTGTACTGTCTTGGAAGATGGCGTAGAGGTTGGTTGCAACACTACAATCGATCGTCCCGCTGTGGGAGAAACTCGCATCGGTCGTAATACAAAACTTGACAATTTAGTACATATAGGTCATGGCTGCCAAGTAGGACAAAATACTGCGATCGCTGCTCAAGTTGGTTTAGCAGGTGGCGTGAAAGTTGGTAATAAGGTACTTTTGGCCGGTCAAGTTGGAATTGCTAATCAAGCAAAAATAGGAGATGGCGCGATCGCAACTGCAAAAGCTGGAATTCATAGCGACGTACCCGCAGGTGCGATCGTCACTGGTATTCCAGCAATTCCCCACAAAATATTTCTCAAAGCCGCAGCTATTTATAGCCGCCTACCTGAAATTTACCATTCCCTCAAGCAACTCCAGCGCCACCTAAATTTAAAGGATTAGGGACTTGCGACCGACTTTTGTTATCCAATATCTGGCGAACTGCTGGGTGAAAAAAGATTTTTGCTAAAACGGATAAAATTAAGTATATATTTTTTATACTGCTCTAAATTAGCATAGAAGTCTATTAACCAATCAACACGATTGAAGGATATTTCGTAAGATCATGACTGAAACTGCAACATCCCCACTTATAGGAAGGGCCCTCCTTTCAAAAGTAAAAGAACTCTCCCACTTGCCTCGGCGAGAAACCGCAAAGTTGTGCGGATATTACTCGACGACAAAAAACGACCTTACCCGCGTTAACCTTACAGATTTTTACGATGCGGTTTTGGCGGCGAGGGGAATTCCCTTAACCCCGGAAACCACAAAAGATGGTCGCGGCCGTGAAGCGACTTATCACGTCAGCGTTCACAAAAACGGTCAAATCGTTATTGGTTCGACTTACACTGAGTCGATGGGATTAAAGCCGGGAGATGAATTTGAAATCAAGCTCGGCTACAAGCACATTCACTTGATACAGATCGATGCTGTGAAAAGTCGAGGTGAGAATAATGGAGACTTGGACGAAGAAGTAGACGAAAACGAAGAGGAAAATTCTGAGGAGTAAGACAAAGGCGACAGCAATTAATCTGCGATCGCGATGGGAACGATGGAACAAGTAAACAGCCTACGGCTTTTATCGCCGTCAATGCCGGCAATTATTAAAGTAATAGCTTTTTTTGCGGCTTGGCTGTGTTTGTGGTTGCCAGTGGCAATTCCCACAGCGATCGCGCTTAATTGGCATCCACCTCAGCCTTTAGGAAACAAAAAATTACCTTTACTCGCTACTCTCTACCTAATTGTCCCCCTAATTTTGTGGGGTGGAACTTGGGTTGAGAATTGGTCTTTTGCGGATTTGGGATTAGTGGCAAAACCCGAAATTTTAGTTTCTTTGGGGTTTGGTTTTAGCTTAGGAGTGTTGAGTATTGGGACTTTATTTGCAGTTCAACGTGCTTTAGGCTGGATCGGGTGGAAACAGGGAGAGGAAAAAGAAATTGACGCTTTATTATCAATTTTTCAGCCTTCTTTACTGCTGACTCTGTTGTTAGGATTATGGATTAGCGGAACGGAAGAGTTAATTTTTCGCGGTTTTTTGCAAAATCTACTTCAGGAAGATTACTCAGTATTAATGGCAGCCGCGATCGCGAGTTTAATTTTCGCTGGTGCTCATTTACTTTGGGAAGTACGAGAAACTATTACGCAATTGCCGGGATTGTGGCTAATGGGAATGGTGTTGACTTTTGCGCGTGTTTGTGATAATGGAGATTTAGGTTTAGCGATCGGACTTCACGCTGGTTGGATTTGGGTAATAGCCAGTCTGGATGCAGCTAAGATAATTGCATATACGGGTCGGGTTCCTGAGTGGATTACCGGTATAAAAGCGCAACCTTTGGCAGGTGTGGCGGGAATTTTTTTCTTGTTGATGACAGCAGGGATTTTAGCAATTTTTGAGTTGGGATTTTAAATATACAACCCAACTAAACAGACAAGTGCTTTGGGTGCAAAAGTGTCAAGATAAGTTACAGAAAGCTATACTACAATCAACTTCCTCACCCATCTCAACAATATGGTACAACAGTTACCGGCCGAAACTATATCAGAAATCATCTACCCGGATTGCGACGGAGAACCAATGGCAGACAATACTAAACAATTTCGCTGGATTGTAACAATTAAAGAAAACTTAGAAATTTTGTTTGCTAATAATTCAGATGTCTTTGTAGCAGGGGATTTACTCTGGTATCCCGTTCAAGAAGATCATAAAATTTGCCAAGCACCCGATGCAATGGTAGTCTTTGGGAGGGCAAAAGGTGATAGAGATGCTTACAGACAGTGGGAAGAAGATAACATCGCTCCCCAAGTCGTCTTTGAAATCTTATCTCCTGGCAACCCCCCTGACAAATTTGGACAAAAACTTCTATTTTATCAACGCTATGGAGTTCAAGAATATTACATTTACAATCCAGATGAGATCGAATTGAGCGGTTTTATTCGCAATCAAGATTTCTTGGAACCAATTGTAGAGATCAATGGTTGGGTGAGCCTGCTGTTAGGAATTCAATTTGAATTGACAGAAACTACCTTAGAAATTTATCGGTCTGATGGCCGCAGATTTCTGACTTTTGTGGAAATGGAACAACTCAGAGAACAGGAACAACAGGAGAAAGAATTTGCTCAAATTCAAGCTGAACAGGAACGGCAGGAGAAAGAATTTGCTCAAGCCCAAGCTGAACAGGAACGCCAAGATAAAGAATTTGCTCAAATTCAAGCTGAACAAGAGCGGCAGCGTGCAGAGGAAGCGATCGCTCAACTTGAACAAGAGCGACAGCATTATCAAGCTTTACTAAAACAAATACATCTGCCAGGCGTAGATTCCCCCCTCCAGTAAGCTTGTAGGTATTTAATAAGCTACAAACTAATCCCATACACAGAGAAAATCTGTTGAACAAATCTTCCCAAATTCTATGAGTAACAATTCTTTTCCTCTCCGTCCGATCAGCAATCTGGAACCTAAAAAACTCAGTTTTGTAACAAAATTAGCTTATGGTGCCGGCGACCTCGGCCCTGCGATCACTGCTAACATCCTCGTATTTTTCCTACTGTTTTTCTTTACAAACGTTGCTGGTTTACCTGCTGGGTTAGCCAGCAATATTCTCCTCATTGGCAAGGTCTGGGATGCCGTTAACGATCCAATCGTAGGCGTATTAAGCGATCGCACAAATCATCCTTGGGGTCGCCGTTATCCTTGGATGATATTCGGTGCAATTCCATTTGGGATATTCTTCTTCTTACAGTGGATTGTTCCCAGCACTGACCACACAGTTCTGTTTTGGTACTATGTAGTCATTGCCATCCTTTTTAACACCGCCTACACCGCCGTTAACCTACCCTATACTGCTCTTACCCCAGAACTAACCAAAGACTACAACGAACGCACCAGTCTTAATAGTTTTCGATTCGCCTTCTCCATTGGCGGCAGTATTTTTTCATTGATCTTAGCACAGATAATCTTTGCAACAATTAAAGATGGTCATACTAAATATTTAGTGTTAGGAGCGGTTTGTACAATTATCTCAGTATTACCGATTTACTGGTGCGTTTTAGGAACCCGGAAATACGTCGCATCTCAACAGGAAAGCTCAGAAGAAGCTGATAGATCCGCCTCATTGCCACTGGTAGAGCAGTTACGAATTGCATTTAGTAACCGCCCATTTTTGTATGTAATTGGGATTTATCTATGTTCGTGGCTAGCAGTGCAGTTAACAGCTTCTATACTTCCCTACTTTGTCGTCAACTGGATGCAAATGCCAGAAAGCGCTTTTACCCAAGCTGCGATCGCAGTTCAAGGTACTGCTTTAGCCATGCTATTTGTCTGGAGTGAAGTTAGCAAGAGATACGGTAAAAAAGCCGTTTATTTTATGGGAATGAGTTTGTGGATTATCGCCCAAGCCGGACTCTTTTTCTTGCAACCCGGACAAATTTGGCAGATGTATGTACTTGCAATTATGGCAGGGGTAGGAGTTTCTACAGCCTATTTAGTACCTTGGTCAATGATACCAGATGTGATTGAACTCGACGAACTGCAAACTGGAGAGCGACGAGAAGGGGTTTTTTATTCGTTTATGGTGTTGTTGCAAAAAATTGGCTTAGCAATGGGTTTGTGGTTAGTAGGACAAGCTTTAGAAGTAGCAAAATTTATCGCCACTATTCCGGGACAACCAGTACCAGTACAACCTCCATCTGCGCTTTTTGCAATTCATATATCCATTGGGCCATTGCCAACTATCGCCTTAATTGGTGGCTTAGTTTTAGCCTATTTTTATCCAATTACTAAAGAAGTTCATGCAGAAATATTATTGAAGCTTAAAGAGCGACAGGCAGGAATTTCTGACGATCGAACTCCAGAAAGAGGAGATTAATAATATCTGCGGGGAGGGAAGCATTCCTATTTGGTAGGGCGAAGCATTTTTGCCTGTATCTATTATACTTGGGGGGGTAATAACTCCCCTTTAGAAATAGCATCAGTTAGTAGACTGCTGTTGTACAATTTGTCGCAGAGGTGACAGGGTTGGTACTGTCTGCTTTATTTTTTATTGTAGGGTGCGATCGCCTCCTAAAATAAGTGATAAAATCATTACGTTGAATATTCCAAAAATCTAAAACTAGATTGTTAGTCCACTCACGCTATGCAGATGGTACGATTGTATTTAAAAGCCAACAACCGCCTAGACTTGGGGAAGCAAAACCCGATCCGAATGCTATAGGGCCTCATTCTCAATTAAGATGGGATACTTATAACCAAAGGATTTATCAGATGCGAGAATTCGATGTGTCCGGACAGCCGGTGAGAGACTTAGATTTTACCAGTCCTACCTATCCTAATGGTAATCCTCGACCGGATCATCTGCCACCTCCTCATCAACATCGGTGGATACCAAATCTTACAGGTGGTACTCCTACTAGAAATAAAATACCGGAACTATTATGAAATCTCAAACTTCT
>DATGYA010000685.1:0-25015 GCA_035298405.1 Kamptonema sp. | reverse complement strand
AACACCAAAAAGAAGTTCTTTTTCAGCCTGCTCGTGACTTTTTAATTTGGCGTACTCAGAAAAATCTAGCGCTCTCTGTGCCGAAATCCTGTGTGCTTTTTCAGGGTTAGGCTGATTTTGCTCAATCCAAAAGCCAAGTCTACTTTTGCCAGAACCGTTAGCTCCTATGATTACCACGGGTTCACGGCAAATTAAAGTCTCATCTTGACCTTGACCCTTTCTATCGGGAAATACTAGCTTTTTATGCAACATCACAAAGTTGTAAATGAAATGTATATAGGTTAATATAGCAGGGAAATCATTGGAAGAACGAACTGGTACGGAAACAATTTCACACTTACGAGGGCTTGCCGATCGTTGTTGAGCTTTGCTCGCTCTGTCCCCTGATTTGATTGAGGAAATGATATTTTTAGTTGGTCGGGGATGATACGCTAGCTCCCTGGCTGTTGAAAAATTATTAAGGTTCCATCAATTGGAAGTTTTTCACTAACCTCATTTACAAATCTTTATATTTCTCTGGAAATTTTAAACTCTTATACAAAGGGATCGAAATATAGATACTTATTTTGATGCGATCGCGCTACATTTTGGATATATAAAGATATGCTTCCAGATGCTATGAATAACGATCGCACAGTTTCCAATACAGCCCAAGAACACGAGATTTTTGGCGATCGCGAGTTACCATCTTGGTTAACCCAACAACAAATCAGCCTCGCTTGCACTACCTATCAAACCAGTAGGTTAATGTTAATTGGTGCTGCGCCAGAAACTAACAGAATCTCAGCTTTTTGGCGAATATTCGATCGCGCAATGGGACTTTACTGCACTCGCGTAGGCGAAGCCAGCCACAGGCATCGCATTTACTTAAGTTCTAAATATCAAATCTGGCAATTAGACAATGTGTTAGCTGCGGGAGGGCAACATCAAGGCTACGATCGCCTATACATACCGCGAATCAGTTATACTACCGGAGATATCGATATTCACGATATCGCTGTAGATAGAGATGGCAAAATAATTTTTATTAGCACTTTACTCAATTGTATAGCCACAGTCAGCGATCGCCACAGTTGTAAACCTCTCTGGAAACCGCCATTTATCTCACAATATATAAATGAAGATCGCTGTCACCTCAACGGTTTAGCAATGGTGGCAGGGGAAGCGAAATATGCCACAGCCGTGAGTCAGTCGGATGTAGTAGATGGGTGGCGCGATCGCAGAAACAATGGCGGTATAGTTATTGATATCCTATCTAACGATGTCATCGTCACAGGATTGTCGATGCCACATTCACCGCGCTGGTATCAAGATAAATTATGGTTGTTAAATTCGGGGAAAGGAGAATTGGGATATGTGGATTTAGACACAGGGAAATTTAACGCGATCGCATTTTGTCCGGGATATCTACGAGGTTTAGCATTTTGGCAAAATTGGGCAATTGTTGGACTTTCCAAACCCAGAGGAGATGACAAGACATTTGGCGGTTTAGAACTAGATGAATTACTCGCTAAAAAAGATGCAGAACCACGCTGTGGTATCATGGTAATTGATATTAATACAGGAGCGATCGTTCACTGGCTGCGATTTGAAGGCATAGTCACAGAACTCTATGACGTGCAAATAATTCCTGAAGCGCAAAGACCAATGGCTTTAGGATTTCAAACAGATGAAATTGCCCAATTAATTACATTGGAACTTTAACAGAACCAAATCCAACTGGTACATATCGTAGGGTGCGTCAGACCTTAAACCCTCGATAATAGTTGTGGAACTTAACCTGACGCACCCTACAAGTCAACTTGAGTGCGTATAATTGCTTCAGTTCTGTTGAGCGCTGTTTACAGGAGAAAAATATGTTTGGTTTAGGATTACCGGAATTAGGAATTGTTGCCGTAGTTGCTCTTTTAATCTTCGGCCCCAAAAAACTGCCAGAATTAGGAAGCGCGATCGGCAAAACCCTACGAGACTTTAAAAAAGAAATTGCCCAACCTGAAGAAGAAATCCCGGTCGAAAAAGACAAAGAACAACCTTAAAAACAGTTAACCGTTAACAGTTAACCGTTAACAGTTAACCGTTAACAGTTAACCGTTAACAGTTAACCAACTAGCCTTGATTCACAACAGTTGCCTTCAAACTATCTTGAGTCTGTAACTGGCTAGAATTATTTTGATAAACCACAGCATCCTTAATCGGTTTTCGAGCCTCAATCAAACTCAGCGCCCCGCTGACACTCTCAGGCAAAATTACCACCAAACTACCATTTGGTGCGTTATCCAAAGCCTTATTCACAGCAGCCGCCTCATCCAAAATTGACTCATATTCAACCTTAGATTTCGGAGTCAAACCCTCCTTAATCCCTTGGCAAATTAACTCAGCAGCAGAACCGACTGGCCGCCCTCGGCGATCGGCATCCTCCTTAACAATAATCCGGTCAAAAATCTGAGCTGAAAGCTTACCCAGCGTCACAAAATCCTCATCTCGCCTGTCACCAGGGCCACCCACCACACCGATATGCAATCCCGGCCAATTCCGCACGAAACTCCCCAAAGCCTCATAGCTGTGAGCATTGTGAGCATAATCAACCAAAGCGTGATAAGTTCCCAAATTAAACAAATTCATCCTTCCCGGAGTTTGACCAGCCGAAGCCTGGAAGGTTGACAAAGCTGACCGAATATGCTCAATTTTTACCCCTTGGGCAAAAGCGGCTAAACAAGCAGCCAAAGCATTAGCAATCATAAACGGTGCGCGGCCGCCCATAGTCACGGGAACATTCACCGCCTGTTCAATCCTTAGCGTCCAATCTCCTTTCAAAATTGATAAATAGCCGTGTTCGTAAACAGCAGCCAAACCGCCAGCAGCCGTATGTTTCGCCACCAACTCGCTATCTGGGTTCATCGAGAAATAAGCCACCTGCGCCTTCACGCGCTGCGCCATCTTCGCCACCAAAGGGTCATCGGCATTTAGCACAGCACAGCCGTTAGGCATCACAGACTCCGCTACCACGCTTTTGAGATTTGCCAATTGCTCTACGGTGTCAATATCGCCAATCCCCAAGTGGTCAGCGGCCACATTTAACACCACGCCCACATCGCACTTTTCAAAACCCAAACCAGAGCGTAGAATACCGCCCCGTGCAGTTTCCAGCACTGCAACTTCTACCGTCGGGTCAGAAAGAATTAAACGAGCGCTTTGGGGCCCTGTATTGTCCCCTGATTCTACGAGATATTCGCCAATGTAAGTCCCATCTGTGGTTGTATAGCCGACAGTTTGACCAGTTTGCTTAACAATGTGAGCCAGTAGGCGAGTAGTCGTAGTTTTGCCATTAGTTCCTGTGACTGATAAAATAGGCACTCGGCTTGGCTGCAACTGGGGAAACAACATATCCAGCACCGCACCAGCAACGTTGCGGGGTAAACCTTGGCTGGGTGCTACGTGCATTCTGAATCCAGGGGCGGCGTTGACTTCAACGATCACACCATTTACCGATCGCAGCGGTTGGGAAATATCAGCCGTTACAATATCAATCCCTGCAATATCTAAACCTATAATCTTGGCAACTCTAGAACACAGCCAGACATTTTCAGGGTGAATCTCATCTGTCCGGTCAACAGCAATTCCCCCGGTACTCAAGTTCGCTGTCGCCCGCAAAAATACTTGTTTACCTTGCGGCGGCACTGAGTCCATCGTATATCCTTGTTTGTGCAACAAGTCTAAGGCAAGTTTGTCAATGGTGATGCGAGTGAGTACGTTGTCGTGTCCATCGCCTCGCTGGGGATCGCGATTAACTGCTTCTATGAGTGCTTCTACAGTAGATTTTCCATCTCCAATTACGTTTGCGGGTACTCGTTCTGCTACTGCTACCACTTGACCATTGACTACTAATACTCTGTGATCCCGGCCAGTATAAAAGCGTTCAATAATTATGCTTTTGCTCTTGGATGCGGCGCTAGCTAAATCGTAAGCTTCTTCTGCTTCTTCCCAAGAGTTGATATCTATGGTAATACCCCGCCCGTGATTGCCATCTAGGGGTTTAATGACTATGGGATAGCCACCAACATCGTCGATCGCATCTTGCAGTTGATCTAAATAGTTGATCACCGTGCCTTTGGGAACGGGAACGCCAGCGTCGCGGAGGATCGTTTTAGTACCTTCTTTGTCGCAAGCTAGTTCTACGCCTAAAATGCAGGTGCGATCGCTCATTGTTGCCTGCACCCGCTTTTGATGAATACCATAACCCAACTGAATCATAAACCGCGCACTCAACTGCATCCAGGGAATGCCGCGAGCTTCAGCTTCTTTAACAATAGTTTCGGTAGAAGGGCCCAAGGCAGCGGCGGCTGCAAATTCTTGGAGGTCTTGGATATCTTTGGCTAACTCTTCTGGGGGATACGTCCCTGTATTCACAATGCTCTGGCACAAACGCACACCCGCCCTAGCAGCATAGCGACCTGCTTGTTCGTTTTGATACTCAATTACTACTTGGTAAGTGCCGGGAGTGGATGTCTCGCGGGTGCGGCCGAATCCCGTCGGCATTCCCGCCAATTGCTGAAGTTCTAGGGCTACGTGCTCAATTACGTGGCCCATCATCGTGCCTTGTTGGACGCGCTGCAAAAATCCGCCCCGGCAGCCGGGGGAACAATGGTGCTCGACTAAACTCGGTAGCACACCGATCAATCCCTCGTAGAAGCCGGGAATTTGCGCTGAAGTTTTATCTGCCAACTCTTCTAGTTCTAGACGCATGACGACTAGCTTGTGCCGTCGGATGCTCCAGTAGTTGGGGCCGCGTAAGGTCAGGATTTTTTGTATTTTCATGGCACTCTTAGAGGAATGTGGGTCGCGGGAGTCGGATCGGCAATACCAGCATTTATTCAATTTCAAGCTTGATTACTTGATAAACTGTTCGCTACGAACAGTTTTACTATGAGTTTTGAGTTGGGAAGTTAGTTAGAGTTTCGACATTCTGGCGGCCAGTCTGAATTGGGACAGGCATCAGATTGTACGGCTTTGCCTGAGCGCATATTGTAACAATCCCCATGACAAAGGATATGTAGGCGCAGGTTAAACAGACTTAGGGGTTCTGTGGCTGCCACTACAGGCTCGTTGGTGTGAAATATCTCCCTAGTATCGACAATAGTAACTGTGCCTTTGCCCATGATGCTAATGATGCCTTCGCCTTCAAACAGTGCACAGGTGTCTTCATCGATGCCGATGCCGATGCGGTCGGGGTGGGATGCGATCGCAGATAGCAGCCGAGCCATACGATTGCGGTTGTGAAAGTGTTGGTCTACGATTACTTCTGGTATGATATCGAGCCCATTTGCCATATCGACTAAAGACCTGTTTGGAGATGCGCCGCTACCGCCGCCTGCGATCATGTGGTGTCCCATTACCGCTGCTCCAGCGCTGGTACCTGCGAGGACTATTTTGCCTGCTTGGGCTGTAGTGCGGATTTTTTCCATTAGCGGTGTATCAGATAACAAACCGCAGAGGCGCAGTTGGTCGCCCCCAGTCATAAATACTCCTGTACAGTCTTCTAAATAATCTTTCCATGCCGGGTCTTCCCCTTGTCCCCGCTCTCGGATGTCCATAACTTTAACAGCTTCGGCACCCATCTCATCGAAGATCGTGCGGTAGCGGAGGCTGATGGCTTCTGGATCTCGCGAAGCCGAAGGAATTATTGCCAGTCGAGCACTTGTCGCTCCTGCGCGATGAAAAAAAGTTTGCAGAATCTCTCGTCCGTGAACTTTGTCTTCCGCTCCCCCAATTACCATGATCGTTGTTGTCGTGCGTTGGGGGCTATGTTCAAGGGCTTGAGATGTCAACTGCTGCATGGTGTATCTTCCTCTGTTAGGCATGAAATTGAGTTGTCCCGCTACTGCCGATCGGCTGCTCCGTCAGCTTGCGATCGGTCTAGTCGGTTTTTTGGTGCTGTTTTTGGTATTGGCGAAGCATACCCCCTGCGGGTTGACTAAGGCAACGGGCGGAGGGTGAGTCTGGTTTTTTGTGCGATCGCATTCACCATGTAATCCTGTGCTGGTTTAGCAGATCAATTCTCCTTCCTACAGATAATTTTCTGACAGCCCGTGGGCAAATACAACAAGAATGTATGCTGCCCAGCAAAAACCTAAGACTTATCTGACGATTGGCATTTATTTATGAGATTTATGGTATTCTTATAATACCTTGTGTTGTCTCAAAATGTTCGCAATCGTGCGATCGCGCCAAAAATCTTAGCCCTCTTGTTAACAGGGAAATAACTTACTAAATTTATTAAAGCTTCGTGCGATTTGACGTTCTTACCTTATTTCCCGATTTTTTCACAACTCCTCTGAATTTGGGGCTGATGGGCAAAGCCTTAGCTAAACAAATCGCTGAGGTGCATTTGGTCAACCCCCGCGATTTTACTACAGATAAGCATCAGCGAGTCGATGACGAGCCTTATGGGGGCGGGGTAGGAATGGTGATGAAACCGGAACCTATTTTTGCGGCGGTGGAGTCGTTGCCAGTTTTACCAAGGCGAGAGGTGATTCTGCTGACTCCGCAAGGGGAGACGATGCAGCAACAGTTATTTCGGGATTTGGCTGGCGGGTACGATCAGTTGGTTCTGATTTGCGGCCATTATGAAGGTGTGGATGAGAGGGTGTTGCACTTGGTTACTCGCGAGGTGTCTTTGGGGGATTTTGTGCTCACAGGGGGGGAAATTCCGGCTTTAGCCTTGATTAATGGAGTAGTGCGGTTGTTACCGGGAACCGTAGGAAAAGCTGAGTCGTTAGCTTTGGATAGTTTTGAGGATGGGTTGTTAGATTACCCGCACTATACCAGGCCGGCGGATTTTCGGGGTTTGAAGGTTCCTGATGTGTTGTTGTCGGGGAATCATGCTGAGATCGATCGTTGGCGGCGGGCACAGCAGATTGAGCGGACACGGCAAAGACGGCCGGATTTGTTAGACAAGGCCTAAAAAATCATCACAATTAAAAGTAAGTGTCAACACTCGATCGGAAAACTACAATTAATATTTTAAGAGGAAGGTAATAGTATAAGTATCGCCCACAGAAATTATAGAGGTAAGACCTGATTTCTAGATCAATTTTTTTAAAGAAAGCGACAATCTTTTGAATAAATCAGGGGTTTGTGTAAGTCTTAGGAGGTTTAATGAACAAGAGTAATGATAAGTTTATTGATGGGTTTACTTGGGTTTTATGTGGAAATTTTTTACTGTGGTTTGTATTACTTTTTGTTATGGGCAATGCTATGAATAAAATTTCGTGGTTTGGCAATTGGATTAACCGATGTATTGATATCTCAAGTTTACCTTCTCCTGGTAGTTTTGGTCTAGCTAGGGGTCTGTGGCTATTTTCTTTACTTACTGGTAGTATTAGCTTTGCACAGTTTTGTTATATTATACCTTTGATAATTTGGGCGAAAAAAAGAGGAAAGTGGGAGTTTATTAAGGGAGTTTTTGTCGCTAGCGTGACTACAATTTTATTGGTAGCTAATTGCTTTGTCTCTGTAGTTTTTTGTTGATGATGGAGAATATTACACTCGAATCAAATATTTGCTATTCTTTTGCTGACGATACTTAGAGAAATTATGGAGTAAAATATATCGGTATTTCTCTGTAAGAAACAGATTGCCCTAATTAAGCTATAGTATTATCAGGTAATGTTCTCATATAACCTACTCACAAATGCCTCCCTCTAAACCTTACCAACCTTTACTTCTCAAGCTCCTACATGGAGTTAACGCTCTGATAGCAGTACTCGCAATTTTAACAGCTTTTGTGGTATACAATAACTACGATGGCCGCTTTGGAAAATTGCCACTTCCTCAGTTGGAACACATCATTGGAATTCATGGCACTTTTGGTAAACTCTTAATTTTAGGTGTGATGCCAGCCTTTGCATTATACAGCTTTCATATCGGTCAAAAACGTTTGATTCAGCCAGATTCGTTAGCTAAAATAGCGCAATTGAGTAAACCGATTGGGTGGTACAGCTTTCACCGTACTGTCAATACAATCATGCTATTAGCACTAACTTTTTCGATTGTATCTGGTAGTATGGTCAAGGAAGAATGGCTACCTGCGGGAGAATTAACGCAGATTTGGTACACTCTTCACTTAATAGGATGGGCAATTCTAGTCTTGTGTCTAGCCTTGCATTTACTAATGAGTGCAAAGATTGGGGGATTTCCTCTGATTGTCTCTATGTTTGAGGCAAAGTATCGCCCTAATGATTCTTCTTTGACTGATTGGCTGCATAAAATTCGCTCTTTAATAAGACGCTCTTAATTAAGAATATGCAACGAAATCTTATCCTCATTATCGTAGAAGTATTAGTCATAGGTGGCTGGATATTTGCCTTGTTATCACCTATTTTATTTCCTTGAATTTCTTGATTTTGCTAACCTTAGCTGCTAAATCTAACTTGGCAATGTTGAGGTTTTTTGATGCTGATGGAAATTTAGTGTTAATGGGAGATGAATCTGAAACTCAAAGAGCGGAACGGTTAGCTGCCAAGTTAAGGGAGTTAGGTATTAACCCTGATGAAATTTGATTACTTGGATATTATATTAAGGTTCAGTTAATGCTAAAAGCTGACGGGTTTGTACACCTCATCAGCCTGTTAACTGAACTCTATTGGATTATATTTGAGATGCCAGTAAATTTTGAATTCGCCTTTGTAATTCTTTAAGTTCAGGACAGCGATCGAGAAGTCCTCGGTAATTCTGTAGCGTTTCTAACATTAACGCTTCTCTCCCACCACCAGCAGCTTTAGCATTACCATAGCTACTCAGAAAATCTGCAAAAAAGTTTTCTTTAACACTTACATCGGCGTGAATTTCTGACCAAGGTTTGTTTAACTTATCCAAATGTCCTGCTAATAGCCAAGCTTCAACTTCTTGGCAAGCAGCACAGCAGAAAAGTCTGACATCTTTCTCGGTTGCTTCAGTTTCTATTATGACAAATTCTTGGCTCCGATCTTTACCGTCTGCATCTGGAATAAATAGCAATAAATCTTTATGAGCATAGCGTTCAATGATTCCACTCATCAATTTTTTAGCATGATTATACCCTTCCACTCTGGGATTACCCAACACCTCAACTTGTGCGTTTTGCTTGCCACATTCCCTCATCATCTTTTTAATTAAAGGTTTGAGGATGTAGCCATTATTAGTTGGATCTTCAGGGATGATTAGGACATTAAAGCTCATAAAATCCCCTCAAACCAACCTTCGGCAAACAGTTCACTAATTGGCTGCTTTTGAATCAGCCTTAATAAGGACGAAATTTGGCTAAGAGGAATAATTCTAGTTGCGCCTGTGCTTTCATCTCGCTTACAAACAAAAGTAGTATCATAATCTTCAGGATTAAGCCATTCTAAAATTAAAGGTGAGTGAGTAGTTGCCATAACTTGAACATTACCAGATTTAGACATTGACTTCATTAATTCAACTAGAAGTCTCAAGCGGGTTGGATGAAGGCCATTTTCTATTTCTTCCAGGGTAAGAATCTCCGGTAAATCTGGTTGAAAGAAGGCAGCGGTAATCGCGGCAAATCTGAGAGTTCCATCGGATAAAATGGGAGCTGGATAGTCAATGTCACCCTCTTTAAGTGCAAACAAAGATTCTCCTAATGCACCGGACAAAATACTAACATCATCGAGTTCTGTGGGGGTTAATTCTTTGAGCCAGGATACAAAGGCAGATTTTTCGGTGACATTAGTAATAATTGTTTTAACTAAAGCTGCGAAATTTTCGCCTCGTTCTCCCATGCGTTGAGCTGTATGCGCTTGAGAATAACCGCGCAAAATGGCAGGAGATGGGTCAAGGTGTTGGGTGTTACTAAGAGTGTCGATACATTTTTGAATCCAATCAGCATGATCCTTTAAACAAATTTTTTCCCGCAATAATTGATGGAGAACTGAGCGAGATTTTTCAAAGGGTAGGTGTGGCGGTCTGGCTTTTTTACCGTTATAATAGCGGACTTTTATAACGGGATTATTAGGGTAATCAGAAATAGGGTTAGAATCAAAAATTGCGTAATCATTTACTTGTAATTTTTCACTACAGACGCATCCTCTTTCTGCGGAAATACTGATCCAATATTGAATTTCATTTCCTGGGTCATCAGGTGATTTAATTGTCACTGAAAACTGGATAGTTTGTTCTTCTGAGGCATAGTGTCCTCGTGGTGTAAAGGTGGCTTTACTGCTACCGCCGCGAATGGAGTCCCACACTTCGCTGGTAGCATTTTTTGGCTTACCATTAAAGATTTCATCAATAGTAAATCCGTAGCCAATTCCTTGCAAGACTCGCAAGGCATCGAAAAAGTTAGATTTACCGCTGGCGTTAGTGCCGATAAATAAGTTAAGGTTGCTTAGATTTAAGGTAATTTTTTCTAAGCTTTTAAATCCTTCAATGGTGAGGGATTGAATCATGGGGGTGTTATTGAGTTGGAAGGTTTGGGAGAAATTGTAGATTTTATGGTGTAATTATAATATATTTTGAGTGGCGATCGCTCCGCTTTTGTCAAATATTTGCTATCCTTAAGATATCATCCCAGTTTATAAGCCAGATGAACAATACCCCGATTAGAAATTGAAAGGCAACAGAAAGAACGATTAGCTACCAAGTTAAGGGAGTTGGGTATTAACCCAGATCAAATTTGAGTATATGGCTGTTTTTAGCTCGATATTCAGAGATGACTATAGCCTTTCTCCGAAAGATGATCTCTGATCTGTTGGCGCTATATTATGAAATAATACAATATTGTACATCACCTCTGAAACTCAAAATTATATGAACATCCGTATTGGCAACGGCTATGACATTCATCAACTGGTACGCGATCGCGCCCTGATACTCGGCGGTGTCAACATCCCTCACGAACTAGGATTACTAGGCCACAGCGACGCAGATGTACTTACTCATGCGATTATGGATGCAATGTTAGGAGCGCTCAGTTTAGGAGATATCGGTCATTATTTCCCACCAACAGATCCCCAATGGAAAGGTGCTGATAGTTTAAAATTACTAGCACAAGTCAACCAATTGATATTAGATAAAGGCTGGCAAATAGGTAATATTGATTCAGTAATAGTCGCAGAACGTCCGAAGTTAAAGCCGCACATTGAAAAAATGCGCGATCGCCTCTCCTCTGTCTTAGAATTAAATCCTGACCAAATCGGCATTAAAGCCACCACTAATGAAAAGTTAGGCCCCGTCGGAAGAGAAGAAGGTATAGCAGCTTATGCGATCGCCCTGTTAGTGGTAAAATAGCTGTAAGCTTGTAAATAATTATGATAATTTCTGCAATTTCCCATTCTTGTCGTCGCTGGCTGCCTATCTTACTAGCATCTGTCATCGCCATTACCCTCTGTTCATGTAGTCCAGCTCACTCTCACGTATTAGCACGATTAGTAATTCCCACACCCAGCAGCCCAGCCACTTTTAACTACCCACTTAATCAGTCAGCTTACAGTGTTTTTAGCTACCTCTACGACGGATTGATTAATGAAAACGGTATGACATCTAAGCTAGAGCCAGGTTTAGCTGAATCCTGGGAAATCTCTAAAGATGGCAAGAAAATTGTCTTCACTCTTCGAGAGGGATTGAAATGGTCAGATGGCGAACCCTTCACCACTGACGATATCATTTTTACATACAATGACATTTACCTAAATGATAAAATCCCCTCTAGTTTTAAAGACATTCTTAGAGTTGGAGTTAGCCGCCAATTCCCAAAGGTAAAAAAACTTGACTCGCGCCGAGTAGAATTCTCAGTCCCAGAACCCTTTGCTCCTTTTATCAGATTTGCTGGCGGATTGCCAATTTTACCTGCTCATATTTTGGCGGCAAGCGTCCGCACTATGGATACTGATGGAAAACCTCAGTTTTTGTCAACTTGGGGAGCAAACACTGATGCTAAAAAAATTGTTGGTAACGGTCAGTATCGAATGGTGAGCTATACTCCAAATCAGCGAGTAATATTAGAGCACAATCCTTACTATTGGCGCAAGGATACTCAAGGAAATTCTCAGCCTTACATTGAACGAATTGTTTGGCAAATTATTGAAAATACTGACAACCAACTGCTGAATTTTCGCTCTGGGGATCTAGATACACTAGACGTGCAGCCCGAAGCATTTCCGCTGTTAAAGCGGGAGGAAACGCGAGGGAAATATACCATCTACAATGGCGGCCCCGACTCTGGAACGGTGTTTCTAGCTTTTAATCTCAATAAAGGTCGCAGTGCCAAGGATAAGCCTTTTGTAGACCCGATTAAGTCTCGCTGGTTCAATACTAAGGAATTTCGGCAGGCAATTGCTTACGGAATTAACCGAGACGCAATGACAAACAATATCTATCGCGGTTTAGGAGCTCCCCTGCATTCTTCAATTCCGGTACAAAGTCCCTTTTACCTTTCTCCTAAAGAGGGCTTAAAAACTTACGACTACAATCCTAAGAAGGCTGAAGATTTGTTGCGAAGCGCTGGTTTCAAGAAGAACTTAGGTCAATTGTTTGATGCTGATGGTAACAGAGTACGATTTACTGTACTAGCATCAGCGGGGAAGAAGGTGCGCGAACAAATGGCATCGCAAATAAAACAAGATTTAGGCAAGCTAGGAATTGAAATTGACACACAATTTTTGAGCTTCAACACCTATGTAGAAAAACTGCGTTTAACACGAGATTGGGATACTTATCTGGGAGGTTTCACGGGGGGCGGTGTGGAACCACACGGCGGCTATAATGTATGGTCAACCAAGGGAACTTTACACAGTTTCAACCAACCACCGCAACCGGGAGAGCCGCCAATTAAGGGTTGGGTTGTAGCTGACTGGGAGCAGAAAATTGACGACCTTTATGTGCAAGCGTCACAAGAACTTAACGAGGCGAAGCGCAAGAAACTTTATGCTGAAACTCAGCTAATTACTACTGAACAAGTGCCTTTTGTCTATATGGTAAATCCGCTGACTTTTGAGGCCGTGCGCGATCGTATTTCTGGGATTAAATACAGTGCAATTGGCGGTGCTTTCTGGAACTTATACGAACTAAAAATAGCAGAATGAAATGGTTAACGGTTAACGTTAACGGTTAACGGTTAACGGTTAACGGTTAACGGTTAATTAAAAGCAGCAAGGCGCGGGTGCGTCAGCAAGAACACTTACGTTTGCTTAGGAAACGTTTCGGAACTGACGCACCCTACAATCTGATATATAGCAACCGCCAAGACGGTTAGGACTATCTTGATTGCCGAAACCCTTGCTATTCTTACCTCATCCTTCTTCCTTCTTCCTTCTTCCTTCTTCCTTCTGATATAATATCAAATCCGCTACCATAACCCTTTTATTAACAACTAACAACTAACAACTAACAAATTTTATGGAATCAGAAGCCTTACAAAATTTACTAAAAGCTGTTGCTACGGGCGATATCAGCCCAGTATCAGCTTTGGAAAAACTTAAGAATTTTGACTTTGAACAAGTAGGGGATTTTGCGCGGATTGACCACCACCGTAGTTTGAGAACGGGTTTTCCTGAAGTAATCTGGGGGCCTGGGAAAACATCTGAGCAAATTGTTGAGATTATAAAGGTGATGCGATCGCGCAATTCTGTAGTGATGGCTACTCGAATTGAACCACAAATTTATCAGGAATTGCAAGAGAAAATTCCAGATTTGTGCTACTACCCCACTGCTCGAATTTGTGCTATTGTTCCTGATTCGTTAACGCCACAAAATCCCGGTATTATTGCTATTCTCAGTGCGGGGACTGCCGATTTGCCAGTGGCAGAGGAGGCTGCTATTACCGCCGAAATCTGCGGGTTTCAGGTGCGCCGTCTCTGGGATGTCGGAGTAGCTGGAATTCATCGCTTGCTGAGTCAACGGCACGTCATTGCTGAGGCGGATGTATTGATTGTGGTGGCTGGAATGGAAGGGGCTTTGCCTAGTGTCGTTGCGGGTTTGGCAGATTGTCCGGTGATTGCTGTGCCAACGAGTGTGGGGTATGGCGCTAGTTTTGGCGGTTTGGCTCCCCTGTTGACAATGCTCAATTCTTGTGCGACGGGGGTGGGGGTGGTGAATATTGATAATGGATTTGGTGCAGCAATTTTAGCTGGTCAAATTCTCAAAACTGCTAGTAGATTGGGCCAGTTTGATGGAGAAAAAACATAAATAATTTGTTTGAACCTTACCATAAGCTTACTGAGTTACTGCAACTCATAAGTACCAATTCAACACAGACTTGATTGAGAAATTCCTTATCAACATTTTCCGGCAGAGAAGTTTTTATGGTTTTGATTTCCTCAAATAGCGAACTGGCTATTTCTTTAACTTCCTCATAGGCAATATCTCCATTTCTGATAGACAGCAAATAGTTGCTATCTCCCACTTTTTTGCGGTTGACATTTAGTACCCCATCTCTAAGTATTTCTATTCCCATTCGCAGTAAGCGAATGCAATGTGCCATGTGTTTTGAATCATAGCCACATTTGCTTTCTAAAGCCTTTCTGTTGAGGTTTCTTTCCAACTCCCACTTCTTGTAAGCTTCCCATTCGCCGAGTGCTTGTCGATAAGCTTGAGAGACGTGCAACAGGTGAATAAAATCATTTGTTGCTCTAGTATATTCTTGAACTTGTGACAGTAACTCCTCTGGAATTGGTCGTTGCTTGAGAATGCCTTTATAGTCAATCTTTTCTAGTAGTAAAGTTCTCAACTCTTCCGATGGTTCTAGAAATTCGATGCAGTCACGGACTAGCATATATAAGAATTCTAGAAAAGCGTTAATTTCTGTCTTATTTAAAGGTTTATAATTCTCGTCATCTAGTCCGAAATCTTGGGGGACTGGTTTTTTCTGAGGAGGATTTAGCAGCCATTTTCTATGACTTTCTACCCGTTTGATTTGAGCGTAAGCGTAACCAGCAAAAGATGTCCTGACTTTTTGAGATAAGAAAGCGGAGCGATAAGAAATTAGTTTTTCCCCCGTGGGAGACAGATAAGAGTAAAATTCTCTGTCCATCCATAGAGTTTCTAAAATGTTGGGATTATTGTTGCCAACAAGGGACAAAAACTTTCGGAGTTCATAAACTGTACAATCTTTAACTGTGTCAAGCATTGGGTATAAACCTGTTCCTGGTTCTACATCCCAGCCAGTATCTTTCTGCTCGAAGGTTTTAAATCCCAGGTAATATTCTTTAGGTGCTATAAACACGCCTTTGTAGTCAAAATCAGACTGCGGTGTAGAAGTCCCATAGGCTTGACTTCCTACTAAAGCTAGTAAGATTAATCTGGATTCTACAGTAATTCTATCCATTTGTCGCCCTCTGCGATCGCGTTTCTTGAAATTTGGTCATGGGTTGGTATCAGTAATACCAATTCCGGCGGAGCCGGAATGATATTACTTATTCTCATTTCCCCTTTTTGTCCCTTTCCATTTCCCTTTTCTCTTTTGTAGAAATCTCGGCGGATATGCTCTTAAAGTCGAGATAATAGTTCTTGCTTCTTGGCAAGAAATTCTTCTTCCGTGAGAATGCCTTGCTCTTTCAACTTACCGAGTTTTTCGAGAGACTGATAGATATTAGCAGCCTCATTCCCCTTTTCATTTTCTAAATCTGAAACATAACTTTTGCCTTTCTCAAAGGCTGAATCATAAACCGTTTTCACTTGTTCTTCAACAAAGTTATTAAGGGAACCACCACTAGAGAAAAGGTTGATGGCAACCTGTCCGACTGCATAGGTCGAAGCACCAGAAGCGATCGACATTGATGCTCCACCAAGCATCGTACCAAAACCAGGAATTGCTTTCAGAAAACTCGCCCCCAAACTAGCAAGGCTAGTACCTGTAAGTGCTGAGACAAATGTTTTGCCCATGCTCTTAGAATAGCTAACATCGTAAACAGCGGCAATTTGCTGGAGCATTTCCAGTTGAATAGCAGTGACAGCAACAAAATCAACCAGTGGGATAGGGATTAGCCCGCCACCCATTGCCCATAATACATGGGATCTAATAATCGCCTCGGCTTCAGTTTGTTTGCTCATAAAATATAACCTGTCTCAAGTTTTTGATATCTCTATTTTGGCTAATTTATTGGTAAAGTGCCAACCTACTTCCCACCAATTACTACCCAAAAACAATCTACTCCTTTATTCGGCAACAAAACTAACTCGCCATCCCGACTTGTCGCCGATGTTCCCAGTGGGTTCAAAGTCCATCAAGAGATGCAAAAACATCTCGATAGTTTTGTATTCTACCAGTGGGTCATGGGATCTGCGATCGCCAGAATCAATTGACGTGCTATGACTGATGCCTTCTAAAGACGATATTTAATTTTATACAACTTCATATAAAATTGGTATAAGAGTTTGATAAATTTATTTGGGGTGCACTCCTTAAGGTTTCAGCCATCGCCCTTATTGACATTTCACTGTAGTGTGAGATTAATAGCAGATGAGTTCGATCGAAATGTTACGCCAATTGCTAACACAACTCAGAACGGCTGACACTAGATTAAGCCTCGATCTACCTAGCAAACATCGCTACCAACTAAACCCGTGTTTAAAAGAAGATGAAGTTCAAGCATTTGAGTGTCAAAATAATGTCATCCTTCCTGATGACTATCGGCAATTTCTTTTGGAACTTGGTAATGGAGGTGTAGGGCCGGGATTTGGGATGCTAAAGTTACTTAGTAAAAACCACTACTACTGCCTAGACAAGCCTTTTCCCTATGAATTTCCAGAAGATATGATACTAGCAAATGGAGAACTAAACTTTAATGGTACATTTCCTTTAGCAGAGTATGGCTGTGGAATGGTAGCCCTATTAGTAATAACTGGCAAGCAGCGGGGGAAACTGTGGTTTGCTACTGGTGAAGACGGAATATTTCCTTTAGGAAAAAACTTGTGTGGTTTTCTTCATGCCGGTCTTGATGCGTATATGGAAGCAGAGGAACCAGTTTGCTTTTCTGAGTGGTATCGAGACTGGCTTGTTAACAGTTTAGCAGAGTTAGAAGTTAATGTCTGAAGTGGGGACAGGTTTAATTGTAATTTGTGGTGCGACGGCTACGGGAAAGTCGGGACTGGCTTTAGCCTTGGCTCAAAGGCTAGAAAGTGCGATAGTTAGTGCAGACTCGCGGCAAGTTTATCGCGAGTTTAACATCGGTACGGCGAAACCAACGAAGCGCGATCGCGAGTTAGTACCGCACTATTTAATTGATATCTGCGATCCTACAGAAACTTTGACCGTAGCGGATTACCAGCAACAAACTCAAACATTAATTCAAAAGTTCCATCAGTCTAGCACTATACCCCTGTTAGTTGGGGGAACTGGCTTATATATTAAATCAGTCGTACAGGGTTTGAAGATTCCCAGAGTCGCACCCGTACCAGAATTGCGATCGCAACTTGCCACTCTCGGTCAACATCAATGTTACGCTATGCTGCAACAAGTCGATGCGATCGCAGCAAGCAAAATTCACGCTAACGATCCAGTCAGAACCTTAAGAGCCTTAGAAGTATTTTATGTAACAGGGCGTACAATTTCCGAGCAGCAAGGCGAAAATCCGCCCACTTATCCGATTTTACAGATAGGTTTAGATTCCGAGACTGGATTAGGCGATCGCATTGAACAACGCACAGAGGAGATGCTAGCATCTGGTTGGCTAGATGAAGTACAATTTTTGTGCGAGAAATACGGCTTTGACTTGCCCCTACTAAACACGCTAGGTTATCAAGAAATAAAGCAATATTTATCTGGTAACATTAGTCTTGCTGAAGCTAAAAATCTAACTGTGTTGCATACGCGGCAATTTGCCAAACGTCAGCGGACTTGGTTTAAAGCCTATCCTCAAATTGAATGGTTTGATGCTGATATGCCAGATTTGTTAGATAAAGTGTGGCAAAGAGTGCAATATTTTATCTCTACTTTTAGTAATGCTGCCGATCCAGCGATAAAATAGTATTCCAGAGTACGGAATCACAATTAAACTGGTAGTTCAGGAACCATTTCTAGTTCCTAAACAGCAGTCTTTTTACAACAAAAAACTGCTGTTTAACCTACAAAACCTGTAAAAATCAGGTTGATTTGGTCGAACTGCGTAACTTCTGATATTGTTATGATTTTTAGGATACAATAATGGAGACAACACAAATTAATTTTAAGCTGTTTAACTTAATTATTTTCCCAAATTGGAATCAACCAGAAGAATCTTTATACTTAGATTTAGAAAAAATCATCAGACTTCTGCTGACTAATCGAGACAACAATAATATTATATTGCTCATCGACGGCAGCAACATCTCTAGCGAGTCTGAATTAGATCCCCATCTACTTTTATCGGGAATTATGCTCGATCTGCTTTTCCAAGAAGATTTAGATACCGATAGCGAACCAGAAATAATTCTACTAGAAAATCTTGGTCAAAATGATTGGCAGGATATTTTACCCAAGATCCAATATCGGATTAAAATAACTGTGGAAAATGAGCAAGCGATCGCAGATTCAGGAGTCGCGAATATTCCCATTTTAGAAATAGACGATCTCAGGAAACCGGAATCTTTTAAACTAGAGCCGTCATTGCTTATAAACTTGGCAAACCAATCTTATCAACAAGGTAGATACGAGGAAGCTATCAGCCGCTATCAAAGGTTATTGGAAAGCCACATAGGAGATGCAGAAGTTTATTTTAGCTTAAGCGAATGCTTCAGAAATCTGAACAGAATAGAAGACGCGATCGCAATTCTCGAAGACGGTATCCACCTTCATCCTACCACAGGCAAGCTGCACTTTTACTTAATTACAATATTACAGCAAAATGGATATACCAAAGAAGCTATCTCAAGTGCAGAGACAGCAGCAGAATTACTCCCCAATGAATACGTTTTCCAGCTATTCAAAAATTTACTACTACCAATAGTTTACGATAACCCAGAAGAAATACAATACTATCGCGAGCGATTTATTCAAAACTTAAATGATTTAACTCAGGACACATCCCTCGAAACTCCTGAAGATAAAATCAATACTCTCATAGGTATTGGTTCCTTCACAAACTTTTATTTAGCCTATCAAGCTTACAATGTTGTCGAAAACCAAACAAAATATGGTCAATTGATCCATAAAATTTTAGCCGCAAACTATCCGCAGTGGGTGGAGCCGATATCAATGCCTCCACTACTAGAAAATGGTAAAATCAGAGTTGGCTATATCTCCAATTACTTGCACTCTTATAGCGGGACTTTATGGCTAACTGGCTGGTTGCGCTATAGCGACAAAAGCAAATTTGAAATTTACTGTTATTATACAGGAAACGATCCCGATCCAATCACTCAACAATTTCGAGATAATAGCGATGTCTTTCACCATATCCCTCACAATTTAGAAGCAGTTAGCCAACAAATTCTTGCCGATCGACTACATATCCTCGTGTTCCCAGAAATTGGTATGGATGCACCTACTATACAAATAGCAGCTTTGCGTCTAGCTCCCATACAATGTTCAGCCTGGGGACATCCCGTAACATCAGGTTTGCCAACAATTGACTACTATTTATCTAGTGAATTGATGGAACCGGAAAATGCACAGCAACATTATTCAGAAAGACTAATTCGCTTACCTAATATTGGTGTTGCTTACCCGAAACCAATTTTAGGAAAATTAACTAATACTCGCTCCGATTTTAACTTACGAGAGGATGCAGTCATTTATTTATGCTGTCAAGCTCCGTTTAAGTATTTGCCACAATACGATTATATTTTAGCTGAAATTGCCCTGCGCGTTCCGCAAGCTCAATTTATTTTTCCTCGCGGTGAACTGTTGCAAAAACGGCTAAATCGTGCTTTTGCAAATGTCCATCTGAATTATGAAGATTATTGTTTATTTATGCCGATTGCCACGCGCCAAGATTATATCGCAATTAATTTTCTTTCTGATGTCTTTTTAGATACTTTTACTTGGTCTGGTGGGAATACTTCCTTGGAAGCGATCGCGTGTAATTTACCGATTGTAACTTGTCCCGGAGAATTTATGAGAGGTCTTCACGCGGATAGTTTCTTAAAGATGCTAGGAGTGACAGATACAATTGCACAGAATGAAGATGAATATATTGACATTGCTGTTAAATTGGGTTTAAACTCAGAGTGGCGAAATGAGATTTCAGAAAAGATGAGTCAGCGACAAGATTATCTTTTTGACGATCGAGTTTGCGTCGCTGGTTTAGAAGATTTTTATCAAGAAGTTGTGCGAAAAAACTTGCTTAGCTAGGTGCCTTAAGTAGTCGAAAAAAAATAAAGTTAACTATGAAGACAAGGGAATGGGGAACGGGGAACCGCAAACAGTAAAGGTTTCAGGTTGGTTAATATTTCTTAACACATTGTCGTTTACTTTTGTCCGACTACTTAACAGCTATTTTACTTCTACTTTATTAGTCCGCGTAGGCGGACTTTGTTTCTATAGGCGCGAATTGCATTCGCCCGGTATTTTTGCAACAAAGTTGAATCTCAATCAAGCATACAAACTCGCCACATATTCCCCATAACCATTATATAAGACAGTCGGGCGAGTTTCCCAGGAAAAACTCGAACCAGGGCCAACTATTCGTTCCGTCGCCTGCGACCACCTCGGATGCGCTTTCTCTGGATTCACATTCGCCTCAAACCCGTATTCATTAGGTGAAATTTTATTCCAAAAAGTCTCTGGTTGCTTTTCCACAAACTCAATTTTAACAATCGACTTTGCCCCTTTAAACCCATACTTCCAAGGTATCACTTCCCGCAGCGGAGCGCCATTTTGCTTAGGCAAAGCTTTACCATAAATGCCAGTGGCAAAAAAGGCTAGATCGTTCGCCATTTCCTCAATTCGCAAACCTTCTGTATAAGGCCAAGGATAAAATCTTGAAAAAATTCCTGCTCCTTTAGTAATCTTAGGATCGTAAAACGAAGTGAACCGGACGAATTTAGCATTTGATAGCGGTTCTACATCCGCCATCAATAACTTCATCGGGAATCCTACCCAAGGCACTACCATTGCCCAAGCTTCAACGCAGCGAAATTTATAGATTCTCTCCTCAATAGGGAATTTTTTCTGAAGGTCGTCTATGTCGTAAACGCGGGGATTTTTGACAAGACCGCTGACTTCTACTTTCCAATTTTCCAAAGGCAAAGCTTGAGCAGCTTTGTAAATTGATTTCGTGCCTCCATATTCATAAAAATTGTTGTATTTTGTAGCTAAATCTTCCTCAGTTATTGGTCTGTCTACTTGAGCAAAATTAGGATTGCGGCTTAAGTTTAAATATGTTTTAGTTAAGTCCTGAGCAGTTCCAGTTTTTAAGTCAGAATTGTTGTTGCAGCTAGTAAGGGGCAGCAGGGAAGCACTTAAGCCAGCACCTATTAAGCTTGTCAGAAAGCGGCGGCGATTGAGAAAAATGCTTTCTGACGTTACTTTCTGTTCGGGAACTTCCCAGGATTTGGGAATGCGGATTATGGGCATAAGTAAGTCCTAAGTAAAAGCGATCGCTTTGCGGTTTTTACCGATGAGTTTAGGGAGATTGTAACCAAATACGCAGACAATCTGCGAAAATAAGGACGGGATTAATCGCTGGTTGCTGGAAAATAAGCAATAATTTACATTGCGATCGCACCCCCCAATGTGGCTAAAATCTAGGAAACAATTATCATAGATCAAATATTCTAATTACTTGCCCATGGGAAGCGGTCAAACCCGCCCCGCTTTCCTCCCCCACAAACCTTGGGTCTGATGGGGGTCTCTAGCGGAAAGACAGATGAGTTACTGCATCAATCCCAATTGCCAGAACCCCCAAAACCCAGAATACAGCACAACTTGCTCTAGCTGCGGGGGGGATTTATTGCTCAAAAACCGTTACCGAATCCTGAACATACTTGGTCAAAATCTCAATGGCCGCACCTTTTTGGCCATTGATGAAGATAAACCATCTCAACCCCGCTGCGTAATTCAGCAGTTTTTCGAGTCAGAACTTGGCAGTGGCACTAACAAGGCATCAGCAGAGGTAAACTTCTATTCCCCTCATAAATTTCACGCCTCAGCCGTGATGCTGGACAAGTTAGGCAAACATCCCCGCATTCCCGAATTGTTGGCTTCTTTTGAGGAAAAAGGCTGCCTGTATTTGATACAAGAGTATATCTCAGGGTACAGTTTAGCCTCCGAACTCTCAGAACACGGGGTTTTTACAGAAAGTTCAATTTGGCAAGTATTGAATGAATTGCTACCAGTGTTGCAATTTATCCACGATCGCAACTTAATTCACCGCGATATTAAACCGGAAAACATTATCCGCAGATCCCCCCAAACCTTAACAAAAGGCGCAAAGGGCGATCTAGTCTTAGTCGATTTTGGTGCGGCTACCTCTAGTAATTGGAATGGGCTAAAAAGTAAAGTAAAAGCTGGTTCTGCTGAATACGCGGCCCCAGAACAAATTAAAGGCACTGCTACAACTAACAGCGATTTGTACAGCTTAGGTGTCACTTGCCTGCACTTGCTGACAGGGGTTTCGCCCTTTGATTTGTTTGATATTAAAGCCGATGCTTGGGCGTGGCGGCATTACGTGAAAGGGTCATTAACTTTTCGCCTCAGTCGCATTCTCGACAAACTCGTGCAGCGCGACCCCTTAAAACGCTATCAGTCAGCAACAGAAGTTCTCAAAGACTTGAAAGCAGGCCCGCAAGCGGTAGACTTGGTGCAAAAACCTAATTCGGTTGTCACCGCTTGGGGAGGGGTCGCAATTGCGATTTTGTCAGTCGCGATCGCTTCTCACCTGCCATTCCCCAAGCCACAGATGGCTTTCACCGCCTCAAAACCAGCTTCTAGCATCCCCGACATTCGCTTCCGTCCCCCCCTAATGGATGACTGGGCAAGCCAAATCTCAAAAGAAGCGGCACCAGTGCGAACTTTGGCCTTTACCGCTGGCCCTGTGTGGTCGGTAGCAGTTAGCCCCAATGGCCGCGCCGTTGTTACTGGGAGCACAGATGGGGCAATTCGGCTGCTACATTTACGTACTGGAAAATTGCTGAAAACGCTTTACGGACATTCTGGGGCAGTTTGGTCGGTGGCCGTTAGCCCCAATGGAAGGCTGATCGCTTCCGGCAGTGCCGACAATACAATTAAAGTGTGGAACCTCTACACTGGAAAACTGGAAAAGACTTTGTACGGGCATACAGCCGGGGTGTTCTCTGTAGCTTTCAGTCCCGATGGTAAGGCGATCGCTAGCGTCGGCAAAGACAAGACAGTTAAACTATGGGAAGTCAACACTGGCGTTGAGTTGGAAACCCTCAAAGGTCATTCAGCCGGAGTGCAATCAGTTGCTTTCACCCCCAATGGCCAAACTCTCGCCACTGGCAGCAATGACGGCACTGTACGCTTGTGGAATTGGCAGACTGGGGAACTAATCCATACCCTCAGAGGGCATTCTGACGCAGTATGGTCAGTGGCAATCAGCCCCAACGGTCAAACTCTCGCTTCCGGTAGCTGGGATAATACAATCAAATTGTGGGATTTGAGGACAGGTGAATCCCGGACACCTAGCGGTTTCCTATTGCGAACTCTCGTCGGTCATTTAGACAAAGTTCAATCCTTAGCTTTTAGCCCGGATGGGGAAACTTTGGCTAGTGGCGATTTGAGTGGAACAATTAAGCTGTGGCAGATGGGCAGCGGCGGTTTAATGGGTACGCTGAAGGGACATTCTTCTTGGGTAGAAGTCGCTTTCAGCCCGAAAGGAAAAACGCTGGTTAGTGGCAGTTTTGACGACACAATTAAGGTGTGGCATCTGTCGCCATAATTAGAAATTAAAAATTAAAAATTAAAAATTAAAAATTTAATTCATCATTTTTAATTTTGCATTTTTAATTTTTAATTAACTAGGGTTTGGGGTAGGCACGGGGGCACTACCCCTACAAATTTGTACGAATGATTTAGACGCGCTGTAGCAGCGCCCACCTTTACAAGAATTTGTCTGAGATCAAAAATTTAGGAGTAAGACCAACTGTGAAACGTATATTTTTAGTAGGAGCTCCCAGATCCGGGACGACGATGCTACAAAGCTTATTAGCTTCTCATCCTGCTATTATATCGGTTCCAGAGTCAAGGTTTTTTCAATATTTATTAGATGATAAATACTCGAACGCTCTTGTAGAGAGATTAGAAGTCTTTTTTGTAGATGAAATTAGACGACCAGAATTTTTAAATTACTTTAGTTCCGAACAGTCTACCTTAGAAAAAGCTCAAGCATTTGTTAAGGTTTTAGATACTTTAGCTGTCGAAAAAAATCTATCTATCTGGTTAGAAAAAACCCCGGAACATCTCTATTTTATTGATTACATAGAAGAGTTACTACCAGAGGCTTTATTTATACATATTTTGCGAGATCCTGTAGATGTTATAGCTTCAATGTACGAGGCTAGTAGAAAAGCACCTGATATTTGGGGCGGGGCGTGGTCAATAGATTGGTGTATAAGTCGCTGGAAAGATTCAGCATTAATTAGTTATAAAAATGTTAATAAAACTAATCATATTCTAGTTAAATATGAGCAAGTGGTAGAAGATCCGAAAGATTTTTTATCAAAACTTTGTAAGTTTATAGGAATTAATTTTGATGAGTCAATGTTGAATAATTACAAGGAAAATGCCAAAAGATTAAGTTTAAAAGCTACTTGGCATGAAGGAATAGAAAGAGATATTAAGAGTAGTAAAATTCATAAATATCACAGTATTTTTAAAAGAGCAGAAATCGAATATATATTAAAAGAAATTAAGCCAACAAGTGCGGGGGCGATCGAGGAAATTGGGGTGGAGGTAAGCGAACCAATTTTAGATATCTATCCTTCAGTGGGAACAGATCGCATTAAGTGCCTTGTGAAAATCGAGGGAGAAGAAATAGGTAATTTAGAATTACCAGTATGCGATGGGTTAGTAGCTGGCTCAGTTTTGGCGGATGCGATCGCGACCAAATTTGCTTGGGAAATTCTCGGTAGGTTCTTTGAAAATACC
>DATGYA010000684.1:0-15917 GCA_035298405.1 Kamptonema sp. | reverse complement strand
TTTAGCATGGTTATAGCAATTTTATAGGGTTATACCACTTCTCTAAATTAATGCTACAGTCTTGGGGCGAGTTTATTAATGTTATTTGTGGGTGGCAAATTTGATCGCGAACCCGCGCCTACCCAAACTGTAGCAAACTTTTAGAGAATTGGTATTAAATAGGCACTGCTAGTTCTCTGGCTAGGGTCTTTAGTTAAATAGAAAACAAAAGCCTCAATACCTGACGCTATAAGATATTAAGGCTTTTAAACCGAGAGACGATTGCAGTGAAATTAGGCTAAAAAGCGATCGCACTCAAAAGCCAACTTTAGCGAACTTGAAAGCTTGGCTTTTAACTTACTTGAGTAGCTTGCTGGCAGCCGCATTAACCGATTGACAGCACTCTCGACAGCTAAAAATGAAGCGATCGCGATATCTGTATGGATGCCAACACCGTACTCGGAACCGGGGAAACCATCACCCGCCACCTCAATAATAGCGATCGCCTTTGCATCGCTTCCTTGACTAAGCGATCGTTCCTCATAATGGCGAATGCCTATTCCTAAACCCAGCGCATTCCAAAGCGCATCTAAAAGGCCATTACCTTGTCCCGTCAAAGTTATGGGTTTCCCCTCCATCTCCATTGTTGTCACAATTTGAGTAGGGCGATCGCCATTAGTTACAGTCCCCAATTCCTCATCCTCAACTGAACGCAAGTAATGAGAGACATATTTTAATGGTGAAGTTGCTTGCAAATACTCCCGTTCAAATAAATTCCACAGGTCAACCGCAGACATTTCTTGACCTCGTTCATCCATTGCCCCTTGTACCGCTTGGCTAAACTGAATCTGCAACCGCCGAGGCAAAACCAGATTATAATCCCGTTCCAATAAGAAGGCAATGCCACCTTTTCCTGATTGGCTGTTGACTCGGATAACAGATTCGTAAGTGCGCCCAACATCTGTTGGATCGATAGGCAGATAAGGCACTTCCCAAATACTATCCGTTTTCTGTACCGTCAATCCTTTTTTAATCGCATCCTGATGAGAACCAGAAAAAGCAGTAAACACCAAATCTCCAACATAAGGATGGCGGGGATGTACTGGCAATTGGGTACAATCCTCGACCGTTTGCGCTACTTTGTCGATATTAGAAAAGTCTAATCCCGGAGCGATACCTTGAGTGTAGAGGTTCAGCGCTAATACGATTAAATCGACATTGCCAGTGCGTTCCCCATTCCCCAAAAGACAACCCTCAACTCGTTCAGCGCCAGCCATCACCGCTAATTCTGCGGCGGCAATGCCACAACCGCGATCGTTATGGGGATGAACGCTTAAAATTAAGCTATCTCGATGTGATAGGTGGCAGTGCATCCACTCTACGCGATCGGCAAAAATATTGGGGGTTGATACTTCCACTGTTGCCGGCAGGTTGACGATCGCTTTTTGCTGAGGTGTCGGTTGCCAAACATCCAAAACCGCTTCACAAATCTCTTTGGCAAAATCCAGTTCAGTTGCAGTGAAAGTTTCCGGGGAATACTCAAATTGCCAGCGAGTATCCGGTTGTTGTGCAGCCAGTTCCTTGAAAAGTTGGGCAGCGGATACTGCCATTGCTATTGTACCCAAACGATCCAAACCAAAGACCGTGCGACGGAAGACGGGGGAGGTGGCATTGTATAGGTGAACGATCGCCTGTTTTGCACCTTGGAGGGCTTCAAAGGTGCGGCGGATCAGGGGTTCGCGGGCGGGGGTTAATACTTGAATGGTAACGGAATCGGGAATGAGGTGATGTTCAATCAGGTGTCGGACGAAATCAAAGTCGGTTTGCGAAGCGGAGGGAAAAGCAATTTCTATTTCTTGAAACCCTATTTCAACTAACAGATGAAATAGGCGCAATTTGCGCTTAATGTCCATCGGTTCAATCAGGGCTTGATTGCCATCACGCAAATCGGTACTGAGCCAAATTGGGGGATGAGTAATGGTTTTGTCCGGCCAGGTGCGAATCAGGTTCTGAATGTTTGTACAGGGGTGATATTTTGTGGCGGGATTTTTCAACACGATCGGTGTCTCCTATATTTTTGGTGGTGAAATGTTGTGGTGGGTTCGATTGAGGCTTCAATAGGGCTGTCAGGTTGCCATGGGAATTGTGCCTGAGAGCCCACGAACAGTCGCAGTAACATTTCCAGTGCTGTATGTAGTTGCAGCATAGTAATCTCCTAATGTTTAAAAAGAAAAAATGATGAGCCAATGGTCATTGAGCTTTCTGTGGCGATCGCTTATGCGATCGCCAATAGAAATGCTGGCATCCCATCCTACAAGTTAGCCAATTGTTGAAGATTGACTGACCTGTACAAACAGGCTGGATTCAATGTGATGAAAAACTGGTTTGAGGTGAAAATTATTTGCGCGCAAGGCGCAGCAGCAGCCCCAGCCCCAGATTTAGGAGTTGGTAAGCGTTACGATGTAGAGGTTGCTGCTGTGTAATCATAGGGGTAAAGACAATCACTAGAAATAGACTAGGCCAAAGTTAGATATATGTCAATAGGATTTACAAAATTTACGGGAAACATCCCTAGCTAAAAAATGAAAACTACCTGCAACTTCCAATCTGGAGGTTGACGGATAATTTCAATTTTACTAATAAATTCTCTAAAGTAAAATCTGCGTTCCGATTCCGACAAATCTAACCAGAATTGCGGCAAAGAAACAGCTTGAGCTGTTTCTCGCAAATTAACAGGCGGAAGTTGTGCGAGTTTGCTTTGCAATTCAGAAATTTCTGTACGCAGTTTATAACTTCGCAATTCTGCGGTTTCTACATCTAAAACCCCCTCTTCTATCAAAATAGGCAGTCGATCGATAATTTCTTGCTTAGCTGCGATCGCGCCCACAATTCCCCCTTTAATTCCCTCCATATCTGGCATTGTTAATCCTGCCACAGCCAGAGGCAAATCTCTACAAATCACCTCAATAGTTTGTGATAATATCTTCTCATAAGATAAAGCCTTACACTTCGGCTTTTGGTTACAACTAATAGGTCGTAAATAAAGATATTCTTGGTCTTTGCGATGGGATGTAACTTTAGCAACTGTCATCGGTGAACCGCACTCTTTGCAAACTACCAAACCTGCTAAGGAACGCGGGGCGCTAGCAGTACGAGGCGGTAGTCTCTTATTGCGGCGCAGAAGGCGTTCTATTTGGGCAGCTTCTTCTCTGGAAATAATCGGAATGTGAGTATTAGAAATTACTTGGTCATTTTGATATTCCAAATCGCCTCGGTAGACGGGATTTGTCAGCCAGCGGCGACCTGTACTTACAGAGATTTTCTTACCGTATTTCTTGGCTAAATAACGAACAGAACCCCGCAACGAACCATAGAGCAAAAAGTGTTCAAAAAAGTCTTTAACGGCTGGCGCAGCGCTACGATCGAGAGTGTAGCGGTCTTTTCCCCGCCGATATCCGTAGGGGGCTTTTCCGGGAGGTGGCAGAGATTTAATCCGGTTTCTAGCGTGTCCTTTGCGAAGGCTACGGCTGTGTTGACTCTGCTGAATTTCGTTAAGTAATTTGAGTAAATCAGTAATAGTTGAAACTTGACTATTTGCTGTTTTCCCCTGTATAATTAACTGAATACCAAGGGCTTCAATTTGGTAGAGGCGATCGCAGACTTGCTGCACAGTATCACCCAGTTCTTCGAGCCGCTGAATTAATAGATATTCTGGGGTTTCTAGTTGGCAGTCTTTTAAGAGTTGTTGCAGTTGTTCGCGTCCCCCTAAATCTTGATAGATGCGATCGACTTCCCTTTCCCAAATTAATCCTGACGGTGCTATTTCAAGTAGAGGATCGCTATAAGAATAAGCAATTGTTTTCATTATTCGCTGAGTTCAATTATGTTACCATCGGGGTCTTGAGTAAAGAGAGCATTGCGACCTGATGCGCTAAATTGAATGGGGCAATTGTGTGCCATCAATTGTTCTTTAGCTTGGTTTAAATTGGCAACTGAAAATGCTAGATGTCGGTTGCGCCCCCATTTTTCAGAATCTACGCGATCGGCGATCGTTGTTGATGCAGCTATCAAGTGAATTTGGAAGTTGCCAATTTGATACCATGCACCAGGAAATTTTAAGTCTCTGTCAACTTTGGAGAGGTTTAAAACAGTACCATAAAAATGTTCAGATTTTTTGAGGTTAGCAACAACTATAGCAGCATGGAGAAATTGAGTAATTTGCATAATTATTTCTGTTTGGAAATTGTTAACTGTTAACTGTTAACTGTTAACTGTTAACTGTTAAGTATTCAAAGCTGCGGACTTTTGCTTAATCTCCGATTTTACCTGAATTGGTTGCACTGGAATTTCAATCCAGAACTCTGTCCCTTCTCCCGGTTGCGACTCGCAGCGAATCGAGCCTCCATGATTATCAACTAAAATCTGACGGCTAATAGACAGTCCTAACCCCGTTCCTTTCCCCACTTGCTTTGTTGTAAAAAACTGTTCAAATAGCCGAGATTTCACTTCTGATGGTATTCCCGAACCATTATCAGCAATTCGTATTGTTACATAATCGGGATGCGTTACCTCGGTACGAATCCGAATTACAGGGTGAATTTCTACCCCTGTTTCTTCCCGGTTTATAATTGCTTCTTCCACGGCATCAATGGCATTACTAAAAATATTCATAAAGACTTGATTTAACTGTCCAGCGTAGCACGTAACCATTGGCAACTTGCTATAATCTTTAACTACTTCAATAGTTGGGCGCTTTGAGTGAGCTTTCAACCTATTGTGCAAAATTAACAAGGTAGTATCAATGCCTTCATGCAAATCAACCGGATTCATTTCACTATCGTCTGTTCGTGAAAAATTCCGCAGAGACATTACAATCTGTCTAATTCTATCTGAGCCAATTTGCATCGAACACAAAACTTTCGGTAAGTCTTGAATTAGAAAATCTAGGTCAATATCTTCGATCTTATCTTCAATTTCAGGACTAGGTTCAGGATAGTTTTCCCGATAGAGATTCAGCAAGTGGAGCAAATCTTGGATATAAACTTCGGCATGGTTAAGGTTGCCGTAAATAAAGCTGACAGGGTTGTTAATTTCATGAGCGACACTGGCGACTAATTGCCCTAGTGAAGACATTTTTTCACTGTGCAATAGTTTAGCTTGAGCTTGCTTAAGTTCGGTAAGTGTTTTCTCAAGTTTAGTAGCTTGCTCTTCTGCTTGAGTAGCCGCCGCACAACTTTCTTGATAAAGTTCGAGGTGCTTAGCATCCATTTCAAATTGTTCGGCTTCGCTCTCTTGTTGATATTGACTGACTACTGCATCAAGTGATTCTAATAACTGACCGTAAGCTGCTGTAGAAATATATTGTAACTGGGGATTATCATGCTTCAATTCTGCATCTTCCGCTTGTAATAAAGCTCTAACTTCGGCAATATAATCGCGCACTTGTTTGTCTAAATTCAGCGGTCGATCGAAATACATTGCTTTGACTTTCTCAGAAGTCTGACCTGGTAAATTCATGGTGCGATCGCCATTAATTAAACCGCGATGTGACTTTTCCATAAGATTAATCGCCTCCAGCAAGTCGATCCGTAAATTTTCCCGTTCCACCTGGTCTGAAGAATAAACTAACTTTAAGGACAAAAATGCCGTCCGCTGGCAAAGCATTCGCTGGCGACCACTAATATTAACAACAGCCGCATTAATTTTGCGAAAAGCGCAAATGTCTTCTAAATTAAAGTAGTTTGGAAATGCCAGCATTGGCAAGAGTTCCCAATGAAATAAATGTTTATAATTCATGATTATGCAATCTATTACTACCCTGTCAAACGCTCTCTGCAATAATTAGCCATTAACTAGCTATTATCAAGCTTTTTCCCAAGCAGAAAATAAGTAGTCATATCTCCTTTACCTTTAACTTTAATAGTACCACGTTTTTGCAACAAAAATTTATCTTTTAATAACTTGTGAGTAACATCGCTGACTTGAATCTGTCCAGCTAAACTGTGAGACTCCATCCGCGATGCTAGGTTTACAGTATCGCCCCACAAATCATAAATAAACTTTTTAATACCGATAACTCCAGCCACTACTGGGCCGCTATGAATGCCAATACGGATACTCAAATCTTTATTATTTTTAGCATTAAATAGAGCAATTTCTAGTTGCATATCGATAGCCATTTGCGCGATCGCGTCTGCATGATCGCTCCTCGGCGTAGGCAGCCCCCCCACTACCATATAAGCATCACCAATAGTTTTAATTTTCTCTAAACCATGCCGTTCGCACAAGCGGTCAAAAGCAGAGAAAACTTGGTTGAGCAAGTCTACTAAAGCAATCGGACTCATAGAAGCAGAAAGCGGTGTAAAACCGACTAGATCCGCAAATAAAACTGTAACTTCAGCAAAATCATCAGCAATAATAGCTTGGTTTTGTTTGAGGCGCTTTGCAATTGGTTCTGGTAAAATATTCAGCAATAGACGTTCAGTTTGCTCCTGCTGGAGGCGCAATGCTTCCTCTGTTTTTAAACGTTCAGTAATATCTCTAAAAATAGCACGAGTCGCCACCGGTCTACCATCTTCAAATTTACAGTTAGCACTGCCTTCAACAGATATCTTGTCACCCTCTTTTGTCACAAACTCAGCTTGCACTTGTGCAATTTTCTCTCCTGACATCACTCGTTCAAAAATTTCTATGCAACGGGATTTACAGTCTGGGTGAAAGATATCATACACCGTCTTTTGAGCAATTTCTTCTTCACTGTAACCCAAAGTTTGTAGCCAGGCTTGGTTTACATATAAAAAATGACCATCTGTAGCTACACTTTGAATCAAATCAGTAGCATTTTCAAACAAATCCCGCATTTTTTCTTCACTTTCCCGCAAGGCTTCCTCTGCTTGTTTACGCTTAATAAACTGACCGACTTGACTACCAATTGCTGCCATTGTCTGAAGTAAATCTTCATCTAGCTGTTCTGGAAAACGGCTGAAAAAAGTCATCACTCCCAACACAGCTTTTGCAGACATCATTTCTTCATAGTCACCTAAAATCGGGAAGCCAAAAGCTCCATGCAATCCTTCTTTAGCAGCAATTTCTTTTCGCAAAAAACCTTCATCTTCAACAACATCATAAATCCAGTGAGAGGAACCGCTAGCCCAAACACGACCAGGTAATCCCCTCCCTGGCGCAAAAGTTATCTTTTCGGTAATAGCTCTAAACTCTGGAATTTCAATTGATGGTTCCACCCAATTTTCAACACATCTAAGTAAATGAGGATCGGAAACTGGAAAATTCCTATTAACTTTTGAGACTAATCTCTCCCCTTCTTCTGACATCCAAAGTTCCCCCGCTGCCCATCCCAAACTCTCACAAATTACTGCTAAAATTTCTTCTACTGCCTGCTGAAGAGTTGGCGATTCTGAGAGAACTAGGGTGGTAACATACTGTACTAATTGGCGTTGTTGATTCCGCTGTCGTTCTGTAATATCCCTGCCGATATACACTAAATCTTGTGTTAGGGTACTACCTTCATAAGCGTTCTCAATCTCTGCTTGAATAGCGGAGCAGGAGAAAGCAACAGTGAGTTTTGCTCCAGTTTTAGTGGTGCAAATTACTTCGGCATTAGCTTGAGATAAAGCCGAGGAATGACTAACTTTTTGGAATAATTCCCTCTCAGTAATTACTAGCTCAATCGATTTACCTACTAATTCTGCTTCGCTATATCCAAACAAATCTTGAGCTGCGGGATTGATTTTTTTGATTTTTCCTGATGGAGTTGTTACCAATAGCGCTTCTGCCATTGAAGTAATCATTTTCTCAATATAATCTTTAGCACCAGCTAAGGCACTCAATAAAAGATTCATTTCATTAGTTGCCTGAACTAATGTTTGTTCAAGAGCCATCCGATCTGTTACATCTTCAAAAAAAATAATTAATACATCCAAGTTCTCTTCTTCTTGATAGTGCACAATGTAGAGATCGAAATAGAGAATTAAATTATTTTCTAATACCCTAGTAATTGCTTTCAGCTCAAAATTGGGCAACAGTCCTGCTAAAATATCAGTTAAAATTTCTTCAGTTCCGATCAGTTCAGGAAAACCATTACGAATATCATTACCGGGCGCGATACTACTACCACTCTCAGCAAATCTCTGGATATTAGGGGAGGTTTCTACGATCGCAAAATCCGCATCCACTGCTAGGTATTCCAGGTGGTGAGGAGCTAAGATTTTTCTAAAAAGGCTCTTCATGTTGGCTGTTTAATCGAGTTCAGTATCAAGTAATACAAATAGATAGCTCTGTGTGGCGATCGCCTTTCAAAGGAATCGCAACTCTGAATGTAGTACCCACCCCGACTTCACTTTCAAAAACAATGCTACCACCGTGCAAGTTAACACACTCCTTGACAATAGCTAGCCCCAGTCCCGTACCCGATACTGTACCCACATTGTGCGCCCTATAAAACGATTCAAATAATTGTGCTTGGTCTGCTGGAGGAATGCCAATACCCTCATCTTTTATTTGAAAAATAGCCTCTTCCATGCCATAGTAAAAATCAAAATAAATAGTCCTACCTTGAAGTGAATACTTAATAGCATTCACTAACAAATTACTGAGAATTTGCCGCAGTATCTTGGCATCGAGCAGCGGTAAATATTGGTCACGATCAGAATCTATACCTCCCTTTGGTTCTAATGTTTGAGTAAATTTAATTTGGTGGTTTTTCCCCACAGCAACTTTTATTTCTTCAACCAGCGCTGAGCAAAATTTTGGTAAATCCAAGGGTGCTGGCTTGAACTCAAGCTTTCCTGCTTCTGCACTGCTGATAAACCGCACATCATTTAACAGTTCTACCATGTGTCTGGAGGCACTATTAATGTGATTTAGATATTGTATTTTTTCCGATTCCGCTATTTCTTCATTGTATTCTTTAAGTATTTGAGTAGATACTAAAACTGTGTTCAATGGATTACCAAATTCGTGGGCAATCATCGAGAAAAAGCGGGATTTTATCTCTCTCAGTTCTTGTTCTTTTGCTAAAGCGGTGCGAATTTCTAATTCCTGTTGCTTGCGTTCTGTAATGTCGCGACCAATGTAGACAAAATCATGTAATCCTGGTATTTCTGTCTGAATAGATGAACAGGAAAACTCTACCCAGATTTCATCTTTGGTTTTCTTCCGGCAAAGTAGTTCTAGATCCTTTGAGAGTTCCCCTTGAGATAAAATATAGCGGTGGCGGGCTTGGCATAACAATTTATCTTCACCCGTAATCGTGGAAATTGCCTGGCCAATCAATTCAGCTTCGCTATAGCCAAACAAAAATTGTGCAGATTGATTGATAGTTTTGATAGTTCCTGCGGTTGTGGTAACAAACAAAGCATCGCCCATTGACTTAATAATTTTATCTATATAGTCTTTGGAAACTGCTAGCGCACTTAATAACAGGTTTGCTTCGTTGGCACTCTGGAGTAATGCTTGCTTGGCAACCATTTTTTCTGTTACATCTTCAAACAGAATTATTAACCTGTTTTGAATATCGCCTTCATCTCGATTCTCAAACACATAAACATCAAAATATAAAGGCAAATTATTATCTGCAAACCGAGCCACGCCTTTTAACTCAAAACTGAGCTTTTGTCCTATAATTACGGACATTAAAATATCTTCAGATCCTATTAATTCTGGAAAGCCAATGCGGACATCTACCCCGACTTTTACCTCGTGGGGTCGATCTGCAAACCGCTTTACCCCAAAGGATGTTTCTAGAATCATCAAGTCCTGATTAATTGCTAAATACTCCATTTGACGGGGTGAGAGGAGTTTATTTAAAAGAGGATTCATGTGAGTTCTACCATTTTATATGCTAGTTTATAAAAAATATCATCAACGTCTTTACCTGTCTTGGCCGAAGTTGTGTAGGTAGCTAATACTTTATCTGGAGCTGTAGCTTCGGCAATTTCAACTATTTTAAGCAATTTTTCTTCGTCAATTAAGTCTAGCTTATTCAAAGCGATGATAATATTCCCTTTGGGATTGATGGATGAAAAAAGCTGAATGTGTTCGATCAAACGTTCAATGGTTTCAGGTCGGCTAACATCGGCAACGACTAATGCACCGCTGGCTCCTTGGAGGTAAGAGGGTGCGATCGCTTTAAATTTGGTATGTCCTTCTAAATCCCAAATTAAAAGTTGTACGTCCTGTTTTTCCTGCTGTTTTACCCCCAGCAATTCAATGTTTCTGCGAGAGATTTTTACTCCCACAGTGGAAAGGTATTGATCGCTAAACTGGCGATCGACAAAGCGACGAATCAGGCTAGTTTTTCCTACCCCAAAATCGCCCACCATACACATTTTCTTCGAGATTGTTGACATGATTATTTACTTTTTATACCCTTGGTGATTGGCTCAAAGACTACACATCTGCTTAATAGCAAAGGTTGACTAGACTCCACATCAGCAGGAGGGTTTGAACTCGCTACAACTTGCAGCCGTCTGGGATCGACACCTTGCTGCACAAGGGCAATTCTTACTGCTTCAGCTCGCTGCTGAGCTAGGCGCTGATTGATCGCCGCATTGCCTTGGCGATCGCTATGACCAATGATTTTAAGTTGTTTCTGAGGGTATTGTTTCAGAAACTCTTTAACATTGTCAATTATCTCTCCATATCCTGAGTTTAATGTAGTAGATCCCGCATCAAAGTAAATGCGAGTTGTAATTTTCAAAGGATTTAATTTCACAGTGCTAATCACCGACTGAATCCCTGGAATTTGCTTCATAGACTGGGCGATTTTCTGAGCATCTGTTATTTGCATCACAGTTCCCTCAACTGTGACTTTGCGATCGCCATACCGACTGGAAATCGCCACACCCTCGATTTGATTCAAAACAGCAGTTACCCGCTTGACTTCAGCCGTGACTATAACTGGATCGGGAGGTACGTCAACGGCGATAATTTTATTATCGACTTTTAGCGTTGGCGCAATTGCTTTGGCAATTTTTTCTGCTTTCGCGCGTAACCCTTGATTAGGCAACTTTCCTGTTAATCTCAGGCTTTCTCCATTCACATCAACGCCAAGACGGTAAACGGCTAAATCTGGAGCATTACCTAATGCTATAGTCGTATTTGTTTCTATGCGTCGTTCAATTCCCTGGCGGTATTGATACATTCCCCAAGGCACTAAAATTAATGTGGAAACTACTAAACCAATACCTAAAATCGCGTTTGGTGCTTTAGTTTCTTTCTCCTTGACTCCGAGCTTGAATATTCTTTCTAGAAGCCCCTGAAGCTGCTCCGGAATTTTATCAGGATCGCCATCATAAAACTCAATTGGTTTGCTATGCTTCATAATGATGGTGCTGAGAGTTTCCCGCATCTTGTTGATAAACTCTTTCGGTTGTTCTCCTTTAATCACCACCGCTAAATAACAGTATCCTGCTACTTCGAGAATAATTTTGGAATCACCGTAATCAATCTCATTGAGTTCGGCTATTTCTCCTGACTGAGAAATGCAGTCATTGACAAAGCTACGAATAGCTGTCAGCATCCCCGCGATCATGTCGGATTCCAGTTTTTGCTTGTTTTCAGGCTGCACTTCTGCAATCACTAACCCAGAAGCTTTATGTATTAAAAATACAGCTTGAATGGTAAATGGAATCGATTCTCTGAGAATTAATTCGGCTTCTGATACTCCCTGCATCTGAGCGCGAATTTTGCGTTGTACTCCCTCTACGCTAAAGGCATTTGCAACTTTTTCATTGATAGTGCGAATAGCTTCTGTCAGGTATTTAGCAATAGTATTGCCAATCACAGGATAGAGAGCGTCTACCATTGCGTCTCGCTCTAGTTCAATTTGTGCTTTAATTGCTTTACCCATTTCTGGAGCTAAAGCTTCGGCAATTGATTCTTGATCGAGCCGAATTTGCTCTCTAATTGCTATTGCTATTTCTGGCGCGATCGCATTCGCCATTTCCTGCGGTGAATTCTTGATCTGTTGCGAAATTGCCTCTGGTAGCAAATCGGCTATTGCCGAACTCATTGCCTGTTTATCTTGCTGAGTTTTTGCCTTAATCACTTCATCAATGATCGGAACCATCACCTTGATAATTTCTTCCTTCGACTCAGATATTTTTAGACCTAAAATCTCACCAATCCAAGGCAAAAGCAGAGCGATCAACTCTTGGGGATCGTAAATTTGATGTTCTAAATTTCCCAGTTTGTGTTCAATCGTTGCCATCAAGTGGCGCACTCCTGGCAAATCAGTATCCGCCAGCAGAGTTTTCACCTCATCAAGTTCAGATATTTTTGAGCCAAAAATCAGATTTTGTAACCTATCTATCGCCTCCATAGACTCCTCAGAATTCTCTAACGAATTCTGAGATTTTTCTGCTTCCAGTTTTGCTGCTGGTTGTTCCTCTCGCAGATTTGGCAACTCTTCAACAGTATTAACTAAGACATCTAAAGCCTTCGTTTCTACTGGTTGGCTCCAGACTGGAATAGATTTCATTTCAGGCTGATTTAGAGGCGGTTTTCTCGACTCCCAAGGAATAGTTACATCTTGGGTAATAGTTACATCCTCTAAATCAGCCTCTAAAGTCTGAGGTTTTTTGTCTGCTGATTCAACCTGAGAATCTTCAACTACTGTGTTAGGTAAATTTGAGTGCTGTGCAGCTACATCCTCTAAATCTTCAGTTAATAGCACCGATGATTTTTGCTCTTCTACCAAGTTTGGCAACTCTTCAATAGCAGTTGCCAAAACATTAATTACAGCGGATTCGTCGGACAGAAACGGTAAACTTTGCCCATCCTCAACTACATCGGTAGCAGTATCTTTTTGTTTATAAATCCTGCGTTGTACGAGAGTCGGCTCTGTGAGTTTTTCAAGCTGAAATAGCAAACTTGCTAAAGGGTCTGGTTCATCTTCTGCAACCTCCGATCCCAAGTTTTCTAAGTTAGACAAGTTTTCTAAGTTAGAATCGCTTGGAATTAAAGTTGCTGGTGAATTGTTTTCCGAGCAAATAATACTATCCAAGACAACTTGGGATGAATCCTTGGTGGGTTGAGCAAGCTGAACATTCGCTTTTTCAGCCTGCTCTAAAATCTTCAGATCGAGAAGTAGATTCACCAGTGGATCGAGCCGAGTTGCAGGTTTAGCACCGTTCTCTTTTGCTTCAGAAACAAAACCTTGAGACTGATTTAGATCAGCGAGATTTTCTTCCGATAAAGCCATGTGCTTTTACCCCTTATTAGTGAAGGTGGCGGTCTGGTAATAGTCTTCCTGTATCTACATTACTGTCAGCGGCTTCTTTGAGTTCGGGAACAAATTCAGTTCCTTTTAATCTCATACCTAGTTCAAACAGTATTTCTGCCATGTCGTCCCTAGAAACTTTAACTTCTCGAAGCACTGAGAAGCGTCTGTCTAATTCTTCAAAAATTTGAGTTTTTAGACTGCGAATATCTTCTTGAAGTTTATCTCGACTTAGGGAAAAGTCATCGCGAATTGAGCCAGTTTGGTTATCGATCGCCTCATCTAATGCTTCAATGCTGCTAGAAAATTTTCGGTTGAGGCGGTCGATTTGCTGTCGAAGATCGGCAGTATCTTCTTGAGTACTTGAGTTAATAGATTTGATCTTTTTTTCAAAAGAGTCAAAAGCAGCTCTCAGTTCTGTAGTTAGAACTGTTTTTACTTGTTCTAGACGAGTTTGCATATCCTGCTGCAACATTGAGACATCAGACTCGATCCGATCGAAGCGATTATCATAATCTCTCAACTGCGCCCCAAATATGATGTCGCGAATTTGGTCAATATTACCCAGCCTTTCGCGCATTTCTTCTTTGGTTATTTCCGCCATGTTTGCACCTCTAACTCCGGTAATTATGATTTGATAAAAGTACTACACATCTATTAAACCGCTAGTTGAGCTTTTGAAACAATCTCTTCAAAAGTAGCACCCTCGTTTTGCGGTTAATTTAGGTTGCGATCGCGTCCTAATCTGACGTAGCTCTATTTTGTCATGTTTTAGCGAGAAAATCGGGTTTTGACAAGGCGCTCCACGTCAGGGTGGCTGGCGGCTCAATGCCTTTGCCTCAGTTGCTCTTGGCGACAAGGCAAGGCTGTCGATGGAAATCTAGCTTCAGATGTTGAGGCTGCTCTCCAATTGACTCTCAAATGCCACTTCCTCTAACCCGCCTAAAACAGGACATCCTTTGAGACGCGCTATATAATGTATATCGCATTGAGCAATTTATGCAAAAATCTTTAATTTTAAGGATTGAAATCGAACTAAATAAAATCAAGTAAAATTAGCTGCTGCTTGACACGCCATTGATGTAAGGCAGCAAAGGATACAATCTATTTCCCTGTCAGTACAAGTCAAGAGCAGCTAAAATAAAGGAAATAGTTGCTCCCTAAAGCTTTGCCGCCTATGACCACTGCTACACGAGTTAAAACTCAATACGAAGCCATTATCGGTCTGGAAACCCACTGTCAGTTGGGTACTAAAACTAAGATTTTCTCCAGTTCCTCTACAGAATTTGGTGCGGCCCCAAATTCCAATATTGACCCAATTTGTATGGGAATGCCGGGGGTGTTGCCTGTACTGAATCAGAAGGTGCTGGAGTATGCTGTGAAAGCAGGACTGGCGCTAAACTGTCAAATTGCACCTTATAGCAAGTTTGACCGCAAGCAATATTTTTATCCAGATTTGCCGAAAAATTATCAGATTTCTCAGTTCGATTTGCCGATCGCTACTAATGGCTGGCTGGAAATTGAGCTGATTGATGATGCAGGTAACTCAACGCGCAAAAAAATCGGAATTACACGCCTGCACATGGAGGAAGATGCAGGGAAGTTAGTTCACGGCGGGAGCGATCGCCTCTCTGGTTCCACCTATTCGATGGTAGACTACAATCGCGCTGGCATTCCTTTAGTTGAAATTGTCTCGGAACCAGATTTGCGATCGGGCGCGGAAGCTGCCGAATACGCCCAAGAATTGCGCCGCATTGTCCGCTATCTTGGTGTCAGTGACGGCAATATGCAAGAAGGTTCCCTGCGCTGTGATGTGAATATTTCCGTGCGCCCAGTCGGGAGAAAGGAGTTCGGCACTAAAGTCGAGATTAAAAATATGAACTCCTTTAATGCTATCCACCGAGCAATTGACTTTGAAATTGAGCGCCAAATTCAAGCCCTAGAAAGTGGCGATCGCATCTTCCAAGAAACTAGACTCTGGGAAGAAGGTAAGCAATGTACTGTGAGTATGCGCCTCAAGGAAGGTGCCAGCGATTACCGCTACTTCCCGGAACCAGACATCCCGCCGATTGAGGTATCCCCCGAACAGTTGGATCGCTGGCAAGCAGAGCTCCCAGAATTACCTGCGAAAAAGCGGACTCGCTACGAAACTGAAATCAATCTTTCTCCCTACGATGCGCGGGTGTTGACTGATGATAAATCGGTGGCTGAGTATTTTGAGGCTGCGATCGCGGCAGGTGCCAATCCTAAGCAAGCAGCTAACTGGGTAATGGGCGACATCACCGCCTACCTGAAAAATGAAAAACTCAGCATTACTGAACTCCCACTCAAGCCCGACGGTTTGGCGGAACTGATTGCTTTGATTGAATCAGGTACAATCAGCGGCAAAATCGCTAAGGATTTGTTGCCCAAGTTGTTGTCGGAGGGCGGTTCCCCGAAACAGGCGATCGAAGCCGCAGGCGTTACTCAAATCTCCGACTCCGCCACTCTGGCAGCTATTATTGATGAGGTAATCGCTGCCAATCCCAAGGAACTCGAACAGTACCGCAGTGGCAAAACTAAGCTTTTGGGCTTTTTTGTCGGTCAGGTAATGAAAAAAACTGAAGGACGAGCAGATCCTAAGCTTACCAATCAATTATTAGGCAAAAAGCTCAACGGCTAGGGAAGGTGGGGGAGATGGGGAGGATGGGGAAGGTGG
>DATGYA010000683.1:0-3896 GCA_035298405.1 Kamptonema sp. | reverse complement strand
GGGGAGATGGGGAGGATGGGGGAGATGGGGAGGATGGGGGAGATGGAGAAGATGAGGGAGATGGGGAGTGGAGGAGATGGAAGACGGAAATCTTCCGCCAACCCCTCTGCTTCTGAAGCATTTCCGATTACTTATCCGTTAATTGTGGAAGAAAGACTGGTGGGGGTGATGGCTTTGATTGCTAACCAACCTATGACAGAAGAGGTGCGAGAGGTACTAGGTTGGGTGGGTAATGCTATGGCAGTGGCGATCGATCGGGTGAAAGCGCGGGCGGAACTTTTGAGCCGCCGGGAAGGTTTGCTGTTCCGCCTCGCAAGTCAAATTCGGGACTCTCTCGACCTCGATACAATCTTAGCAACGGCTGTGTATGAGATTCGCAGCTTATTGCAGATCGATCAGTGCCATTTTTTGTGGTATTTGCCGGGACAACCGCAGCAGTTAAGTTTTGCTATTACTCATGAAGCGGGCAGTCCAGAATTGCGGAATCGGTTGTTGGAGTATCCGCCGGAACCTGTGAAATTGCTGGCTGTGAAAATTCGCGATCGCCAGACAGTTCGGATCGACGACGTAACAACAGCATCCGACTTAGACCCCCGAATGCAGGATTTTTTAACTAGCGCCCACATATCATCGCAACTACTGCTGCCTTTACAGACTCGTTCTGGTCAACAGGGGGCGGTGGTTTGCAATCACTACAGTGGCCGCCGGGAGTGGACTGATTCGGAAGTGGAACTGTTGCAAGCTGTGGTAGATCAATTGGCGATCGCGATCGATCAAGCTGAACTTTATGCCCAAACCCGCGCCGCAGCCCTAGCTGCTCAAACTCAGGCTTTCCACCTCAGCGATGCTTTACAGAATTTGCAGCAAAAAGAAGCTCAGCTCATCCAGAATGAAAAGATGTCTTCTCTGGGCCAAATGGTAGCAGGCGTTGCCCACGAGATTAATAATCCAGTGAATTTTATCTATGGCAATTTGACTTATTGCGAAGACTACGTTAAAGAGATTCTCCAACTGCTACGCATTTATCAAAAATACTACCCCGATCCGCTTCCAGAAGTTAAAGCGATCGCCGCAGAGATCGATTTAGATTTCATTGTTGAGGATTTACCGAAAATCCTATCTTCAATGGAAATGGGCGCTGAACGCATTCGCCAGATCGTGCTATCTCTGCGGAATTTCTCGCGGTTAGATGAAGCCGAGATGAAACCAGTTGATATTCACGAAGGAATTGAGAGTACGCTGCTGATTTTGCACAACCGCTTGAAGTCAAAGAACAAGAATTCTGGGGTAGAGGTGGTTAAGGAGTTCGGGATTTTGCCGAAGATAGAGTGCTATGCAGGACAGTTGAATCAAGTATTTATGAATGTAATTGGTAATGCGATCGATGCTCTGGAAAATCAACCAGAGCCTCGGATTGTGACGATTATTACGGGGTTGATGACTGGGGAAGAGTTTTCTCAATCTGCATTCCCTAATCCTGAATACGTGGTGATTCGGATTCAGGACAGCGGGCCGGGAATTAGCGATAAAGTCAAAAATCGGCTGTTTGACCCCTTCTTTACTACGAAGCCAGTAGGTAAGGGTACTGGCTTGGGCTTGTCAATTAGCTATCAGATTGTGGTAGAGAAACACGGCGGCATTTTCAAGTGTATTTCCGAGCCGGGGCAGGGAGCAGAGTTTTGGATTCAGATTCCAGTGCGGCCGCCATACCATCTCAGACCTCAAAGTTAAGCAGGAGTGGGGATTGGCGCAGTTTTGGAGAAAATTTTAATTTAGATCGGCAAATTACTTGACACCTGCTGTGTAAATGCTAGAATGACAAAGGTTAAGTCATTGGGGCGTCGCCAAGTGGTAAGGCAGCTGGTTTTGGTCCAGCCATTCAGAGGTTCGAATCCTTTCGCCCCAGTTAATTAGATTTAATGTTAATCGTTAACTGTTAATTGTTAATTGAAACATAGCCAGGTGTTAAAACCCCTGTCTAATAGCTTAAGTCCTCTAAAGAGGACTAATGAGTTTTTTAGTCCTCTTTAGAGGACTTAGGATTTGAGGCAGGGGTTTTAACCCCTGCCGGAGTATTCAATTTATTTCGCTGAAGTCTTCAGAACTATCTCAATTACTTGGGTATAGCCCTTTTGTAATAATGGCATTTTTTCAGCCAATGTTATCCACGCAGAAGCGACTTGGGGAACTTCTAGTAATAGAATAATCGCAAAGGTAATTAAGCAGTGGCGCTTTTGAGGGTGATAGGTTTCGCGGACTTGTTCTTTAACTTGATTGTCTTGAGACTTAGATTTAAGCTGCAACATAAGATTTTTCTCAACTCGATAACAGCATCTTAAAAGATAGAAAAATTAAGGGAAAGGGCAGTTAAGTTTAACTGTAATTATGACCTGCCCTATTTTTTAGGGCAGATAGGGCAGATATATAAAAACTATCTGCCCTTTTCAAGTTGCGACAAGCTTGCTATAGTTTGAATATTCGCGATAATAGCTATAGATTTGCCATGCTTGAATCTGATAAAGTTCAATCGAGTGAACAAGGGAAAGCTAAACTTAGAGAAACGTACAAAGAAAAAAAACTTAGTATCCAAGAACTGGCAGAAATGGCTAATGTTAGCGGCGATACAGTTCAGCGACTCCTTGGCACAAAACAATGCCCTAATGGGGTTGAGAGATGGGCAGTTAAAAATATTGCTAAAGCTTTGGGGATAGAGCCAACGGATATTGTTGATCCAAAAGATTGGTATCCTCAATATGAGCTACCAGCAGAGTTTAAATCGGTCATCCAAGAAAAAATCAAGAAGTTTTGCGGCCGCCAATTTGTCTTTGATGAAATTGACAAATTCATCAGCAAAGAAACTAAAGGATATTTTACAGTTATCGGTGATGCCGGCATGGGAAAAACAGCCCTGGCTGCCAAGTTAATTTATGACCGCCAATACCCCTGTTACTTCAATATTTTAGCAGAGGGTCGCAATCGCCCCGATCAGTTTCTTACCAGCATTCGAGAGCAACTAATTCAGCGTTACCAGTTGCAGAATGCAGCGACGGATGATTTGCCAACTTTATTGGAAAAAGCCAGTCAAAAACTGACAAACGAAAAACGGCTAATCATTGTTGTAGATGCTCTTGATGAAGTTGAGCAAGAACCCGGAAATAACTTGTTATATTTACCGACGACACTGCCAGATAGGGTTTATTTTGTGCTAACGAGACGGCCTTACATAATGGAGAAAAAGCGGTTGTTTGTGTCGCCTGGAGTTCCCTATCAGGAATTGGACTTAAGGGAGGAAAAGTATATGAAATTGAGCCAGATTGATATTAAAGATTATATTCGCTTGTTTCTCGAAGATCCAGAGCATCAAGAGAATTTGCAAAAGTGGATTCAAGACCGCAACACGACGGCGGAAGCGTTTGTTGAGCAGGTGGCGGTTAAGAGTCAAAATAACTTTATGTACCTGCGCTATGTCTTGCCAGCTATTGCTCAGGGTAAATATGATGACTTGGAATTAAGGCAGTTGCCCGATGGTCTTCAGGAGTATTATCAAACTCATTGGGTGCGGATGGGGATGGATAATGATCCTCAAAAAATGATGGTGATTATGCTGTTTATTTTAGTGGAAATTGGTACGCCTATCCCTTGTGAAATGATGGCGAAAATTGCCGAACAAGATGAAGCAGAAGTGGGAAAAATTTTAGATGAGTGGTTTGAGTATTTGACGATGCAGGAAATTCAAGGTGAAAGCTGTTATAGCATTTATCATGCTAGTTTTCTGGATTTCTTGAAAGGCAAGCGGGAGTTGAAGGCAACCCGGAAGCTATTTGATGAAGTGAATGGCCGCATCACTGATTACTTAGAAGGTGAAATGGCAGAAGATGACGACGAGGGAGAATATG
>DATGYA010000682.1:0-3449 GCA_035298405.1 Kamptonema sp. | reverse complement strand
GACACCAACGCCTACTCCCACACCGACACCGACACCGACACCGACAACAGCAACGCCTACTCCCACGCCGACACCGACACCGACACCGACAACGGCAACACCTACTCCCACACCGACACCAACACCGACACCGACAACGGCAACACCTACTCCCACACCCACGACGGGAACAACTCCCTCACCGACAACGGGAACAACTCCCAGTTCGCTGCCCACTTTAGTTCCGTCGATAACTCCGAGTGGAAGTCCGAGTCCGTCTCTAATACCGACCCCAGCAGCAACTCCTAGCTTAGGGCCAACTTCCCCTGCTTTCCCAACTCCCACAACTAACCAACCGCCGATTGTAGAAAGTTCTAAGACATTAGCTGCTAGCCAGAATGTGCCTTTAGCGCTAAGCATTCAGACACCGAGTGACCCGGAGGGCGCACAACTGACAGTTACAGTGACACAACTGCCTAATCCCGCCTTCGGTCAAATATTGCGGAATAACACATCAACTCCCTTGGTGGCATTGAACGAAAATTTGAGCGTTCAAGACTTAACAGGGTTGAGATTTCAACCTGGAACTAATGTCACTGGTCAAGCTGGATCGTTTAGCTACAGCGTCAGCGATCCTGATGGCGGTACGGCCGCATCTTCGATCGCAATTAATATCAATCCTTTCAACTCCGCTGGTGGTACAACAACCAATCAACCGCCCATAGCTGTAGATGACGGCCTCATACTTACGACTACCAACAACCCGCTGCCAACTGTAATTAATGTGTTGGCTAACGACAGCGACCCAGAAAACCAGCGGCTTAATATTATCAGCCTCAGCACTACTAAGGCTGGTACGACAGTAAATCTCGGTACAGGCGTGCAGTTCAGTCCTGGTAATATGGCTGGTACAGTTGCTTTCACCTATACTCTCAGCGATGGATTTGGATCGAGTCCGGGTACGGCCGCAGCTAACGTCAATGTTCAAATATTTTTGGCAGATAATAACCCCAATTCCATCCCTGGTGGTTCTTTGGCTGACAATTTCAATGGTCTGGGTGGTAGCGATACTATTGACGGGGCAGCGGCTAATGACACTCTTAACGGTGGATTGGGCGATGATGTGCTGATCGGGGGCGCTGGTGTTGATAGCTTAAGCGGGGGCGGCGGTAATAATGTCTTCCGTTATACTAGCCCTAGTGATAGCGGCGCGGTTTTTGATGCTGGTTTGTCTGCTTCTATTAATGCTGCGATCGCGGCTGGCGGCTACGATATAATTACCGATTTTGCCGCTTTGGGAGTGCCGATTAACGACCAGTTTAACTTTAGTCCGGCGTTCCCCAATCTTAAAAATGCAAACCAGATTGTATTACCTGTGCAAACAACTGTTTCGCTCAATATTTTGGGAGGAACTGCGTTCTTGTTTGCTTATGATTCGGGTGGCAGCACTTACATCATTTATGATGGCAATGCGGATAATACGACTGGTAATGATTCGCGCATTTTGGCGAAATTAAATGGCGTTACTGGTGTTCCGTTCCTTTCTCCTTTTGACTTTACTTTTATCTAGATGAGTAGATATTTCTGCCATATTAGCGAATTAGTCGCTAGCTACCATTGACTTAAATTCTCTTAATACTTGAAGTGTTAGAGTAGGAATTTTTGAAAAGGTGGGCGAAGTATGGCAGGAATATCTAATTAATTAACCATGCAAAAAGTTTTTGTACATCCTGAATGTCCTTTTTCAGTAAACACATTTAAGCTGTTGGCAGAATTTGAGGAAAATCCAACCTCAGATTTTTACCTAGCCCATAAAAAAGATTTCTTAAAATATGTAGAAGAACCCTTAAAGTATATTTTAAGCCAGGTAGAAGAGCAGTTGCCTGATTTTATCAAAAAATATATAAATATCAAGTGTGAGAGGTTTGGCTCTATCATTGGAATAGAAAATTCGCAATTAGAAACCTACAGTGCAGCTTTTTGCTTTAAAAAATTATATCCCCAACAAAATGCTCAGTTGATGCTAAGTTTTGACAACCAAAAATTCACTTTTGGTTTTTACACAAATAATGAAGACTCGGACGAGGATGATTTGATAAGTTATTACCAACATTATAAAAATAACGTAGATAAAATCGAATACCTTAAACGTTATCACCTTCCCAATAAATATTTTCTTGATTTAGAGATAGATCTTTTTAATGATTCAAAGATACGTCTTTTTAATAACAGATTATCTACGTATAATACCACAATGAAACCTGAAAAATGTATTTATCGACTATTAGAAAGTATTATTTCTTTACCCGTTTTTTTAAACTCTGAAATTAAAGAACACACACTTAAGGATATTAAGGTATTTATCGCACTTGAATCAAAAGAAATATTAGGATATTCTGCTAAACAGTTAATTCACAAAATAGCGCAAACGTTTAAAAAACTATTTCCTTTAGTTTTGATGATGTCTGGTGGCGCTGATCTACTTATCAATCAATATCTTTCAGTATATGAAAAGGAATTTAATCCAGTGTACAACCTAGAAGAAATTTCAGAAATTACGGGTTTTCAAACAGACCAACTAACCCAATGGAAAAACGCCATTAACCGCAAAGGCCAAACCATCATCCAAGGCCCACCCGGAACTGGCAAAACCTTCATAGCAGAAAGACTTGCCAAACACTTAATCGGCGGCGGTGATGGCTTCTCAGACATTATCCAATTTCACCCCGCCTACACCTACGAAGATTTTATCGAAGGCCTCCGGCCAATAACTGAAAACGGACAATTAACCTACTCAATAGTTCCCGGTAGATTCCTACAATTCTGCGAAAAAGCCGAAGCCTGTGAAGATACTTGTGTACTCATTATTGATGAAATTAATCGTGCAAATCTATCTCAAGTATTTGGCGAATTAATGTATCTATTAGATGACCGAGAAAACACAAAACGCTTTATTACACTAGCCAGCGGTAAACTATTTAGAATCCCTACAAATGTTCGCATTATTGGCACTATGAACACCGCAGATCGTTCTATTGCCTTAGTCGATAACGCACTCCGCCGCCGCTTTGCATTTATCCCTATTTCTCCTAACTATGAACTATTGCAAAACTATCATAATAGAGAGGAAACAGATTTCCCAGTTGATAAATTAATTGGTATTCTCAAAGAGGTTAATCAGGCAATTAACAATAAACACTATGAACTTGGTATATCTTTCTTCTTGACAAAAACCTTAGCTGAAGATATCCAAGATATTTGGCAAATGGAAATTGAGCCATACCTGGAAGAATACTTTTTTGATAATCAGAAAAAAATGGATGAATTTCTCTGGGATAAAATCAAAGTTCAATTGATAATTGATAATTAAACCTCCAATCCGTCAGGGGTTAAAACCCCTGCCTCATAGATCAAGTCCTCTAAAGAGGACTAAGAAGAAGACTTTTAAACTTATTAGTCCTCTTCAGAGC
>DATGYA010000681.1:0-5284 GCA_035298405.1 Kamptonema sp. | reverse complement strand
TCATAATTTTTAATTTTTTAGCAACCTACAAGCCTCGTTAGTGGTTTAAATGCGTAATAGCTTATTCCCTTCTTCCTTGAGCATCGTAGTCCCTAGCTATTTCTCTTACCTTTTTCTGGAGACTACCTCAAACTAGCCGATCGCGTCTCCTGCTAACCATCCGGTTGTCCAAGCACTTTGGAAATTAAAGCCGCCTGTTATCCCGTCAATATCTAAGATTTCGCCAGCAAAGTAAAGTCCCGGACAACAGCGACTTTCCATTGTTTTAAAATCAATTTCTTTCAAGTTAACGCCGCCGCAAGTGACAAATTCTTCTTTAAATGCACCTTTTCCTTTAATCTGATATTGACCTTGGTTGAGTTCTTGAATGAGTTGATTGAGGATTTTGTTTGAGAGTTCTGACCAACGTTTTTCGTTATCAATGCCGACGTGAACTGTCAAATGTTCCCAGAGGCGGCGGGGGATAGGAAGTGGGCAGCTTGTGGCGATCGCTCTCTTTGGTAACTGCGATCTAACTGCTTGCAATTGTTGCCGCAGAACTTCTGGGTTGTACTGAGGAAGCCAATTAATTAATAATGATGTTTGATAGCGGTTATCGTGCAGAAATCTCGCTCCCCAAGCTGATAATTTTAGTACCGCAGGGCCGCTCAAACCCCAGTGAGTAATTAGTATTGGCCCAGTTTGTTCTAATTTTGCTGCTGGCAATTGTACGCGGACATTCCCAACTGAAACGCCTGCTAAATCTTGGAGGCGAGGGTCGGAAATGTTAAAAGTAAATAGAGATGGTATTGGTGGTTGTATGGTGTGACCTAAATTTTTTGCCCACTTGAAACCAGAGGGACTGCTACCTGTAGCAAGTAGGACGCGATCGCATTTTAATTTTTCCCCTGATTTTAATTCGATTTCAAAATCTGTTGCTAATTTCTTTACTGAAACTACGGCGGCACCGATGCGAATTTCAATGCCTGCATCCTTCGCGGTTTGGATTAAACAATTGACAATTGTAGCGGAATCGTCTGTTGTAGGGAAGATTCGTCCGTCTGGTTCTGTTTTTAATTTGACATGGCGATCGCTAAACCATTCCACTGTATCGCGGGGTTGAAATCGAGTGAATGCACCTCGCAGAGCTTTGCCACCTCTGGGGTAATTTTGCACTAAAACCCCTGGATCGAAGCAAGCATGAGTTACGTTGCAGCGTCCCCCACCAGAGATCCGAACTTTGGCGAGGAGTTCCCGCCCTGCTTCTAGTAAAGTGATATGAGTGTGGGGGTGATTTATGGCGCTGGCGATCGCACCGAAAAAACCTGCTGCACCCCCACCTACTACTACAACTCGCAAATATTTATCTGACACATTTGTTCTCGTTTATTCCGGTTCAAAATCAGATTTTGTCACACCGCAAACCGGACAAACCCAGTCTTCAGGAATATCTTCAAAGGCTGTTCCCGGTGCGATGTCACTATCGGGGTCGCCTTCTTCTGGATCGTAAACATAGGCGCAAGTTGTACAGACGTATTTTTGCATTTTTGTTTTCCTGATAGATTGATATGATTTTAAAAGTTTTTTAGGGTGGGTATACTGCCCACCCTAAAAGAAAATTCATTCTTGTAGAACCGACCGGAAAGCCTCTTCTTGGAAATCGTTAAACCCAATCCCAGGAATTAAAAATGTCAAATTAAAATTAAAAAAGTTAGATAATTTAGGAATTTTTAATTTTTAATTTTTAATTTTTAATTCCTAATAATCTAGAGAACTCCGGCGTTGCTTAGACCTAGTATAGCTCCGGCTCCGAGTATGTGACCAAAGCTGGCTGTTGCTAATAATTCAGGTATGCCAAATCCTGTGAACATACCTGGCATAGAAACTGGCAAAGCTGGGCCTTTGCCTCGGTTGTTTTTGGAGATGCCATAGTAGCCGATCGCGATCGCCAATAGGTTAGAAAGAATCATCACGATCGCTACACCCGGCGACCACTGAGCTGTATGGGGTGTAGTTGCTTGGCCAACGCCCAAAAGTAAAGCAGAGTAAATCAAGTTCCTATCTCCTTTGATAAACTGAGAAAGCATTCATCTCTCTAGGTTTGGCGGTTAGGCTCTGAAAAATTACCGCTAATGCGGATTCAGATAACTGCCAATTCTTTCAAGACGACCAAACAAAATGTTGGGACGGCTGAAGGCTTCCACCAATTGAATGCAGAAATTATAAATAGTGCTTAGTCAAAAACTAAAATTTGTTTTAATAGTTAACAATAAGTTAATATTTTGATACAAAGTTGACAGAAAGGAGGGTTTGTGCGGGTAAAAATTTGCGGCATTACCAAGCTAGAACAAGGGCAAGCGATCGCGCAGCTAGGGGCGGCGGCATTAGGATTCATCTGCGTTCCCGCTTCAGAGCGCTACATCAAACCAGGGCGGATTCGGGCGATCGTCGAGCAGTTGCCTCAGAAGATTAAGTGCATAGGGGTTTTTGCGAATACTACAATAGAAACAATCTGTCAAGTAGTTATCGAAACTCAGTTAAATGGTGTACAGTTGCACGGAGATGAAAACTCAGAATTTTGCGATCGCCTCCGTCAATCTTTACCAGAAATTGAAATTATCAAAGCTTTGAGAGTAAAAACGCCTGAAACCTTAGAGCAAGCAGCTATTTATGCCGCCCATGTTGATACTTTATTACTAGATGCTTATCATCCCCACCAACTAGGCGGTACGGGTAAAACAATAGATTGGACAAGTTTACAGCAGTTTCGTCCGAGTTGTCCTTGGTTGCTGGCTGGCGGTTTAACACCAGACAATATTTTGGAGGCGCTCAAACAACTTCAACCGAGTGGTATCGATCTTTCCAGCGGTTTAGAAATCGCACCGGGAGATAAAGATTTAGTTAAAGTAGCTCGATTATTTGAGATGATTTCAGTTAGTAACGGCGAATTTCAAATTTGCGATCGCCCTGCGGTTCCTCGTACTCTATCCCCACATCTTTAACTATCGCACCCATCGGCCCAATCCGACACCAAGAAATCATTTTCTCAACTGCTTCTCTGCTGCCTTCAAAAACAGCTTCTACCCTGCTGTCATCAAGATTTCGTACCCAGCCATTCACGCCGAATCGTTTAGCATAATTCATAGTTGAGTAGCGATAGCCAACACCTTGAACAGTTCCAGAAATAAAAACATGAGCGCGAGTTGTAGGAGGGAGTAATGAGTTTGCCATTGATGGGCCAGGGGGATGCGGGAGTTTAGCAATTTTTATAGTCTAACATCCTTTGAATGTACTAACTTTCTTCCCTGTAAGCCGCCAAACCTTTGTAAAAGCAGTGTTCTATTGTGAGCGGGGTTATTAGGGGCGATCGGCGCGATCGCCTACCAGTAAATAGGTTCTCTCTGACTGCCAGTAGCCATTAATTGGCTAGCTGTCACAATTTTTCTGCTTTTATTCAGCGGCTACAGAAGACTGTATGATTAGTTAAATAGCAAAATCAGGCGCAATTCAAGTTAGGAGGGAGATCAGTTATGATTTTACTAATAGCACTCGTAAGTTTCATGGCGGGATTAGCACTTGCCTACTGGTTACTGGAAAAGCGATTGCAGCAGCAAAAGCTAGATCAAAGCGAACAAACTCGCAGAATTGCAGAGGAAATAGAAAGATCCCATCAGTCTCGGATGCAAGAAACCATCCAATCCATGCAAATGGAACAGGAAAATCGCCTCAGACAAATTACTGAAGAATTAGACCAAGTTCACAATTCTAGGCTCCAAGAAACTATACAATCTTTACAAGTACAGCACGACACTCAGTTAATCCAAGTCACTGATGAATTGCAGAAAAATTATGAGTCTCAGATGCAGTCAGCCGTGCAATCTTTGCAAGAGCAACACCAGAGTGAGTTAAAACAAACTACCGATGAATTGCAGGCGAATGAAGCTAAGATGCAGGCAACTATCAGCGAACTGCAACAGCAATATGAAAGTCAATTGTTCCAAGCAACTGAAGAATTAGCTAGAAATTATGAAGCTCAAAAACAATCAGCTATAAATCGCTTACAAGCAGAATACGAAAATAATTTAAGACTGGCTGCTGAGCAATCTGAAGCTCACGAAGCTCAGATCCAGGGAAATATCAGAGTGCTACAAACACATTACGAAAATCAATTAAAACAGGCAAGGGAGGAGTTAGAAACAAATGAAGCTCACAAACAGGAAGCTGTCAGGATGTTGCAAAAACACTATGAAAGTCAGTTGGGACAAAATGATGTTGTAGAATTTGCTGAATTAGCAACGCCAATTGCCAACTATTCTGTTCCGGCTTCTTCAGAGCATTATGAAGCTAAACCTCAGATATTTAACGACAATCCTAATTCTGTTATTCAGGAATTAGGCAATAAAATTGGAGCCTGGGGAAATGCCCGCCAAATTAGTTTTGTTCCCCAGTTAATGGGGTATGCTAATCATCAAAGCGCTGAGATTCGGAAGGCAGTAGCGTTAGGTTTAGGTAAAATTGCTGCTGCTAATAGTTTACGGGCTGAAATGCAGCGATCCATACCGATTTTAGGAAAATTGAGTAGAGATTTGGAACCGCAAGTACGCCTGTTGGCGGTGGAAGCTTTAGGAGCGATTAAATCTGATAAAGTGATTCCTTTTCTGCAACAAGCGCTGCGAGATACAGATCGGAATGTGGCTAAATCGGCAAGTGCTGCTCTTAGTAAATTCAGGTATTATCCAGCGAAATCGACGGTGAAAGCTAAAGATTTCAAACTTAAGAAAACTCAGCGTTAATAGTGGTGGAGCGCAAAAGAATTTATCGTGCTTATGCGCTCCGATTATTAATATTGAAGCCGAAATAGATTATGGTACAATTACAATCAAAGGAGGTAATAGCGATGCTGACAATTAAGCTAAATGGGTTACTTGAAGAACAAGCGCTCCAACGCCAAGATCCTGAAGACCGCTACATTACCGATCGCGTAACCTGGGAGCAATATGAGACGATGCTCGCTAGGATCGGAGACGCTGCCGGATATCGAGTTATTTATTTAGATGGAGTTTTAGAAATTATGGCACCTTCTCGCCGTCATGAGAGTGGAAAAACTCGCATTGGCGATCTTCTACTCATTTACTTTGTAGAAGCGGAGATCGACTATTTTCCTTTTGGTTCTACAACTCTGCGACAAGAGGAGAAAAGTAGCGGTATTGAACCTGACGAAGCTTACTGTATTGGCACTGACAAAGAATTTCCCGATCTGGCAATTGAAGTTACTATTACCAGCGGGGGTATCAATAAACTGGAG
>DATGYA010000680.1:0-6390 GCA_035298405.1 Kamptonema sp. | reverse complement strand
AAATTCAATTATTACTCAATACTACCAGTTTTGCGATCTCAGGTTTTAGAAGTCAAGACCGGGAATTAGAAAATATTAGATCCTTAGATGTTCCTGTATTACAAGTAATATTCAGCGGCGGAACTGCGGCACAGTGGAAAGCTGATTTTCAAGGACTTTCACCCCGCGATGTGGCGATGAATGTTGCTTTACCAGAGGTAGATGGTAAGATTATTACTAGGGCAGTTTCTTTTAAAGCTGTACAGACTTGGAATAGCCAGCTAGAAACAGATGTTGTAGGTTATGAACCTGTATGCGATCGCATCCAATTTGTAGCAGATTTAGCTGCTAACTGGGTACGACTGCGACAAACACCAACCGCTAATAGACGGATAGCATTAATATTAGCAAATTATCCCACCCGTGACGGCAGATTGGCAAATGGTGTTGGCTTAGATACCCCTGCTAGCTGTGTAGAAATCCTCAAAGCGTTACAACAAGCTGGTTATCAAATAGAAAACATCCCAACTAGCGGCGACGAGTTAATTAAACTTCTCACTTCTGGTGTTACCAATGACCCTGAAGGACGCGAATTACGCCAAGTTCAACAATCTCTGAGTTGGGAAGACTATCAACAATATTTTACCACTTTGCCTCAGCCAGTGCAAGCTGGAATTAACCAAAGATGGCCTTTAGAAGCTAATAATTCCCAATTTCCGATTCCTGGTATTCAACTAGGCAATATTTTTGTCGGAATTCAACCCGCACGCGGCTATGATATTGACCCGACATTAAACTATCATGCCCCTGATTTAGAACCTACCCACAATTACCTAGCTTACTACTATTGGCTGCGAGAAAACTTTGGAACTCAGGCAATTGTTCATATAGGAAAACACGGTAATTTAGAATGGCTACCTGGTAAAAGTATAGCCTTATCTAGTAACTGCTATCCAGAAGTTGCCCTCGGCCCATTACCTCACCTTTATCCATTTATTGTGAACGATCCAGGGGAAGGATCGCAAGCAAAACGTCGTTCCCAAGCTGTGATAATTGACCACCTCACCCCACCGATGACACGCGCCGAACTTTACGGGCCATTGCAACAATTAGAAGCCTTAATAGATGAATATTACGAAGCTCAAAGTTTAGACCCTTCTAGGTTGCCAATAATTCGCGATCGCATCCTCACTCTTGCTAACAAAGAAAACCTACAGCGCGATCTGTCATTTGTCAATAAACAGTCATCAATAGACAATGAAAAATTCGCAGAGTTTCTTAGTCACACAGATGGCTATCTTTGCGAACTAAAAGAAGCACAAATTAGAGATGGTTTGCACATTTTCGGGCAATGTCCCGAAGGGCGACAACTGCGGGATTTAATAATTGCGATCGCGCGTCACCCCGAAACCAACCGCTTAGGCCTAACTCGCGCCTTAGCTAAAGATTTACAACTGGATTTTGACCCTTTGACAGCCGATATGTCAATGCTAATAGAGACAGCCGATAATTTATCAATTCAACAGATAATCCTGAAGCAAAATCCCCCCCGCACTATCGGTGATGCTATCGAGATATTGGAACAAAAAGCGGCTGAATTAGTAGATAATTTGATTCAAGTTTATTATATTCAAATTAACCAAGAAGAAAATCTTAACACTGCCAACGTTAAGATGTCAACATCTACAGTTACGAATATTGGCAAAGCGACACAACAAGAATTAGACTGGATTAGTAACTATCTTCTACCAGCACTCCAACAAACTAACCAAGAAATTATTAACCTCCTGGTTGGACTAAATGGGGGCTATGTCCCTAGCGGTTCATCGGGTGCGCCCACAAGAGGCAGACCCGATGTATTGCCAACGGGACGCAATTTTTACTCCGTAGATATTCGCGCCGTACCAACAGAAACAGCCTGGAGAATTGGACAACTAGCCGCTGAATCTTTAATTGAAAGATACACTCAGGAAAATGGAGAATATCCTAAAACTTTAGGGTTATCAATCTGGGGAACTTCCACAATGCGAACAGGGGGAGATGACATTGCAGAAGCACTAGCTTTGTTAGGAGTACAGCCAATTTGGGACGGCCCCTCGCGGCGAGTGGTAGATTTTGAAATATTGCCTGTTTCAATATTAGGAAGACCTCGCGTTGATGTGACCTTAAGAATCTCTGGATTTTTCCGCGATGCCTTTCCTAATTTAATCGATTTATTTGATTCAGCGGTACAAGCAGTTGCTAATTTAAATGAACCGCCAGAACAAAATCCGTTAGCTTTTCAAGTTCAAGAAGAAAGTCAGTTTTGGCGATCGCAGGGTTTAACGCAACAACAGGCAAAAATGCGCTCAATTTATCGTGTATTTGGTTCAAAACCAGGTGCTTATGGGGCTGGACTTCAAGGCTTAATTGAGTCTCAAAATTGGACTAATGACGAAGACTTGGCTAAAGCTTATATTAACTGGAGTAGCTACGCTTACACTGCATCTAATACAAATTTGACTCAAAGGGAAGACGCAAATACAAATACTAATCAAGGGAAAGTTTCAAATACAAATACTAACCAAGGGCAACCTTCTAACTCCCCCCCTTACCAAGGGCAATCTTCTAACATCCCCCCTTACCAAGGGGGGACAGAGGGGGGTTCTTGGGGCCAATCAGCACCAGAAGCTTTTGAAAAACGCCTTAGTGAAATGCAAATAGTTCTGCACAATCAAGATAACCGCGAACACGATATACTAGACTCAGATGATTATTACCAATTTCAAGGAGGAATGACGGCCGCTGTCCGCACCCTGCGCGGCGAAAATCCTAATACTTACTTCGGTGATAATTCTATGCCAGAAAATCCCAAAGTGCGGCAACTACGAGATGAAATTGAGCGAGTTTACCGCTCTCGTGCTATAAATCCTAAATGGATAGCTGGAGTTATGCGTCACGGTTATAAAGGTGCATTTGAAATGGCGGCAACAGTTGATTATTTATTTGCTTATAGTGCGACAGCAAACTGTGTAGAAGATTTTATGTATCAAGGAGTAGCCGAGGCTTATTTGTTCGATCCAACTGTACAAGAATTTATCCAAGAAAAAAATCCTTGGGCATTGCGAGATATGGCAGAAAGGTTGCTAGAAGCGCACCAGCGAGGGTTGTGGCAAAAAGTGGATTCGGATATACTAGAAAAATTGCGATCGCTAGTTCATCAAGCCGAAGGTGTAATTGAATCTACCACTTCCCCCAATCGCTAACAATTTATGCTTTATTAATTATTGAGTTAAATTTGTGGAAATGCGAAACGTTTATGATCCGCCCCTATAGCGCTAGGCTCAGCGCCAAATTTTTCAGACGCGCTTGTGCTACCTTAGCTATGTTAGCGTTAAGTGTCGGATGTTCGCCGACTAAGCAGCCCAACAGCACAGCTATATCTTCCTCCGGAAAAACCGCCGTCGAAGGTCAATCTCCTAAATCTGTTCTCGCTCAAAATTTAAGCAAAACTAACAAATCGATAACTGCCCCTTCCTGCATTCAAAACGATCCTTTTAGTGAATCGGTTAATTTTGCCAACAAAGCCGCTATATTAGTTCAATCGGCAAAATCGAAAGCAGACTGGGATGAAGTATCCCGCTATTGGGTGCAAGCTGTCGCCTGGATGCAAGCTGTTCCTCCAAGTAGTCCTAAACGTGCTTTTGCTGAGAAAAAAGTAACAGAATATATGAGGTATCTCAATTATTCTCAACAGCAAGCTGCAACTTTGCGATCGCAAGTTAATTCCGCTTCTTTTAGTAGCGATCTTCTCGACCAACAATTACAACTTTACCTGTCCTACATTGCCACCGTTGGGCCGCCAGATATTCTCATAGTTGGTAGTTCCCGTGCTTTACAGGGTGTAGATCCTAGACAGCTACAACAATCTTTAGCTGCCATAGGTTACAAGGGTTTAACAGTATTTAACTTTGGAGTTAATGGTGCAACTGCCCAAGTTGTTGAGTTTCAATTGCGAAAGCTTTTAACACCGCCACAATTGCCACAAATGATCCTTTGGGCTGATGGTGCACGCGCTTTCAACAGCGGTCGTATTGACAGAACTTTTAATGCGATCGCGGCTTCAGAAGGCAATAAAATGTTAGCGGCTGGCATTCGCCCTAAATTATCAGAAAATGAACCCAAGAATGCCCGTCAATGTTATAAGTTCCAGCAGCCATGCAACGCCACTCTACCAGGTGAAATTTCTACAAAATCAGAAGCATTAGCTTTGACAGTTAGCTATTCAGAAGAATTGAACTCAGAAGTTAGAAAGGTTGGCAAACTCACAACTAAAAACTTTCTCTCTTCTGAATTTACTTTAGCACAAACTCCCTTAGAAGAGTTGGAAAATGCAATCGATGCTAATGGGTTTTTAGCTTTGTCAGCGCGTTACAATCCTGCTACTTATTATGACGATCGCCGTTTTGTAGCTGGTAGTTATGACGGTGATTATCGAGACTTTACTTTAGAAGGAAAGCAAATAACAGCATTGAGTGCGATCGCGAATTTTGCCAAAACCCGCAAAATACCCCTGGTATTCGTTAATTTACCCTTAACAGAGGACTATTTAGACTCCGTGCGGTGGCAGGCAGAACAGAAATTTCAACAACAAATGCAGCGTCTTGCCAGGGAAAATAACTTCATCTTCCGCGACTTGTCGCAACAGTGGCCCCAGCGCAACGACTATTTTGTAGATCCAAGCCACCTCAACCGCTATGGCGCGATCGCTGTTTCTGAACAACTTGCCACCGACTCGGATATTCCCTGGCCTCGCCCTAGAAATAGAAGAGGTTGAAAGCTTCTGACGCACCCTACTATAAATGTGCCACTTATAGCAACCGCCAACACTGTTAGGACATTATCGATCGCGGAAACTCTTGCCATTATTACCTCTTCCTTCTTCCTTCTTCCTTCTTCCTTCTGCTATAGCTATTCTAGCCAAGCTGAGGCTATCAACTCTACTCCAAAAACTTGAGCAAAAGCTACCGCAACGACTGGTCGCACTTGGTCTAGCTCAATTCCAGGGATAAATTGAGCTAAGCTACCAACGGCGCGATCGCTAATCCCACAAGGCACAATTTCCTCAAAACCTTTGAGATCGGGACAAACATTTAAGGCAAAGCCGTGCATAGTAATCCAGCGGCTGACTTTAATACCGATCGCCGCAACTTTGCGCCCCTCCACCCAAACGCCAGTCAAACCAGAAACGCGATCGCCCCGTAACCCCAATTCTGCCAACACCCGAATCAGCACTTCTTCCAACTGCCGCAAATACCAGTGTAAATCTTGCCGATAGCGCCGCAAATTCAGAATCGGATAGCCCACCAACTGACCAGGACAGTGATAAGTCACCTCCCCACCCCGCTCTACTCGATGTACTTCCCAATCAGTAAAATTAGGGTCAAACTTGAGAAAATCCAGCGTCGCTCCTTGTCCCAAAGTGTACACAGGCGGATGTTCCAGCAAAATTAATACATCTGGTAAATCTGGGTTTTCCCGGCGCTCTTGCACCAGCCGCCGCTGAGTTGCGATCGCCCCAGAATAAGGGACTTGTCCCCCATTGACTAACCAACAGGGCATAGAAGCTAAATTAGATTTATGAGTATTAGTAGGAAACATCCAAAAAATCAAGGGGTTTTTGATGCAAATTGAGTCAAATAAAATCAAGAATTGTCAAGGGATGCAAAAGATTCTAAAGTGCTTTGTTTTCTAGAATACAAAGTGGTACTGTGAAACTATACCCAGATTAAGTAAGGAGGGGCTTTATGAAGCTTGTTATCCAGGGTAAAAATATTGAAATTACCGATGCGATTCGCGAATACGTCAATCAAAAAATTGACAAAGCCGTGAACCACTTTCAGGCATTGACTACCGAGGTGGACGTACACCTAAGCGTAGCTCGCAACCCGCGAATAAATACCAAGCAGACTGCCGAAGTCACGATCTACGCTAACGGTAGCGTGATCCGGGCCGAAGAAAGCAGCGAAAGCCTCTATGCCAGCATAGACCTAGTAGCAGATAAGATTGCTCGCCAACTGCGGAAATTTAAAGAAAAACGCCAAGACAAGACCCATACTAATCCTAAAGTGGGCGATGTCGTAGCAGAGGAACCCGTTGTCTCCGATTTGATCGGCGATCGCACCCCCGAACTTCCCAGCGAAGTATTGCGAAGCAAGTATTTTGTCATGCCGCCGATGACCATGCAAGAAGCCCTAGAACAATTGCAAGTCATCGATCACGACTTTTATATGTTCCGGAATGCCGAAACAGGTGAAATCAACGTCATCTATGAACGCAAACATCACGGCGGATACGGTGTCATCCAACCCCGTAACGGCAACGGCCACACTCACAACGGCAAAGTTGCTCACAGCAGCGCTCCAGCCGAAA
>DATGYA010000679.1:0-4843 GCA_035298405.1 Kamptonema sp. | reverse complement strand
TACACCAGAGGCAAGTGCTGATGCCGCTGAGAAAGTAGCAGTGAAGGCGTAGTTTAGCTGAGAGTGTCATTGCTAGTAAAGCGAAGCGATCGCCACGATTGGGGATTGCTTGCCAGGCTAGCAATGACATTTTCGGACATAAACCAAAAGGTAGGAACAACGGATAATCTTGTCAAGACTATGACTAGATATGGAAGCGATCGCGACCCAAGAAACTCAGCTTAGCGGGGCTTAAAATGCGTAACAGCTTATGCCAGTTTTTAACTATACAATCTTTGTAATAGCCGCATCTATCTTAAGGCTTAGTTAATCAACAATATATTTTAATTAAAAATTTTAATATTTAAGGTTTATACCAATTCTCTAAATGCCGACTACAGATAAATTCTCATATTATACTTTATTCCAAAAGTTGAATAGTTACTATATGTAGTCAGAGTTTAAAGAATTGGTATTACGCAGTATTCACGAAAAATCAAAATTTGGGTTCACTTCGCAAACCTCCAAATCAGGGAAATAATTTGTTTAAGACTTACAGAAGTAGTTTTTCTCCATATTGTTGAGTCTTTTCTGTGTTTATCCTTTTTGAATTTAATTTTTGTGAATATTACAGTTAAGGCATATTCTTTAATGTTATGTGGTACATTCCCGTTTCTAAGCATTTTCGTGGCTCTTCCAGAGCGATCGCATCTCAATTTCTACGACCGAAACGCCTTGCTATCTTTGAAGCTTGTCTGATTGGTTTAGTCTGCGGTTTAGCAGGCGTGTTCCTAAAACTTGGGGTCGGATGGCTCGGCAGTTGGAGAGTTTCCGCTTCTCTGATGGTTCCAGCTTGGATACTGTTACCAAGTGTGGGTTTAATTGGAGGATTACTGACAGGTTTGTTGGTAGAACGTATAGCACCGGAAACATCAGGTAGCGGTATTCCTCACGTTAAAGCGGCTTTAGCTGGTGTAGGTTTGCCTCTAAATTTGCGAGTTGCGATCGCCAAACTGATCGGCACAATTTTAGCAGTAGGTTCTGGCTTAACCTTGGGCAGACAAGGCCCCACAGTGCAAATTGGAGCATCTTTGGCTGCGTGGATTAGTAATTGGATTCCCACTTCGCCAGAATACCGCCGTCAATTGATTGCTTGTGGTGCTGCGGCGGGACTTGCGGCTGGTTTCAATGCTCCGATCGCGGGTGTATTGTTCGTAGTTGAAGAACTTCTCCACGATGTCTCTGGTCTCACTTTAGGTACTGCAATTATCTCTTCTTTTATTGGTGCAGTTGTCTCACAATTGTTAGGTGGCAACAGCCTTAACTTGAATATTCAGACTCATCAAATTAGTTTTGTAGCTCAAGAAATCCCTTTTTATATATTATTAGGAATTTTGGCGGGGTTGCTTGGGGCTTTATTCACGAAAAGTATAATTGGGGTTTTGATATTCAACAAGCGATCGCTGCATCTAGGATTTCCTTTTCGAGTCGCTTTAGCTGGCTTAATCTGCGGTTTAGCAGTAGCCGCACTCCCAGAACACTTCCGCGACAATACGGGTTTGCGAGAATTTCTCTTGACTGGGGAAGCTAGCGCTCAAAGCAGTATTGTTGCTTTTATCGCTCACTTCGTCCTCACAAGTATCGCTGCCGGATCGGGAGCTCCCGGAGGATTATTCGCACCTTCCCTGGTTCTTGGTTCTGCTTTGGGTCACGTTGTAGGAATTTTGCAGGAAAATTCGCTAGATGTGGGAGTGGCTACAACTTATGCTCTAGCTGGGATGGGAGCGTTTTTCTGCGCTGTCACTAGAGCGCCGATCACAGCAGTTGTAATCGTGTTTGAAATTACCACTGATTTTAAGTTAGTGTTGCCTTTGATGATTTGTTGCGCGATCGCCTACTTAGTAGCAGAAAAAGTAGACAGCGACTCGCTTTATGACCGTATTTTGGACTTTAACGGCATTAATCTCAAAAAGGAAAAACCCGCTAACGATGCCTTGAAAAGTTTACACGCCACTGATGTGATGCAGCGTAGAGTTGAAACTCTATCAAGTCAAATGACTCTTGATGAAGCCATCCAAGCATTTTCGCGATCGCACCACCGAGGCTTCCCAGTCGTTGACTCCAGCAAACTCGTAGGAATTATCACTCAAACAGATTTAGCTCAAGCCAGCACCCACAACTTACCCGGAAATACGCTGCTGAGCGAGATCATGACACCGCAACCGATGACGGTACAGCCTCGCGACACATTAAGTGAGATATTATGTTTGCTCAACCGCTACAACCTCAGCCGCTTGCCAGTTACAGAGGGTCGTCACTTAGTAGGAATTATCACCCGCAGCGATATCATTCGGGCAGAATCTGACCAATTGACAGGAGGAGTAGAGCAGATCGGGCCGCACCCAGAACCTTCTTATATTGTATATCAAACTAAAGCTCCGCAGGTAGGTAGCGGTCGGCTGTTAGTACCGCTGAGCAATCCCCAAACAGCGCCAGCCTTGCTACGGGTGGCGGCGGCGATCGCGCGCGATCGCCACTGCGAGTTAGAATGCCTGCAAGTAATCCTAGTACCTCGCAATACTTCTCCCTCGGAAGCATCAGTCAGAACAACAAAAAGCCGCCGCATATTACAGCAATCTGAGCGAATCGCCCGCAATTGGGGCATACCTGTACACACACAAATAAGAGTAGCTCACGATGTTGCTCTTGCAATTTTAGAAACGATTAAAGAACGACATATTGATTTGATTTTGATGGGTTGGCAAGGTGAAATTTCTACTTCTGGTAGAATTTTTGGGAATGTTGTAGATACTGTAATTCGCCAAGCTGGTTGCGAAGTAGTTTTGGTAAAATGGAGCGAAAAACTATTAGTTAAAAATCAAAAGCTAGTAACAAATGATGCAATTAATTCAACCAGAAAATCATCACATTTTCCTGACAATTATGTTTATAAAGATAACTTAAATATTGAATGCCCTATACCTGAAGGTTCCTGTCCGATACCTTATACCGAATGTCAAATACCAGATTCAGATATCAAAATGCAGGAATTAGGACTGCATACACTGATGGGTTTACACCGCTGGCTAATACCAATTCGGGGGGATTATAAACAAGCTGCGGCAGTGAGGTTGCTACCCGCTTTAGTTGCTCTCAGCGCTATTCCCGAAATTAGGCTATGTCAGGTTCACCAACCTTCTCTTGTTGAACTCAATACAGATGATTTAAAGGGAGCGGCTAAATTTCTTAAGCAGCGGTTAAGTTGTCCCGTAATGGTAACTCCTGTTTGTGCTAAATCTGTTTCTGATGCTTTAATTGATTTAGCCCAAAACGATCAGTGTGACGTAATTGTTTTGGGAGCAAGTCGAGAGGGTTTGTTAAAACAAGTGATACATGGTAATATTCCTGAAGCGGTAGCTCGCGGCTGTGATTGTACTGTAATTTTAGTGCGATCGGCAACTTAATAATTTCTAATTGCTAATTGCTAATTGCTACCACCTTGATAACAAATGTAACATATTTATTTAATGAAACTTACTTAAAGTGTCAGTTTTATTAATTGGCAGTTTGTGGTATACTGTAAATGCAAACTAACAACCAACAACCAACAACCAACAACCAACAACCAACAACTAACAACTAATAACTAATAAATGGTTCACTTTAACGTCAATTTTAAAAACTTTAATTCATTTGTTGACATTACGCTGTCAATGGCTAAAACTTTAACTAAACTAGGAATTCCGGTGTCAGTAGAGCAATCTGAAATTGCAGAACACGCCTTACGGATTTTCACAGAAGATGAAAAAACTCTGCTGGCAGATTGGATGAGTAGAACCCCTTCTGATTTGTTTCAACTAAAATGGTCGCACTACTGGAAACCTTTATTTTTAAAAGAACTGAACGGTCATCTAAATTTAGAATTTTTCGCAATTAATTATGAATTTGCTCGCCAAAATGAAGAGTTTGACTATTGGATACAAGATGTTGTAGGCAATTCATCTCATAAGTTAGCTACTAGCGAATTTTGCAAAAATGTTTTGATAAAATCTGGTTGCCCTCCTGCTAATGTGTCAGTCATGCCTCTAGGATTTAATCCTCTAATTGCCGAGCAATATCGACCAAAAAGCTTCAAATCGGAAACCGACTTAAAGTCTATCTTGCACATGACTAATTCTTTTGATTTATATCGATTTGGCACTGATATTTTAATTCAAGCTTTCTGCCAAGAGTTTAGAAATGACTCCTCTGTAGAGTTGATCGTTAAAGATGGTGGAAACCAGAGTAATTTAATACTTGAATTAATCGCCGAAGTTAATAAAAAAGTCGGTAACTTTAAACCCACAATTAAAGTCAAGGGTAAAGTAGTTACCAAGCAAGAATTAGCAGATTTATACTTGTCAGCCGATGCCTTTGTTGCTCCTTTTCGAGGCGAAGGTTTTGGGATTAAAGTTTTGGATGCTTTTGCCGCAGGTTTACCTGTAGCTATACCCCTATATAGTGGGCCAACTGATTACGCAAATACAGCAAATTGTTATCCTATCGCTTACGATGTAGTTCCCGTTGGAAAATGTTATGATACAGAGTATTTGGTAATCAGAAACTCTCCTCACTGGGCGGAACCAAATATTGCTTCTCTAAGGGAGCAGTTGCGTAAAATTGTTGAAGATCCGATGCGTTATCAAGTTGGTAAAAAAGCTAAAGAGACAGCGGATCAATTTTCTTGGGAAGCGTCAACTCACAAGTTGCTGAAATTAATGCGACAATTGTTTTAAAGGGATTTTTAATTTATTTTAGGAGTGTAAAATCATGGGAATTGAGCGGAAAATGTGGCGGGGAATGTTTGCCCCTGGTGAAGTAGTTC
>DATGYA010000678.1:0-2061 GCA_035298405.1 Kamptonema sp. | reverse complement strand
AAGATTAGGTCTTGAAAATGGCGACCTGCCCCTAACCAAGCTTCTCCTAAGCCAGCACAATTGGCATCATTTGCTAATATTGTAGGTAGGCTTGTTTTGGCTTCTAACCAATGTGCTAGGGGGACATTATGCCAGTTTTTAAGATTAATTGCAACTTTGGCTATACGACCTTTGGCATCAGCGGGGCCAGGAGTTCCCACACCGATCGCTTGTACAGAATTATCTGTTGGGTTGAGTTGGGAAATCGCGTCAACCATTGCCGATAAAACTGCTTCTGGTGTGGCGGGTTGCGGGGTGGGAACTGTGAGGGATTGGTGACAAGTGCCGTCTGTGCTGAATCTGCCTAGTTTAATTGCGGTTCCGCCTAAGTCAATGCCGATTACTTGTTTCATTTGTTAGTGGTTGGTGGTTGGTTGTTAGTGGTTAGTGGTTAGTGGTTAGTTTATTTTGAGATTGTGTTCTAGAAGCTGATTTTATTTTTATTTTAATCGGGAATTATATCATATACTGTAAACGATCGCAAAGCAACTTTTATTTAACAGATGTATGTTTTAAAGATGCAAAGATAGCCGCACCTAATCCAAGGATTTGGAAGGCGCGATCGCAGCCAAACTAGAGTACCACATCAACTGCCTCCTAGCCACCCTTACCAGCTTGTTAAAACTCTAGCTGTTCTACTTCACTGCCTACACCTTCGCCAGCTATTGATAGGAACAAGCCCTAGTCCTAGTAGGTATCTTTACTCTCCTACGAGGTTTTGTGCTACTTTCCTCGCCACAAATTATTAACTTCAAATCATGTCACCTATCTAAAGATAGATGTCACAATAGAATTTAACTGTCACTATAGAAAATGTTAAAAGTCAACTTGACTATAACTCTGCAAGCCCTTTAAAAAAACCTTTGGTAGCTTTTGCCAAAAGTTTTCCCAGGTTTAAAACACTGGAACGCTTAACCGATTTTTAATAAGTTTTAATAAAAATCAACTATTTCAAAAAGCGAGAGCAAGGATTTTCTTTGTATCTCTCTTCAAAGAAGCATTCTAGCAATTGGATCTGAGAGATTTTGCTAGCAGGAAACAAAAAATCTTGTGCAGTCCTATAAGCAAAAAGGCTTATTGCCTCAATACTTAATTGATTAGATGATAAATCTAACAAGGGCTGCCGTTGGGTTGGCAGCGTAATCTTCGCAAACAAATATATGCAAATCAGCATTCATTGGAGTTTGAGGTGAAACAAGTAGCGATCGCCTTCGGTCTTTTTAGTGTGGTAAGTTGCACTCTTATGAGTTGCACAACAGATACCCCAAAAACTCAAAGCAGCAAACCAGAAAGTTCTGAACTTTCATCCGTTGCAGTAGCAGTTCGCGACCTCGGCAACCCCTTCTTCGTGCAAGTTGGTAAAGGTGCAGAGGCCGAAGCAAAGAAACTTGGCGGTCAGAATATAAGAACAACTCTTGTTTCCAGCGGGGACGACTTAAATCAACAATTCAACCAAATCGAAAACTTTATTGCCTCGAAAGTAAGCATGATTATACTCAATGCTGCTGACAGTAAAGGCATTGCTCCCGCTGTAGAAAAAGTTAAGCAAGCAGGAATTCCGATAGTTGCAGTTGATACCGCCGCTGATGGAGGTGTTGATGCGACAGTTACTTCAAATAATGTGCAAGCTGGTGAAGTAAGCTGTCAATATATTGCCGATCGCTTGAAGGGTCAAGGTAGTGTTGTTATTATCAATGGGCCCCCTGTGGCTTCAGTGATTGAGCGAGTCCAAGGGTGTGAGAAAGTATTCTCTAAATATCCTGGGATTAAGGTACTTTCCAAAACTCAAAATGCAGAAGGTAGCCGCGATGGTGGGTTGAGAGTGATGAGCGATTTGCTCACTTCTTTTCCCAAAATTGATGCTGTTTTTGCAATTAACGATCCTTGTGCTATTGGTGCAGAACTAGGCGCTAAACAGGCACAACGCTCGGAATTTTTTATTGTTGGTGTTGATGGTGCACCTGAAGCTCTAGATGCGCTCAAACAAAACAATAGTTTATTTGCGGCTACAGCAGCTCAAGA
>DATGYA010000677.1:0-2058 GCA_035298405.1 Kamptonema sp. | reverse complement strand
ACAGATTAAGAGGTCGATTTTGCGGAGAGTTGGCGATCGCGATCGGTTGACCATTAGACACCCACCGCACCGGAATAATTGCAGGTCTTTTCTCCACTAAGAAACAATTCCCATCATGCAACAATTCCCAAGGCAATTTTGCCAGTCCTCGATCGGTCGCGATCGCAATTACTAACCCTTCCCGATGGAACTGACTTAAGGCATTAGCTAAAACGCGATCGCTCCGATCTAACCAGTTGTACAGCGATCTTCCAGTAGTAGCATAATCCACAGGGATACGAGTATAGTAATCTGTTTCTGCTCGATCGCCTAAATCTTTAATTTCAGCCAGAGGCAGTCTGTGTTCTTTGTAATCAGCAGGATTTTCCCAAAAGTAGCGCAAAGAAGCATAATCCTTGCCCTGTTCTCTTAAACTGATGTGAAGGATTTTCATTGTTCCTGTACTAATCTTCTAGAATCTGCTGAATCTGCTCTAATGTAGCATCTTTGAGCAGCAAACGACGATTATTAGAACCAACAATGAGAACTTTCTCAATTCTTAAGTTTGCCTTTGCCCCTTTAGACTTCTGATATTTCTGATACCATTCATATATCTTATCCGCAATTGTCACCGTACCACCGGCAATCCCCACAATCGTAGCGATAGTAGCTAGTGTTCCTTCCCGCTCCACTTCATCAACTGTTTCATAACTACCTTGAATTCCTTCAATTCTGAGCAATTCCTCAGTAGCGCTCACAGCATCTTGACCCTGGATTTCAATTTTCACTGGTGTACCTCCTCTGTACCTCTATTCTACAATTCACCGCATCAACCAATAATATCACTCATAATTGCTCCGGCTAGGATATTATCAAAATTACTGTGTCGAAATAACCAATTCATCAGGGATGGTTCTAATTCAAATTGCTCAGCAGAAACTTTACCTTCAAGAAACAGAAAAACTACTCTCATGTCGATAGTAATCTGATGATTATGAGCATCAGATAACCTAAGAGTGCAATCCTCATAAGGATATTTGTCAATATCATTTCCAAACTCCTCCCAATAGAATTTAACCGAACTGCTTGTCACAATTGCTTGCAATTTGCTGAAAAAATCTTCAACACTATCTTGGAATAAATTTGCTTTAAGTGTCCCGTGCAACTGATGATTGGTAATGGTCACATCAAACAGGTCAAGATTAAGCCTTTCGTTCACGGCTTTTTCTAATTCTTGGGTGGTCAATGCAGCGATCGTTCTAGTTTGAAAAGTTTTCACTACTCCTAAGCCATAATAGGTTCCCATTTAGAATTTCCTCCTCGATCTAATTAATTCCAATCGCGTCAATAACTATAGCATAACACAGATATTGAGCGAGCGCACTAACCACCATATCAGTTTTCGATGTAAACAATACGTAAAATATGAATGCCTACCCCATTCTAATCTTATCTAATTAACTAGACTTGTTATAATTTCTTGAATTTGTTGTCGAATTAACTCAGTATTTTGTTGCCTATTCTCTAAACTTTCCCATCGCTGTAATTCTGTTGACAAAACTTGAGTTAAATCTGCTGTCCATTCCTCCAATTGTTCTGGTTCGCAATTCATCAAAGGAAACATCCAAGTTGCTTGCGCTTGTGCTTGTTCGCCTTGCAAAAGATAAGTTAATCCCAGATACCAATAGTTAGAAATTGTTTCCGAATCTTCTATGGCTTGTTCGTAAAGTGTCACCGCCTGACTATATTCACCCTGAATTAAGTATTGGTAAGCCTGCGATAAAATTTCAGTAGGTGTGACAGTGATACCGCTTAACCATTTTACCCATTCTTCGGCTCTCACTGACCAAGTGCAGAAGTTATTGATATAATTAACTTGTCGCCTGAGATGAGCTTCCGTCGTCGCGGGTAGCTAAAGCTGGATATATTGAAACACCCTCGCCAGTTGCAGAATGCTGTCGTGGAGTAGATGGCGGTTCACCACATTGGCGTGGATACATTCACCATCGATATTTAGTTTGGAATGATGAAAATGTTTTAACCTTTATTCCTAAATATCCAGTGCTAGAATATCTTAAT
>DATGYA010000676.1:0-10753 GCA_035298405.1 Kamptonema sp. | reverse complement strand
CTTAGAGAAAAAATGAGAGGAAACGTGATATTTTTTTACTTAAAATTATTTAAAAAGGAATTTCATCATCATCCTCTTCCTCTTCCACAGTCTTAGCCGTCATCCGCCAAGTATTAATATACTCAATTTGCACATCAATTTGATTAATCGCCTCCCCCAACTGTCTTTTAATATAGTCAGTCAAATTCACAGTAAAATCTAACTCAATTCCCACAGACTGCACCAATCTCGCTAACGCCGCAAAATCCACTTTTAAAATAGAAGAACTTCCTAATTTAAAATGAGGAGTATTCGATTTTTCCTGCACAATCATTGCATTTTTCACTCGCTCTTTCAAATGAGCAACTTCTGAATCTAACAACCTCCACTCAGGCAAAAGTTCTCTATGCCTTTCCCCCAATGCAATTAAATCCTCATCTTCTGGTGGTGGTGTACTTTTCTCCTTTGATTTCCGCCGCTGCTGTACAGCAGAAGTCAACCGAAAACTAGAAATTTCCTCAATTTGTAATGATGGATGAGAGATTAATTTACCTAACTGTTTTTGAACTTCTTTAGTTAGCGTTACTGGAAAATTTAGCTCAAGTCCTTGACTTGTTGCCAGATTTGCTAAAGTCATAAAATCGACTTTCATTGTCGTAGAACTAGATAGTTTAAAATAAGAATTGTCAGTCACTTTTTGTGCCTGCATTCCTGCTTTCATCCGTTCTTTAATCTCAGAAATCTCTGAATCTAGCGGTTTCCACTGAGCCTCTATTTCCTGATATTGTTCGCCCAAAGCTGTCAAGTTTTCCGTTACAGCATCGGGGCAATATTCATTAAATATTTCTCCTAAATGGCGATGGACTTCAGCTAAATAAACCACATCCATCTTGGCATATTCTAGCTGCTTCTCAGTCAGAGGTCGTTTTCCCCAATCACCGCCCTGTTCTTCTTTGTCTATATTGGCAACACCGCAAAGCGCTTCGATTAAAGTTTTAAGTTTTCGATTAGGTAATGGCAGAATATAGTAAGGAATCTTCCTCGCCAGTTTTAACGTACAAGTAACATTTTGAGCATAATCATTGCCTAAAAATCTGATGTCATAGCTGGCATTGTGCAGAACCTTTTCAATATCGGGATTGACCATGATTTGGTCTATAAAAGTTTGCACTAATTCTGGTTTGTCTAAGACATCTAGCAGGAAAGTAGTATTTCCTGTCAAATCATTAGAGTCAGCTAACACCTGAATTAAAGACAATCTGGGGTTAAATTTATAGTCAGCTATTTCTGTATCAACCCATAGAATTTGAGCTTGGGCAAATTTGGCAATGAGTGCTTTGATGTCCTCTGCTGCGGTTAAATAAGGCATTTTTAGATGTTTTACCTATACTACAAACTGCTTTACAACACTTCTCGCCCCATATAAACTTGCAGCGCTTCTGGTATTTTTACAGTGCCGTCAGGTTGCTGATAATTCTCTAAAATTGCGGCCATTGTGCGCCCTACCGCTAAACCAGAACCGTTTAAAGCATGAACGAAATGAGTGCCTTTTTTACCTGTTTCTTTATAGCGAATATTAGCCCGCCGCGCCTGAAAATCACCCACATTAGAACAGCTAGAAATTTCGCGGTATTTGCCCGCAGAAGGCAGCCACACTTCTAAGTCATAGGTTTTAGTGGCACTAAATCCGATGTCACCGGTACACAATTCTATCGCTCGATAGGGTAATTTTAATGCTTGCAAAACTCCTTCTGCATCCTGCACTAATTTCTGATGTTCTGCTTCCGAGGTGCTGGGATGTACGAGTTTCACTAATTCTACTTTATTAAATTGATGCAGTCGAATTAATCCCCTAGTATCTTTGCCATAACTGCCTGCTTCCCGGCGAAAACAAGGCGTATAAGAACAGTGATAAATTGGTAACTGTTCCGCTGTTAGCACTTCATCTCGATAGAGGTTAACTACTGGGACTTCTGAAGTAGGAATCAGCCATAAATCGTCTTGTTCGCATTTAAAGCTTTCTTCGGCGAATTTGGGTAATTGACCCGTACCTGTAAGGGATTCGCTGTTAACTAAAAATGGGGGGATGACTTCTACATAGCCTGCTTTTGTGTGGCGATCGAGCATGAATTGAATGATAGCTCTTTCTAGGGCTGCGCCTGCGCCCATTAAGGCTACAAAGCGAGGTTGAGCAACTTTAACTGCTCGCTCAAAGTTAAGAATTCCTAGTTTTTCGCCGATTTCAAAGTGAGGTAATATATTAGGATTTGTGGGCAGGTATTCGTCGCCCCAGCGCCGCACTTCGATGTTTTCTTCTTCATTTTTGCCGATGGGTGTGGACTCGCTGGGTAAGTTGGGCAGTGGCAATAATAAAGCGTGTATTTGAGCTTTTAGGTCTTTTTCTTGGGGTTCGAGTTCGCTTAATTCTGCTTTGATTTGGTTGCCTTCTGCTTTTAATGCTTGAGTTTCGGTGCCATTGGGATCTGATTTAATTTTTTGACCGACGAGTTTGCCGATTTCGTTGCTGCGGGCTTGAAGTTGCGATCGCTTCCCTTCCAACTCCCGCTGCTGCCGATCTAATTGTAAAATCGGCTCGATGTCATAGTCTCCGCCTCGGCGGTTGAGGCTTTCCTGTACAGCTTGTGGATTTTCCCGGATCAGTTTGAGGTCTAGCACAGGTCGATTTTAGAGTTGAGATTTCTAGGGTTAAGCTTTCGGACAGCTCAGACCCCTAATTTTACCCCGCGAAGGCTTCGCCCTAACGGTTAGTAAGTACAAATCTGGTAGTCATAGACGTTTTACTAATCTTTTAGCCAAAATATATAACTTATTTATATCTAATTTGGCTGATTTTGGGGTTGCTATGAGGGGTAATACCCTTCAGGGGTGTTATACTTCAAACATAGTAGATGCACCCTGATAATTTTTCTACCCTCAGTCAAGTTTGACCGGGGGCTTTTTATTGGAAAAACTCAGTAGAGTCTGGAGTTTGACGACATTACCAATAACTGCGATCGCAGGAGCAGCAAACTCAGCCGCCTTCATTTTTTCGCAAATTGTGGACAAATTGCCGATTAATTCTTCCTGTTCGGGCCGCGTACCCCATCGCACTAAAGCAATTGGAGTCTCCCCACTTAATCCTGCTGCTGTCAATTGGTCAACAATATAAGTTAAATTGTGAATTCCCATGTAAATGACGATCGTTTCTGAACCGTGCGCGATCGCACTCCAATTCACCTCTGGCCGATACTTCCCCGCCATCTCGTGACCCGTTACAAACGTCACCGAAGAACTGTAAAGCCTGTGAGTCAAAGGAATTCCGGCATAAGCAGGTGCGGCAATACCCGAAGTTACTCCCGGCACCACTTCAACGGGTACACCAGCATTCACCAACTCTTCCATCTCTTCGCCACCGCGCCCAAAAATAAATGGATCGCCGCCTTTAAGCCGCACAACTATGGCATTTTCTTGAGCTTTTTCTATCAATAACTGAGTTGTCGCCTCTTGCAATAGCGAATGTCTACCCCTGCGTTTTCCAGCATCAATTCGCTCTGCCTGCGGATTAATCATCGCCAGAATTTGGGGACTAACTAAAGCATCGTAAACGACAGTATCAGCACATTCTAAAATTGTTTTACCTTTCAGCGTCATTAAACCCGGATCTCCTGGGCCTGCACCGACTAAATAGACTTTTCCTAAACAGTTATTCTGCTTTTTATTAGCATTTTTTAGATTCATTTCTCAATTAAATCCAGAATCAAATTTGATAACTCTACACTTGCTCCCAGAGGGTGTGCTAGATGAAATCTTGCTAGTGGAAACTGCTGTTTTAGCTGTTGCAGAGTTTGCGCGATCGCATCTGCAATTCCCCCCTCAAACAAAAAGTAAGGCACAATCCCTATTTTCTGATGTCCACTATGAACCAAACTTGCAACTTTTTCTTCTAAACTCGGCATTACAGACCAATAAGCAGTCACCGCGTTAACTTTAGCAGCTATTTCCTCAACTGGCAAATTTCCATTGGTGCGGCGACTTCCGTGAGATAGCAAAATCCACTTTGAAGTTTTAGCGGATGCCATTTCTCTCGCCACCCAATCAGTTAAACCAGCTACCTGGGAACCTAAATGCGATCGCAAATTAATTGTCAGCTTTTGTGCCAATAACTGTTGCGCGATCGCCACCTCTGTTGGAACATCTTCCTTAACATGAACCCCTGGCAATAAAAACAATGGCAGCACTTGTACTTCCTTCAAGCCAAGGGATAGCGTATATTCCCCAAATTGGCAAATTTGTTCGTGCAGCGAATTTGGCCCAAATTCCAGCGTACAACTACCTACCACAGGCGGGTTAATAGCAGAATTCGCCAACTGTGTCAAACGTTCAGACAACAGTTGGGCTAACTTTTCCAAACCTAGTTGTGGTCGAGGATCGCGGCTACCGTGAGCAACTAACAAATAAGTCGATCGCAATTTTTATACCAATTTTATTGTTATCCCTAAATGGGATTTCAAGTGATTATAACATTTTTCCAACTTGTTAGTAAAACTTTAGCCCCTCTCTTCCACTACAAGAGAGGGGCTAAAGCCCTATTCTGAACCGTGAAAACATAAATTCACGAAGCATTTAAGATTGCTATATCAACTTAACCTTTCGGTGTAGGATCGGCCACATAGCGGAAATCAGGCTCAGAATTCCAAGTACCGCGCTCGTCTTTGCCATTAGTAGACAAATTGAAGTAAAGATCCACAGTCTGATCCGGCTGAATATTTCCGAACATCGGATCTGTGAGCTTATTCATCGACGAGAGCGCATTCATAAACATCTTGGTATGAGAAATCTCGCGAGTCAGCAGAAATACCAAGGTATTTTTTGTACCTTGATCTGGTGCCAACTTAATCAACTCTTCATAAGTCTGGCGAGCTCCCGCTTCCGCAGCGATATCAGCACGCAAATCGCGGACAACATCACCGCCTTCATTGATATAAGATGCTGTCCAAGCTTGACCTTGACTGTCTAAAAAGTGTGGCCCCACGCCACGTATGGCAAACAGCGTACTCTTAAAAGCTTCAGTTTGATCGCTTTTTTGGGTGTGAGCTTCAATGAGTTTACCCACCATTTCTAAATGACTAAACTCTTCAAGGGCAATATCTTGGAGCATATCCCGAATCCCAGGATTTTCACAGTGAAAAGACTGCACCCAGTATTGCAAAGCTGCTGTTAATTCTCCGGTGGCTCCCCCAAATTGTTCTAGCAATAATTGGGCAAAACGAGGATTAGGCTCGTCAATCTTCACCGTGTACATTAGCTCTTTTTTGTGAAAAAACAAGGCTCAATTCCTCCTTTATGTCGCGTCTGCTTTTGCTAATTCTTTACTTGTTGAGAAGGATTTTCTCAACCGCGCTATTTATAGCTTTGAAATATATTGTCCGGTAAGTAATCTGGTTGTACGTCAGCCGCCAGATACATCTAATATTCAGGAGCAATCTGCAATAAGATAGAGTTGCGATCGCGGCGATAAATTTAAGACTTTAGTTAGATTTGAGATGAAAATTGAGGCGTAGAATATAACCCACATTTGCTGAGCTTGGCAGCCATTACTTCAGTATGCCGCCACCATTTTAAACCTGTTACCCACATCCGCGATGGCAAATGTCCCGGCGGTGCAGTTCGGCTAAAGTTTAGACTTTGAGAGGGATTATGAGGATTATAGGTGAGCCAGCCGACGCGATCGCAAAATTTTGCGTAATCACTGCCCACGCTATGATAAATTTCTGTTTGTATGCTATAGCCAAATTGCCCGCCGCTGTACTTTACCCACAATTGATTAATAGTCTCCAAATCTGTACAAGGTAAATCTTCAATTTCATTAGGGTGGATGTAGCCTTTAGTTCTTTTACCCAAAGCTTCAGACAAAACTATCCAAGTTTCCATATCCGCATCTTTCCATTTTTGTGCGGCTAATAAATGTTGCAGCTTAGTATAGTCAACTCCTACTGCTGAAGATAGATTGTCATTCGTCGGTTTCACAGACCAAGGCATAATTCTGGCTAGGAAACTACGACGAATTTGTGTGTTAGTCGATGGAGATGCTGTCAGTGTTGATTTTATTATTTTAGGAGGCTTATTGATAGCTACCTTGGGAATCATAATCATAGCTTTTAAAACTTCGTCAGCCGATTGGTAGCGCTGGCTAAGAGAATGTTGTAGTAATTTATCTAAGATTTGCCCAAGGTGAGCTTGCTTGGGGGGAATGCTTAAAGAGTTAGTGCTAATGCTAGTAGGTAAAAAGTCCCGCCACACCCAACGATCGTGGGTCATATCGTACATATCCCAGGGAGCAACACCTGTCATTAAATGAATACAGGTAACACCTAAACTAAAAAGATCGCTGGCTGCGATCGCTTTTCCCCGCGTTTGCTCAGGAGCCATATATTCAGGAGAACCAATAATCGTACCCGTGCGAATTAGAGCCGTGTCTGCAACTACTTTAGCCACACCAAAATCAATCAATACTGGTTTACCATCACTGTTGCGGCTGATAATATTGCTCGGTTTTATATCACGGTGAATGATAGAATGTTGGTGAATAAATGCGATTACAGGTAATAAATCCCGCAGCAGTTCCCAAATCTGAGCCTCGCTAAAAACCCCAGTTTGGCGCAACTTTTGGGAGAGAGTCGGCCCTTCAATAAACTCTTGAACTAAATAAAGTCTACCGTTTTGTTCAAAGTGCCCCAGCAATTGGGGAATTTGCGGGTGTTGACCGAGTTGGTTGAGGCGCAGAGCCTCTTGACGAAAAAGCCTAGCGGCCGTATTGTAGCTCTCGGCATCTTGAGTAGGAAAAGAGAATTGCTTGATGGCGCAGCGCGGCTTGAGGGGAATTTGTTCATCGACTCCTAAAAAAGTTTTGCCAAAGCCGCCTTGACCAATAAGCTGCATAGGACGATAACGCTCTTGGAGTAGAAGGCGGGAACCGCAACTCTGGCAATATTCGGCTGTATCTACGTTTTTGGGGCTTTGGCATCCGGGGGTGATACAGTAGAGCATGGTAGGGCAAAAGATAGGGGAAAATATTTTTACCTTAACTATGGATCTCTGGGAAAGGAAGTGCTATAGTAAAAAATGTAGTGGCGAGCGTAGCCAAGTGGTTAAGGCAGTGGTTTGTGGTACCACCATCTCGTGGGTTCGAGTCCCATCGTTCGCCCTTTAGTCTAGAATCATACATTATAGATCGCTTTGGTTTAATTTTTTTAACCAGGCGATCGCTTTTAGCTGAGATGATACTAAAGCTAAGTTGATTGCAAACCTTAATCTATAATCGAAACAGAATAGAGCCAAAATAGAGCTGAGTAAAAGCTATGTCAACTACAGAAAAAGTCCGCTGGACAAGTGCTGATTTAGAATTCTTACCCGATAATGGCAACCGTTATGAGATCGTCGAAGGAGAATTAGTCGTGACAAGAACACCACACTGGGAACATCAAAATATTGCTAACAATATTTGCGTTGAGTTAACTATTTGGTCAAGACAGACTCAGTTAGGTAAGGCTGTCCAGGTACCAGGTATTATTTTTACAGATGCCGATAATGTGATTCCAGATGTGGTTTGGGTAAGTAATGAGCGTTTAGCAGAAATTTTAGATGAGTCTGGACATTTAGCTGGTGCGCCGGAGTTGGTAGTAGAGGTGATGTCTCCGGGTGAGGAAAATGAAAAACGCGATCGGCAATCAAAGTTAAAATTATATTCAGTTCAAGGTGTGCGGGAATATTGGATTTTTGACCGAATACAGCAAAAAGTTGAGGTTTACCGCCGGGAAAATGGGATTTTGAAACTAGCCATGACTTTGTTTAAAGAAGATAATTTAACCAGTTCTTTGTTACCTGGTTTTAGTGTGTCGGTGGCGGGATTATTTGCGTAGATCGGCGCTCTAACTGCTACACAGCTTATCCCTTTTCAGAATTTTGATAAGCCAATTCACAACTATTACGATTATCAAAAATCTCAAAAGCGCGATCCCAGTCACAACCAGAAAAAGCATAAATCCACCTTAAACTATTACTGTGAATGGATTTGAGCCTATTTTCCGGTCATATTTTGTCTAAGTCCAGTTATATGATACTCGGGCTTGTGACCTTCAAAATATCTATCTGGAGGCGCACTCAAATTTTATGCTAGATCCCGCCTTTATTCACAAAACTTTACCTAATCTGATTTCGCGGCTAAATATGAAGATTTGTAACAATTAAAGGCCTTCGGCGTAAAAATCGCCCCTGAACCCCGACACATAAGTAGAGACTTATAAGACATCTACGGCCAATAAAGGAGACTTGATGTTCGACCGAGAACAAAACAGATTGCAAGATGAGGAAATGAAGATGCTGGCAATAGAAGCTCAGGGTCATCCATATAAGAGTAAAGAGAGACAGAAGGCTTTAACAAAGCTAGTTGACAAAATTATCAAATCTGGTAGACTTTCGCGTTCTCACCGATATATATTTGGCGAGCGATATGAGGAAATCTATGAAGAAGTCATCCAGGATCTCCTCCTTTATATTTGCCAGAAAATTGACCAATACAAACCTGAAAGAGGTCCAGTGATGAGATGGGTAAATTTTCTCCTCTCCAAGCGTTTTTTTAATGACGTAATCCGTCACATATTCGGCCCTCCTAATGTAAAAATAGAACAACTAGATCCGAGTAATCTAGAACAACTTGAAAAGGAACCTCTGTTATTAGAGATGCTTTGGGAATACTTAGAAAATGACCCGGAACAGCTTTGTAAAAACCTGCGTCACCCTAAGTATCCCGAAGTGAATTTTCAACTTTTGGTAATGCGGAAAATAAGGGGAGAAAAATGGAAAACTATCTCAGCAGAATTGGAAGTACCAATATCAACACTAAACGGGTTCTACCGAAAGAGCCTCAAAGAACTTTCTCCAAGAATTAGGCTATATTTGAATAAGTAAACAAGGAAACAAAATGAAAATGTTAGAAATCAACCAGACAACAGAGGATTTGACTTTTACCGTGAATATAACATCCAAATTTCGCAAACAAGCAGAACTTTTCCGCCACCAGCAACCAAATCCAGAAAAAGGCGAACAAGTTTATCGCAATACCTTGGCGGTGTTGGCAGTAAATTTTTACTGTCAGTGCATGGGAATTGAAACAGACTTAGAAGTTAGCGATAGCTGGAATCCTGTAATGCGAACTCTGCTAGATACAGCAGATTTAACTATTAAAGATTTGGGCAAATTAGAGTGTAGAGCTGTGCTGTCTGATTCGGATATTGTGGAAGTTCCAGCAGAGGTTGGGAGTGATAGAATTGGTTACATTGCTGTGCAGTTATCGGCATCTATGAAAGAGGCAAATTTAATAGGATTTGTGAGAAATGTGACCGGAGAAAAGATGCCTTTAAATCAGTGGCGATCGCTCGAAGATTTCCTAGAAGTTGTGAGCGAACCTCAGACTGAACCTGACATACCGCCATACGTGAGTAGATGGCTGCGAGGTCTTTTGGAGGCTGGCTGGCAAACCGTAGAAGCAATAGAAGCGTTGTTATCACCGCCGCAAACAGCACCGAGTTTGAATTTCAGAAGCCTTACTCCTATCAAATTCAAAAAGCAGGACAATACAGCAATGGGAGGTAAGCTGCTTCAGTTGGAAGAGGCCAACGCTCAGGTAGCAATAATTGTGGGGTTAGCGGCGGGCGAAGAACAGGAAATGGATTTTTTTGTGGAGCTGTACGCTGTTAAACCGCAAATTTACTTACCACTGGATTTAAAGTTAATGGTGCTTGATGAACAAGGAAAGTCCGTTATGCAAAGTGTTGCAACGAAAAGTAGCAAAAATATGCAATTGAAGTTTAGTGGCTATGCAGATGAAGAGTTTAGTGTTAAAGTAGCTTTGGGTGATGTCAGCATCGTACACCGGTTCAGCCTTGATGGGGAAAGTTAGATTAGCCCAAAATGCGCGATCGCCCTAAAACTCAGCTATCCTAAATAGCAAACTAGCAGAGAGGCGAGTGATGATGGAGAAAGTAGTTCACCTCATTTTTGACGGGGATATGGTAATAGGGGGTTTTCGAGTTTTCCTGGAAATTAAAGAAGGCGATCGCACGCTCATCCAAATCAGAGGAAGTTTGCCCCCAAATCCAGAATTAGCGATCGCCATCCATGAGCATTGGCGCAAATACGGGGAATTGGGGTTAGCTAGCCGAATTACACCCAAATCTGCTACCCACAATATTAACTCCAGCTCTACTAACCAAGATACATTCTCTACTCGCCTCCAAGAAAGTCGCCAATCAGGAGAAAAACTCCGCAATCCCATCAATCAATGGCTAAAATCCGAGCAGTTTCGTAAAATTGACACGGGACTACTACGAGAACTAATCCCGACTGACCAAGTGCGACTACTGATTCGCACCGAAGACAATAACTTGCGGAAACTTCCCTTGGAGTTATGGGATTTTATGGACAGCTACCCTGCCGCTAACATTGCTATCAGTTCCCTAGAGTGTAAAATGCCAAGACTATTACCGAAAATAGCTGCAAAATCTAAAGTCAGAATTTTAGCCATTCTCGGTTGTAGCACAAACATTGATGTTGAAAAAGACAAGCAGCTACTAGAAAGCTTGCGCAATGCAGAGGTGGTTTTTCTAGATCAACCCAAACATCATGAAATTAATGACAAGTTGTGGGAACAGCCTTGGGATATTATTTTTTTTGCAGGACATAGCGAGACAGATGGAGACATAGGTCGGATTTATAT
>DATGYA010000675.1:0-5632 GCA_035298405.1 Kamptonema sp. | reverse complement strand
AGAAATTAATCGAAGTGGTTTTGACTACGCCTAAACCAGAAGGAGGGGAAGAAGCGTTGGGGTCAGACTCGGTTGTTTCCTCTTTTCGGGTTCGCCGCCGCCATTGTGCCCGATCGGACGTATTGTTTTGGGTTTGCTCATCAGGATTGACGTAAAATCTGCTGATCTTTGTAGTTTCCCCCGCCCGCTTTGCTTCCAGCTTGCTGTCATCAAGAAACAAGCCTGTGATTTCTGCCTTGGGGAAGTAATGCTCTGAGTGTAAATATTTACTCAAGTCTTCTCGCACCAGTGGCATCGTGCCGAATGGTGGGATTAAATCAGGAACTTGTTCGCCCAACGGGAAAAAATGGAAAGGCCGATCGGATAAATTTGTTGATCGGCGCAATTCCCCAGAAAAAGTCCGCGTTACCTCCTTGAGCAAATCGCTTTCTGGAATCTGCCAAGTCGGGGTACTATCCCAGCGTTTAGCCCGAATTCGACTTGGTTCTGACAATACTTTAAAGCAGCCATTTTGTCGCAGTCGAGCATCCAGCTCAGTCATAAAGTTGGTAGTAGTGTCGGGCCCCGCGTCGTTCGGGACTGTTACTTTACCGGGAAATCCTGAGTAGCTACCGCCAGATCGACTTGCAATCTGTGCCAAACTCAGATATTGCGATCGCATCCGCACGTCCTTAGACTTATTTGCCGTCGGATCGCAGCGTTCCCCTGTCTCTGTATTGTCAAAATCCTTAATCACTAGCGGCACGTCCTCTGATGCCCAACCATGAGCGCCAGAAAGCGAGACGGAAACCACAATTATCGGGCCCAATGATTTGCTCCGAGGCACTTCGATCATCCGCAGGTCACTCACCCGAAACCCAATGCCAAACAGTTCGATCGAGACGCCAACGTGCAGCAGTTGGCACACCAAATATCGGTTTTCCCAGCCTGTCTTAAAGTCTATAGAGCCGCTGGGTTCAGACTCAAAAGTTTCTGACCAGGAGATTGTACCCGCCAAAATTGGGACTAGATTCAGGAATTGCGGGTAGGGTTCCGGCACATAATTGGTGCGAAGAATCTTTTTAGAACCCAATACTCGAATACTTGAGCCGATCGGCGGCGGTGGCGCGGCAAGAAGATTTCCGGGTGCGGCTATTGGCAAACCGCCGGGTGTAGTAGGAGAATATGTATAGTTTGAGCGGGCTGTAACCATTGTTTAAAATACACAATTTAAATTTAAGAACGGAACCGACGCCGCTGCAATCTTTGGGGGCGATCGTTTGCCGGGTATTTAATCCAATTTTGCCACAACACCGAGCGCGGTTGTGTATTTTGGATTATGGGAGCGGGCGGACGATCGAACAAAGCACTCCGCTAGTTATTGATAATGGTTACGCGACTATCAGCGCCCCGGAATTTGCACAGGTGAATTACGTTGAAATTGGCGGCAACATCTACCAAGTAGCTGAAGACTATACCAATCTGTTGCCGGGTGAGTATGTTTATAATCCTCAGACTGAAATTTTGACAATTAGGATTTATTAGACACAGGAATAGCTAGAGTAAATAAAACTCTAGCTATTAATTCTCAAGGTTTTGTTGGTTGGTGTTAAGCCGTAGCTAATCCACTAACTTCAGGTAGCACCGCGCCAGGATAAGCTGCTTTCCATGCGTCTCTGTGATAGAGATTTTTAACGCCATAGCGCGGGCAAGGTGAGTTTTTGACATCAACTCCCTTGATCTTTGACGCTGCCTTCAGTTTTCGCCAGTTGTAAGTTTTTTCATTAACGTTGTTGAGTTTTGCAATGCGGATGATGGATGAGTAGTCAAATAGCTCATCAGTAATTTCTGACAGCCGATCAATATCTTCCTCTAGTTCATCAATTTGAGCCGACTGTAGGGAGTTTTCAAGTGCTAATCGCTCTTTCTCCTCCTCTGCCTGCACTAACGCCTTAAGCGCTTCAACGTATGTTTGAGGTAGTGCGGGGGAAGTAGGTGCAATCGCGCTGCTGCTGATTTTGTAGCCTGCTAGTTGGTGGAGGTAGACGGTAGCACCGACACTGCCCATCATCTCAGCCAATTCAACGTTATCTCTCATCAACCATTTAAACACCACGTTAGCCGGGATTAACTCACACCCTTGAATCCCGCCCGCTGTCTCAACTTCAGCGGTTTTTAGTGTGTTTCGTTCACACCCTTTACACCGCCTGACAATTGTTGTTCGGTCTTTACCACTCATTCGTGCATAGCCTGACTGCGTAGCATAAGCAGCGCCTGTCGCTGTGTCAATTACTAACTCAATACCGTCTTGGTCAAATCGTGTTAAATTTGTCATATTCGCCTAGTCCTCTTAGGTGATGGCCGATGATAAGCGGGTGTTGATAGCACCCAATCGGCTCAATCTTATTCTACCACGATCGCCCTCCCGACAAACTATGACCAACCAGAAGGATATCGCCAAGAAGCAAGCGGAAATAGTTGGTCAGTTGCAGCAATTCCCGATCGGGCGTACCAATTCCGGCGGCAGGGCGGGCGGCATGGTTGAGGTAGTAGTCACCAATCCGCTGCCGGGACAGCCTCGTGTAGTGCAGGCAAAATGCGCTAACGATTGCCCGCCAGGAGACGTGCAGTTGCTAAAAGTTGATGATGGTAGCTTTGTTGCGCTTTCTCCGAATGCGGCGGTAAAAACCTCGGAGACAACGACGCGGCAAGTATCCAAGAAAAACCCCAAAAAGCCTCCGAAAAAAGACGAAGAAATATGGCCCTGTACTGTCTGCTTTTTGTATTCTCGCGTCAAACCAAATACAGAGAATCTTACAGATAACGGCGCAGCGACGGGTGATGAGACGAGTTGGGATTTTGTATCAGGCTATGCAAGTTCAGTAACAAATAGCTACGCCTATGTGGCTCGACAACGATTTGACAAACTTGGGGATTATGCAACCGCACAAGATGCTATAGATAATAAATTAAAGCCAGATAGATTAATCACTCCTAGCGGTGTTGGTAGCGGGGCCGCAAAAGATGATGCAGTCGCAGGAACAAACTCAGCCGACAATATTACCATTTGGTTTTATATTGGCAACCCAGCCGATGCGTTAACAGATGGGAGAATAGTACAGGTCAATGGGCCACCTTTTCATCCTTCAGCAGGCAGCATCACCGATTCAGGCCCAGGATATTGTATGGAAGTAAATAGAGCAGGGATTGTATCTGCTATTTTTCCTAGTGAACAGATGGGTCTAGGGCCTTTAACCAAACACTTAAGGGAGTCTTTTCCTGAGTTAGGAGGAAGAATTGGCTATGCAGGAAGAATTGAGAAATGGAGGGGGATGCAAGATTACGCTTCCGTAAATTTTCTGAGTTATGTTAAAAATTCTCCATCTCCAACAGAACCAAATCAAGTTCCAGTTAGTTTTCCTTCTTGGTATAATCCTGAGTCCAACCAAAATCCGTGGCTTTACACTGGGAGTAGTTGGTTTCAGTTTGGATGGCCAGACCCGCAGTATTCAGGCTGTGCGTCTTCTTCTTGGGTAAATATTGAATCTTCCGCTATGAACGCTGCCACAGAGTGTGGAGCTTCAATAGAAAATGACCAATGGTTTTGGGGTGGTGACGCCGCCCCTTATTATGGAGTAATTGATAGAAGCAACCCTAGTGGTTATATTGGAACAGACGGAATGTTTGTTTGTTGGCGTGGACATTTAGAACACGCAGGAATGGCTCAAAGTTATTTTGAAGCTTTTAGAACTTACTGGGGAATTGCTGGAAGTGTAACAAAACTAGGTTCCGCAAATCCTTATGGGTGCGAACTGCCTAACGGTGGAGGATACCCACCAGCACCCCCTGCAAATACTTCTAGATTTCTTAGTAATTCCTACGGGAGAAAAGCTGAAATTTGGCTTAAAATCTGCAAAGAGAATCTTGAGCCAATTGAGATTAAATTGCCGTTTGAGTTTGCAGCAATTGTTGAGACAATCTCTGTATTAGGCGGCGGCAGTATGAACACGGGGTCAGCATTTGAATCAGGAAAAAATCAAGCTGTGTTACTTACTCATGGCCGATTCGCAGGAGGAAGCTTTGGATCTGACCCTTTCAGTTTAGAATGTCCTCACGCCACCTTATCAATAGACAAAGAGTTTGCGTATATTGATATTTTATATGGAGGAGAAAGGCTTTGGGAAGAACCTTTAACTCTTCCTGTCCGTCCTCGGTTAGCTAATATGGGTTTTGGTAGTAGGCAAGAAGACATCTATGGGTCAGACTATTTTGTTAGTCGAAGGCTAGGCTTAGACCCTAGCGATAGAAGTGTAGGTCTATATCAAATTAGGACATCTGGAAGTTTTTGGCCTTTAAATCCTTGGGGGCCGGATGTTCATCCTCGTATAGTCAAGGATTGCTTTAGCTGTTGTCAATCATATATTGTCAAACTACCAACAAAAGAGAACCCAAATCCTACAATTACAGCGTCACAAAAGTACAATAAAGGCGAAAATATTGCATTAACTGCTGCCAGTTTAGATAACGAGTTTAACAATAAATTTTTAATAGCTGATTACAGGACCGAAAATATTTCAAACAACTATTTAACTCCTAATTATATACCAAAAGCTGACCCACAAACTCATTACGCTACTTTTGGCGGATTGCCAGCGCTGATACAAATAATTGATTACAGCCTCCAAAATATAAATCAACTTGCGCCTGTGTTTTATAAAAGTCAATCAGATTGGACTGATATGGACTGGATTCACTACCAACTGCAAGAATCTCCCAGGCAATACGACCCTTTGAACACTGTTTTACCTCAAGGGGTTGTCACTAAACTAAACGAGAGGCAAGCAATGATTTTTGATTTAGACAATAAGTTTGACAGACACGCAAGAGCAGAACGAATCATGCCCTCTACAGGTTTTGGACACTCTACATCAACTGCTCCAGCATACCGGGAATATCTTTCCAATTCCGCATATCCATTATTTGTTAGCTTTAAAGAGCAGTTAATTGGCAACGGATTAATTGAAAATGGTAAGCTCTCTAAATGGTTTAGAGTAAGTACAGCTAGCTTCCCTATCCTTGGCCAACTAAAAAGAAATCCTTTGTAATATTTCTTGTTTTAATTATTATGACTTATTACAACGGTGAAGATAAATTATATAAATGCCTTGGCTGTTTTTCTACAGTAGGTCAAGTTATAGCTAGTATGGTAAGTCCCTCAACTCCGGGCGATTTTATTGATTATAGCGCCGGAACTAATTTAGATGGCGTACTGCCTGGGCAATGTCAAGCGTTTTTAACGAGTTCTATTGAATTTACTTGGTTTATAGAAGAAAGAAGTATTGTTCACAAGTCCCCTGAAAGCTCAACTGAAGATCCTCCTGTTACTTTTGGCGCTAAAAAAATCTACCCCGCTAAAGTGACAGGGCTAAATTTACCTCTTATCGCCACTACTTTATACGGCAATTCTCCTGTTACCGTGAGATGGAGAGACGAGTTGATTCGGTATGGAAGTCTTGAGTCTTATTATGATTTTCAAAGCGGAAATTTTAGGCCTGGATTTGGTGAGTTAATCCTTGCCGATTTGCAAAGACCTTTAAAGTCAGCAGTAGTTCAGCCGCGTAATTTGGGACTTCCTGACATTAACTTAGTAAGT
>DATGYA010000674.1:0-3770 GCA_035298405.1 Kamptonema sp. | reverse complement strand
CGCAAAAGCAGTCGCCTCCCAAGCTAGGGCAAATTTTATCTGCGTCAACGGGCCAGAATTACTCAGTCGTTGGGTAGGCGCATCGGAACAAGCCGTGCGAGAATTATTTACCAAAGCCCGTCAAGCCTCCCCCTGCGTCGTATTTATCGATGAAATTGACAGTTTAGCCCCCGCGCGGGGTCGTCATAGCGGGGATTCCGGCGTAAGCGATCGCGTAGTGGGACAATTATTAACAGAATTAGATGGACTTCATCACATCTCAAATGTTCTGCTAATAGGCGCTACTAACCGCCCAGAAATTATCGACCCCGCCTTACTCAGATCCGGTCGTTTAGATTTACAATTAAAGGTAGACTTACCAAATCTAGAAAATCGTTTAGCAATTTTAGAAATACACAATCAAGACCGACCTTTAGATCGAGTAGATTTGGGATATTGGGCAACTTTAACCGAAGGTTGGAACGGTGCAGATTTAGCACTTTTTAGCAATCAAGCCGCAGTTGAAGCCATCCGTTGCTACCGCGCCCAAAGTTTAGCAGATGCGAGTGCTATTCAAATTACTACAATTCATTTTAGCACAGCTTATGAGCGGCTAGCAGAACAGCGGCAAAATGTTAACAGTTAACGGTTAACGGTTAACTGTTAACGGCAAAGTGTTAACGGTTAACGGTTAATTAAATATAGCTACTTATTTTGGCAAACTTTATGGATTGCGGCTTCTACCTTTACGGAATTTTCCCGACTCCTGGCCCTTGCAATTTAAACTTAAAAGGACTCGACCAAAAACCAGTTCATAGTAAAAATTTGGACGGTTTTACCTTCTTGTATTCCCAAGCTACCCAAGAAAAATACCTAGCTTCGCGCCGCCACTTGCTAAGTCACGAAAAAGTTTTAGAAGAAGCAATGTCAGCAGGTTTCCGCACACTTTTACCTCTGCGTTTTGGGATGGTAATAAAAACTTGGGAGGCGGTGACAGAACAGCTAACTAACCCTTATCAAACTCAACTCAAAGAATTATTTGAAAAATTAACAGGATTGCAAGAAGTTAGTGTTAAAGTATTTTGGGATAGTAATATTGAATTGCAAGCCTTAATGCAATCAAATCCAAGCTTAAAAGAAAAACGGGATTCCTTGGAAGGTCAAGCGCTGAGTATGGATCAAATCATCCAAATTGGTCAAATGATTGAGGCTGCTTTAGAACGTCGGAAGGAAACAGTAGTTCAGGCTTTTCGGAGTGAGTTAAATTATTTGGCTGTGGAAGTAATAGAAAGTGCTATGCTCAGAGAAGGAATGATTTATAATGCAGCTTTTTTGATTCCTTGGGAAAGCGAACCTAAGTTTGGTGAAACTGTAGAAAAAATAGACCTAAAATTTGGCGATAGATTGCGAATTCGCTACAACAATTTTACTGCACCTTATACCTTTGCTCAACTTAGTTAAATTGGAGAAAAACTTATGCTTTTTGATTTATTGACTCTTCCCGTATTAGGCCCAATTAGTGGCATAATGTGGATTGGCGAACAAATTCAAGAACGGGTTGATTCTGAACTTAATGAGACTGAAAATTTGGGTAAACAATTATTAGCTTTACAGCTAGCTTTCGATTTAGGCGAGGTTTCCGAAGAAGACTTTGAGGAACAGGAAGAAGCACTGTTAATCAAAATACAGGAAATGGAAGATATGGCTAATGAAGAAGAGGCTAATGGCTAATGGCTAATTGGGAGTATTGTTAGGGTGCGTCAGACCTGGTTATTGATTGAGAAAATAATTATCAAGCTTCTGACACACCTATATCTAACAAGCAACAACTAACAACTAACAACTAACAACTAACAACTAACAATCAACCACTAACTACTAACATTAATATTCTAGGTAAAAAGTATCTAAATCTTTTGATTCAGCAATAGTTTTAGTATGAATAGGAGTTGCCAACTGAGGTGAATCAGGCACACCATGACGCAATTCAATAGTTTTTTGTTCAGCCTCAACAATCTCCTTATTAACCACAATCAGGCGTAACTGCAATTGTTGTTTGCGTTGTTCCAAGTGGCACAATTCTTGTTGAATCCGCTGCTTTTCCATCGCTAACTTGTAAAGCTCTAGCTGCATAGAAGCCTCAGTTTTAGGTCGAGGCATCGTGCTAATCTTGGGTGCGATCTTACCGCGTGAGCGAAGAAAAGACATAAACAACTCCTATTTTATTTATAGCCGTAGGGTTCGTGCTACCGTGACGATATTTCTTCTAATCCGATGAGATGATAGCAGCATCCACCTGACAATAATTTCTCTGCTAAATAACTAAATCAGTAGACACTGATTACCGCAGGTGTTAAAATCATATCATACTATTTTAATATAGCCTTGTGGAGTTCCCTCAGCATAACCTTCACACTTACGCCCTGCTCAAAACCCCTGCCAACCCTCTAGAATTACCTAGTGGAATTGAGCGAGAAGTGCAGATTTTCAGTAGCGATCGCCTATCAGCTATAGTAGAACCAGAAATATCCGTAGAATCCTTAGAACAAGACAGCGATCGCTTAATGCAGGCAGTGTTAACTCACGATCGTGTTATTTGTCAAGTATTTGAGCAAACTTCAGTTTTACCCTTACGCTTTGGGACTTGCTTCGCCTCCACAGCCAGCTTAGAAAATCACCTAAAAGCTCACAGTCAGCAATACCTAGAAAAATTAGAAAAGCTCAAGGGCAAAGGCGAATATAGCTTAAAATTTACACCTCTGTTGCCCCCAGAACCAGCCACACCCTCAGAAACAGGAGGAAGACAGTATTTTCTAGCTAAAAAGCAGCGATATCAACAAATCCAAGATTTTCAAAACGCCCAAGCAACAGAGTGGGAAAAAGCTTGCCTACTCGCCAGCCAAACATACCCCTCCACAATAGTCGAACCTACCCCAGAACGGGAAGGGCGAATTTATGTTTTAGCGAGTCGCCAAAACGACCCCTTACTGTTGGAAAAATATCAGACATTACAGCAAACTTGCCCTCACTGGGAAGTAAAACTTGGAGAAGCCTTACCTCCCTATCACTTCCTGTAAACCAAAAACTTGACAGCACCTCGGCAAAGCAATGTTATTATCAGTACAATCATAACTTTCAATTGGTGCATGAAAGTGATATGTGCCGGGTTAGCCTCTGTTAAAACCAGTGGCACTTAGGGCAAACTAATTTCATCTTGATTCAGAAACTCCATACCAATCCTTCACAATTGGGCGGAGTAGTTAACAAAATACAAGCCTCGACCCCAGGAGTCTTAACCCATGCTCAGTCCAGTCAAAATGGTGGATATCGAGTTGAGTAAACCGCTTCCCACCTTTGAAGGTCTAGATGGCTACATAGCGCTGAAAGGACTGGTGCGCCTGCACGGTGCACCAATTGGTTATATTCAAGCACCATTAATTGCTGGTGGGTGCACCGATAAAACCTTAAGTAAACTCATTCTTGAAAAGCATAGTTGGAAAATAATCTGCCAACTTTTGGAGAATGGTTTGGCAACACCCCATCACCCAGACAGTTTGCGTCTTGAAGATTTATTCGACTTGCCCCAGCCTCAATACCAAGGGACATTACCACTGGTAACAGTAGCAGTTTGTACGCGCGATCGCCCCGCCGATCTCGATATCTGCTGCGAAGCATTAAGTCACCTCGACTACCCCCACCTCGACATCCTAATTGTAGACAATGCCCCCAGCAACGAAGCCAGCGAGCGCTTAGTACAAGAAAAATATCCCAACTTCCGCTACGTCAAAGAA
>DATGYA010000673.1:0-13628 GCA_035298405.1 Kamptonema sp. | reverse complement strand
TAACTGTTAACGGTTAACTGTTAACTGTTAACGGTTAACAGTTAACGGTTAACTGTCTAGTAGTTTAATCCCGATTGCACAGGATTGGGGGAGACAGGAGCGCTAACTGCCTCTGTACCCTCATCTATGCGGTGCAATTGCGCTCCGAGTTTTTGTAACTTCACCTCTAGCTGTTCGTAGCCGCGATCTAGGTGCTGCAAACCGCGAATGGTAGTTGTACCCTGTGCTGCCAGTCCCGCCAACACTAAAGCTGCCGAAGCTCGTAAATCCGTGGCTACTACAGGAGCACCCGACAGTATCGGCACACCCCTGACAATTGCGACATTTCCTTTAACTCGAATATCGGCACCCATACGATTCAACTCAGCTACGTGGCGCAAGCGATTCTCGAAAACTGTTTCTTTAATCATGCTGTCTCCCTCGCTTAAGGTGAGTAAAGCCATAAACTGAGCTTGCATATCCGTGGGAAAACCCGGATAGGGCAGAGTTTCAATATCTGTAGCTAGATGAGTAACACCGGGAACTATCCGCAGACAGTCAGGCGCTTCTGTGATAATTTTGGCTCCCATGGTCTGCAATTTGGAAATTACCGCAGTCATCTGATCCGGGACGACTGGAGACAAACTAATTTCCGAGTGGGTGATTGCTCCTGCTACTAAAAATGTCCCCGCCTCAATGCGATCGGGAATAATTGAATAGTCTACAGAATGCAGGCTGGGTACGCCTGAAATGACGATAGTATTGCTACCAGCGCCTTGGATTTTTGCTCCCATAGCGCGACAGAAATTCGCCAGATCCGTGACTTCTGGTTCTTGAGCGGCATTTTCAATGATCGTTTCCCCGTCAGCGAGGGTTGCGGCCATCATCAGCGTCTCCGTTGCTCCTACGCTGGGGTAGTCGAGATAAATTTTTCCGCCTTTTAAGCGGTTGTCGCTTCCGGGGACGTAGGCATGAACCATGCCATGTTCAATGTGGACTTCGGCACCAAGAGCTTGGAGGCCCCGGACGTGAAGTTCCACAGGTCTGGCACCGATCGCGCATCCACCTGGCAAAGGCACTCTGGCAGCTCCTAAACGAGCCAATAGTGGGCCGATAATGAAGAAACTAGCCCGCAGTTGGCTGACTAACTCGTAGGGAGCTTGATATTCTCCCAAGTGGCTAGCGTTGATGTCCATGACGTTACCGTACCGCTCTAATTTCACTCCGACGGCGGATAAGATTTGGCTCATACGAGCTACGTCAACTAGAGAGGGAACGTTGCGAATGCGGCAATCTGCGGGACAGAGTAAGGCACCAGCCATTACTACTAAAGCTGAGTTCTTGGCTCCGCTAATTGTGACGTGCCCTTGCAAAGGAGACCGACCCCTGATTTGCAGAACGGCACTGTCGGTTTCGGATGAGTTCGAGAGGTTGGATGTGTTCAGAGCGCGTGTAATAGGTCTACCCTCCAGATTATTGATCGGTACTTTTAGATTATTTAATTTTGGTTTCGATTCTACCGGAAAGATTTCAGATGTCCATACAAATAATATAATACCTATACTTTTAGCCTATCCAATAAGTTTTTCTAGTACATTTTTAGCGAATAATGCTTCAGCCTGCTTAGTTCTAAGCCAATTCTTAGGTAAGGAATCTCATTGAGTTTTTACAAAATCCACCAAATCATTGACCTGAAAGGTTTTGGGCTGTGCGATCGCAGGTTTCAAACAGACAAAATTTAAACAATAGATCGAGATTTCAAGATTAATTAATAAAAACAATTCTATTCGATCGACTATTTTTATTCATTTTTTTTGATTGAATTGCAATTTAACTGAGCAGAAATATTACATCTATTTGCTAAGCTAATTTGCTTTACCACAGTCCAAAATTTTACTAATGTGAGATTATATACGATCCAATTCAGTATGATAAAAATCTATCTTTGGAGAGATGCTTGCTCTACTTAGAACAAGGTATACAAAGTTCTGCTAAAGTAAATAAGCTGTGAAAGTTAGTTTCCAAAGTTAATCCGGTAAAAAATTTAAGTATTCTTTAAAATATTGTAAAAACAGCGGAAGTATGTTCAAGCCAAAGACAGACCCCCGATTGCTGCCCTACGGCGTTGCTGTACTGACAGTTGCGGTGGCATTGTTACTGACGCTAGCAATCGCGCCACTGCTGCAAGGGAGCATTTTTGGTTTGTTTTTCGGGGCTGTGGCGATCGCTGCCTGGTACGGAGGTATGGGGCCAGGACTGCTAGCATCGCTGCTGGCGGGCATAGTCAGCGTTTACTTCTTTTTACCACCAGTCTATTCTCTAGGCATCTCTAGTTTTAATGCCGTTGTCCGCTTGAGTATGTTTTTGTTAGTAACGCTGACGATTAGCACTCTGAGTGCGGAACTGCGGGCAGCTAAGCAACGGGTAGAGATCGCACACTTGAAGCTGCAAGTGAGAGAGGAACGTTATCGCCGCTTAATTGATACTGCTTATGAAGGCATTTGGACAACTGACGCTTTGGGGCGTACAGACTATGTTAATCAGCGGACGGCCCAAATGCTGGGCTATACCAGGGAAGAAATGCTCGGTCGGTACATTTTCGAGTTTGTGGATGAGACAGCAAGGGTGGAAGTTGTCGGGCATAGCAAGCGAGTTGAACAGGGAAAGAGCGATCGCGTCGAGTTGCGATTTCGCCGTCGCGACGATCGCGATTTGTGGGCAATTGTTTCTACCAGTCCCATCGAGGGAAATTCCGGTGAGTTCAAAGGTGCATTTGCCGCGATCGCAGATGTGACGGAGCTCAAGGAAACCTCACAAGCGCTGCGGGAAAGCCAAGAACGGTTTCAGCAGCTAGCAGAAAATATAGCAGATGTGTTTTGGATGGCAGATCCCATTAAACAGCAGACGCTCTACATCAGTCCCGCCTACGAACAAGTCTGGGGGCGCACTTGCGAAAGTTTGCAAGCTAATTTTAGCGACTGGATCGAAAGCATACATCCGGAAGACCGCGATCGCGTGCGAACCAAATTCTTTGAGACAGCACTTCAGGGACAGTACGAGGAAGAATTTCGCGTCGTGCGGCCCGACGGTTCAGTGCGCTGGGTTCGCGATCGCGGCTTTCCCGTCAAAAACTCACTGGGAGAAATCCGCTACGCTGCCGGCATTGCCCAAGACATTACCGATCGCAAACAAACCGAATCTGAACTAAAAAATCAGCAAAAGTGGCTCGAAGAAATCCTCAATTTGCTACCTTCCCCAATGCTACTAATCGAACCCGGAACAGGTAAAATAACCTTTGCCAACCTTGCCGCTAACGAAATGGCAGGCGGAGAATTTCCCAAAAACAAGCCAGCAGAAGAATACCACACCATTTATTACTGCACCGACGCATCTGGGGCCCGAATTCCTGATAGTCAAACGCCAGGATCGCGAGTTGCGCGAGGCGAACGTATTGACGGATTCGAGATGGATTGGCATACCCCTGGAGGCATTCGCTCGATCATCGTAGTTGCCGACACTCTACCTGCCATGCACGGTCATCCTGCTATTTGCCCCTTTGTTTTCCAAGATATTACTAAACTCAAGTTGGCAGAAACAGAAATCCGCAAATTTAATGAAAGTCTAGAAGCCGGTGTGAAAGAACGCACTATCCAATTACAAGCCGCTAACTCGGAACTCGAATCTTTCTGTTATTCAGTTTCCCATGACTTGCGGGCACCGCTGCGCCACATTAGCGGTTTTATAGAATTATTACTCAAGCGTAATAACTCAAATCTAGATGAAACTAGCCATCGCTATCTTAATACTGTTGCTCAGACAGCCAAACAAGCAGGAATTCTCATTGATGATTTACTAGCTTTTTCTCGGATGGGTCGCTCCGAAATGCGCTGCACGCCTGTAAACATGGATTTGCTAATTCGAGAAGTCACACGCGAGCTAGAACCGGAAACATATAGCCGTGATATTAAATGGCAAGTACAGTCTAATTTACCTCAAGTGGTGGGGGATATTTCTATGCTACGTTTAGCATTGCGTAATTTGATTGAAAATTCGTTAAAGTACACTCAGACACAGCCCCAAGCTGTGATTGAAATTGGCTGCGTGTCGGATCGTAGCTTCCCTATTCCTGATTTTAGTGGAGAGAATGGGGCTGAAAATACAGAAGATTCTAATATTATTGAAGGCAGCGATAGCCTAAAATCTCAAGTTATCAATCCAAATTTGCACGAGGATATGGCTATGGCTATGGCTATTTTCTCGATCCGTGATAATGGCGTAGGATTTGATATGCGCTACGTACACAAACTTTTCGGTGTGTTCCAAAGGTTGCACAGCGAAAAAGAGTTTGAGGGAACTGGCATTGGCCTCGCCAATGTTAGGCGAATTATCCATAGACATGGTGGTAAAACCTGGGCTGAAGGTGCGATTGGTGAGGGCGCAACTTTTTATTTTTCCCTCCCTAAGTTACAACAAGAAGAGAGGGATTAATGGACGAATTAAAGCGAATTTTACTGGTAGAAGATAGTGCAAATGATGTCGAATTAACTTTGGTAGCATTAGAGGAAAATCATCTTGCTAATGAGGTAGTAGTAGTTCGGGATGGTGAAGAAGCTCTAGATTATCTCTATCGGCGGGGAATTTTTAAGCTGCGGTCTGGAGGTAATCCTGTGGTAGTATTGCTAGATTTGAAGTTGCCAAAAGTTGATGGTTTGGAAGTGTTAGAGCAAATCAAATCCGATCCGGAATTAAAGAGGGTTCCTGTGGTAATGGTAACATCTTCCCGCGAGGAGCAAGATGTAATTAGGAGTTACGATTTAGGGGCAAATTCTTATGTGGTAAAACCTGTAGATTTCCGCGAGTTTGTTGATGCGATTAAAGAAGTGGGACTGTTTTGGGCTGTAGTTAATGAGCCACCTCCGGGAGCGATACCTATTCGCCGTAATAACGGTTAACGGTTAACGGTTAACGGTTAACTGTTAACTGTTAACTGTTAACGGTTAACGGTAAAGAACTAACAACGAACAATCAACAACGAACAACGAACAACGAACAACTAACAACTAACAACTAACAACTAACAACTATTGTGAAACGTCTAAAAATATTATTATTAGAAGACAGCGTACTGGATGCCGAATTGATTGAGGCACATTTGATTGAAGGTGCAGTTGAGTGTGATTTGTTCAGGGTAGAAACGCGAAGTGAATTTCTGGCTGCACTTACAGAAAAATCTTTTGACTTAATTCTGGCAGATTATTCGCTGCCTTCATTTGATGGGATTTCCGCTTTGGCGATCGCGCGCTCCAACTGTCCAGAAATACCATTTATTTTTGTGTCTGCAACCTTGGGTGAGGAATTGGCGGTTGAAACTTTGAAAAATGGCGCAACTGATTATGTTGTGAAGCAACGTTTGGGGCGGCTTGTACCTGCGGTGAAGCGGGCGCTGCGGGAATCACAGGAACGGCGCGATCGCGCCAGTGCGGAAGCAGCAAGACAGGAAAGCGAAGACCGATTTCAGATTATGGCGGATACGGCTCCGGTGATGATTTGGATGTCAGACACTGATAAGCTTTATTATTATTTCAACAAACGCTGGCTAGAGTTTACGGGCAAGACGTTGGAAGTAGAAGCGGGGAATGGCTGGACACAAGGCATTCACCCCGAAGATTGCCAGCGCTGCGTGGATACTTACATAACTGCCTTTGATGCTCGGCTTGAGTTTAAGATGGAATACCGCTTGCAACGCCATGATGGTGAATACCGCTGGCTTTTGGATACCGGAGTTCCCCGATTTGGGCCTGATGGCGCTTTTGTGGGCTATATAGGTTCCTGCATAGATATTCACGATCGCATCCAAGCAGAAAACGAACGCGCTCACAGTCTAGCCGTTGCCCAAGCAACAGCTCAAGCTTTGGCTGCTTCAGAAGCACGCTATCGCGCGATCGGCGAGTCAATCCCCTTTGGAGTCTGGATTTGCAACGCCGATGGCAGCGTAAACTATATCAGCGACTCATTTTTGAACTTAATTGGGATGACGCTAGAAGAATGTCAGCAATTAGGCTTAGCAGGTAGATTACCGCCAGAAGAAGTCGATCGCACTTCCTTAGAATGGAAAAAGTGTATTGAAAGCGGTAGCGTCTGGGATTGCGAACACAAATTTCTGGGTAATGATGGCAATTACCGAACTGTATTGAGCAGAGGCGTACCAGTACGCGACGCTTCCGGGCAGATCCTAAACTGGGTGGGCATTAACCTTGATATCACTGAGCGCAAGCAGGTAGAAGCATCGCTACAAGAAGCGAACCAACAAATTGTCAACATTCTCGAAAGCATTGACGACGGTTTCATCAGCTTCGATGCAGAGTGGCACTTCATTTATGTCAATCGCAAAGCTGAGGAGCTTTTACGGAAAACGCGATCGCAGCTTTGCGGGCAAATATTCTGGGAAGTCTTTCCACAAATGCAAGATACGCCCTACTACGAGCTAATCCTGCAAGCAAAAGCCAATAGCGCCACCTTTGAGTACGAACACTTCTTCCCGCCCTTAGACAAGTGGTTTGCAGGCCGTTGGCATCCAACTCCAGAAGGTATGTGCGTTTATTTCCAAGATATCTCCCAGCGCAAGTACACAGAAGCGGCGCTGAAAGCTACTGAGGAAAAGCTGAAGAGTTTTGTGGATACTGCCTCTATTGGCATCATATTTGGCAACATTTATGGAGAGATCACTGAGGCTAATGATGAATTTTTGCGGATAGTTGGCTACACCCGCGATCGGTTGCAGCGTGGCGAATTGCGGTGGATTGACATCACGCCCCCAGAATACCTCCCTTTAGACGCAGAGCGCATCCAAGAGGCACAGGAGAATGGTACTTGCACTCCCTACGAAAAGGAATATATTTTGCCTGACGGCAGTAGAGTATGGGTTTTAGTCGGCTTTATTGTGGTGGGGGAACAACGGGAAGAGACAGTTGCTTTCATTCTTGACTTAACCGATCGCAAGCAGTTAGAGGCAACGCTGCGTCAGCGAGCGGAAGAATTAGTACAAGCAAACCGCATTAAAGATGAGTTTTTAGCAACGTTATCCCATGAGTTGCGAACGCCCCTAAATGCAATGCTGGGCTGGACTCAACTGCTGCGATCGCGAAAATTTGACGAACATAGAACAGCAAAGGCCCTAGAAACAATCGATCGCAACACCAAATCCTTGGCAACGCTAATCGAAGATTTGCTCGACGTTTCCCGGATTATTACAGGCAAGCTGCGCCTGAACCTGCGTTCAGTCGATTTACTCTCAGTAGTTGAAGCCGCGATCGAAACTATAGTCCCTGCGGCTGAGGCGAAATCAATTCAAATCATACCCCTGTTCAGCTCGCAAATTGAGAGAATCTCCGGCGATAGCGGTCGTTTGCAGCAAGTGGTGTGGAATTTGATCTCGAATGCGATCAAGTTTACTCCCAATGGCGGTCGCGTTACGATCGCACTTAGGAAAGTTGGCAATGAAACTGAAGAAGGTTTCAGCGCCGAGATTGAGGTCAGCGATACGGGACAGGGAATTAGCCCTGAATTTTTACCTTATGTTTTCGACCGTTTCAGCCAAGCTGACAGCACTACTACGCGATTGTACACCGGATTGGGGTTGGGACTGGCGATCGTCCGTCACTTGGTAGAACTCCACGGCGGCACTGTCAAAGCTGACTCTCCAGGCAATGGCAAAGGATCGATATTTACAGTGAGATTGCCACTTCCTGAGAGGAACAAGAGTGAAGAACTATCCTCTCACCAAGTTTCTAGTCCTATCCCCGTCCGTAATCCCCTCGAAGGCTTACGGGTGCTGGTTGTAGACGACGAGGCTGATTCGCGAGAGTTTGTGCGTGCAGTGTTGGAAGATTCTGGGGCGGAAGTGATAGCTGCGGCTTCGGCACAGGAAGCAATTGAGACAATTAAAATTTTGAAGCCAGATGTACTTTTAAGCGATATCGGGATGCCACAAGAAGATGGGTATGCTTTAATTCGTCAAGTCAGGGCGCTTTCATCTGGATCTGAGATCCCAGCGGCGGCATTGACGGCTTATGCTAGAGCGGAGGATAGGGCGCGATCGCTACGGGAAGGTTTTCAAATTCACTTGCCTAAACCTATAGATCCTGATGAATTGATAGCAGTGGTTATAAGTCTTAAGGAGCGCTTAAAACTTAGGTAAGTATAGCTAGGAACCTTTTAGGGAGAGAAAAACCCTCTACATCTTCCCTCTTCCCTAGTCCCTAGCTATAACTAAACTGAGGATGACCTCAAGCAGTTTGGCTGGCTCTACTGGCTTGGGAATATGCCGTTGAAAGCCGACTGACATTGCCTGCTTATAGTCAATTTCTCCGGCATAAGCAGTCAGAGCGATCGCGGGAATTTGACCGCCCTGTTCTGGTGGTAAGGCTCTCACTTGTTGTATCAGCATATAGCCATCTACCTCTGGCATCCCAATATCGCTGAGCAACACATCGGGCTGGAATTGGGTTAAAGCAACGAGTGCCCGATCTGCGGAAGCAACAGCGATCGCACTCCCTCCATACTGCTCGATCAGGAAAACAATAAACTCTCGTGTATCGTCATTATCATCGACGACTAAAACCTGAATGCCAGCCAAATCCAAAGCTGGCTCAGACGGTTTACTATCCGGGCTGATTTGGGATGAGCTTAGCATCAATGGCAACTTGACAGTAAAGGTTGCTCCCCTTCCTTCCCCTGGACTCTCTGCTTCGACAGTCCCGCCATGCAACTCAACCAAGTGATGAACGATCGCCAACCCCAGCCCCAATCCCCCAAATTTGCGGGTAGTAGCGCTATTCTCTTGGCGGAAATATTCAAATATATAAGGGAGGAAGTCCGGGTCAATACCCTTACCCGTATCGCTCACAATTATCTGAGCGATCGCACCACATTGCTCTAGTCGAATGTCCACTCGTCCTCCTTCCGGTGTGAACTTAATCGCGTTAGAAAGCAGATTCCAAACCACTTGCTGTAATCGGCTGGAGTCACCTAAAACTAACCCTATGTTTGGTTCAAACCTGGCGTGAAGCTCAATTAACTTGACTTCCGCCGCCAACCGCACCGTTTCCATTGCCGATTGAATAGTTGATACTAGATCGGTTGGCAAAACATTAAGGCTAAGTTTGCCTCTCAAAATCCGGGAGAGATCCAGCAAGTCATCAATTAGTTCAGCTTGTAACCTAGCATTCCGTACGATCGCGCTCAAAGCTTGAGCAGTCTTAGCTGGGTTCAGCTTTTGAGTTTGAAGAAGGGTTGACCAACCTAATATGGGATTCAGGGGCGATCGCAGTTCGTGAGAGACAATTGCCAGAAACTCATCTTTGACCCGGTTTGCCCGCTCAGCCTCCGCCCGTGCAGCTTGTTCGCGGGCAAGCAGGTGTTCCCGTTCCTGTTCAGCGCGTTTGCGATCGGTAATCTCTGTCATGAAAATTGTTACTCCCTCTGGTGAGGGATAGGCGTGATTTTCAAACCAGCGATTCCAGGTGGAGTAGTAGTATTCAAAGTGAGCTGGAACTTGTTGTGCGATCGCCTGCTGTATTCGCGTATCAAACTCAGTGCCCACCACTTCTGGAAATACCTCCCAAACACTTCTTCCCAGCAAAGTTTCCCTTTCCAGTCCCACCGTTTCTATCACGCGATCGTTGACATAGAGATAACGCCACTCCCGATCTAAGACTAAAAACTGATCGCTGATACTGGATAAAACCGACTCCAATTGCTCTTTGGCTTTTTCTGCAACTTGTCGCTGTACTTGCTCTCGCTGAGTTGCCTCCTGTCGCAACTGAGCCATTTTTAGATTCGCCTCTACCCGTGCTAACAGTTCGCGAGCAGAGAAGGGTTTTATCAAGTAGTCATCGGCTCCCGCTTCCAGTCCTTCAATCCGAGACTCTTCCCCCGCGCGAGCCGAAAGCAGGATAATCGGCAATTCCTTTGTCTGGGGATTCGCCCTCAACTCCCGCAGTAACTCGAATCCATCGAGTTCCGGCATCATTACATCTGTGAGCACGAGATCGGGGAGTTGCTGACGAATAGCGGCTAATGCAGCCGCCCCATCCTTTACTGCCTCTACTTCATACTGCTGATTTAACAGACGCTTCACATAGTTACGCATATCGGCGTTGTCATCTGCCAAAACAATTTTGAATTTGGGATTGGGAATTTGAGCTTGCCAACTGTCAGTTGGCGACCCAAGTTGAGGCTTTTCTAATCCTGAGTCAGAATTTACCGATCGCGCATCTAAAGTCGGCAACCCCAAATCCGGTTCGGGAAGCCAGCGCAATACTTCTTCGACATAGGGCGTGGCTCCGGTTGCAGTTGATGTCAGAGTACGAGTGGCATTAATGCGATCGCTCGGTAGACGATCGCATCCAGTGGGAATGGATACGATGAAACTCGTTCCGCGATCGACGATGCTGCTCGCGCTAATTGTGCCGCCATGCAAGCGCACGAGTTCTTGAACTAATGACAGACCAATCCCTGACCCTTCGTAAGTTCGTCCTCTTGCCCCCTGCACTCGATGAAACCGCTCAAATATCTGAGGTAGTTCTGCTGCTGGAATGCCAATACCTGTGTCTCGTACTTCTAGTTCAATCTGCTCGTTACGGGAGCGTAGAATAACGGCAATCTCTCCTTCAAAGGTATATTTGAAGGCGTTAGAGAGCAGATTCAACACTATCTTCTCCCACATCTCCCGATCCACATAAACGGGTTTTGGTAGTGGAGGACAATCTACCTGAAAATGCAGCCCTGCCCGCGCGATCGCTGACTCAAAAACCCCTGCTAGCTCTGTTGTTAACATTGCCAAGTCTGTTGGCTGATATACGGCTTCAATCCGTCCAGCTTCAATGCGGGAGAAATCTAACAGTGTGTTGACCAGCTTCTGGAGGCGCAAGGCGTTGCGATGGATCAGTTCTAGGCGATCGCGCTGCTCTACATCCTGGGTTGCTTGTAAGGCTTCCTCAACGGGGCCGAGCATCAAGGTTAGGGGTGTGCGAAACTCATGACTCACGTTGGAGAAAAACACAGTCTTGGCCCGATCTAGTTCGGCAAGTTGTTCTGCCCGCCGTCGCTCTTCTTCGTAGGAATGGGCGTTAGCGATCGCACTGGCGATCTGTCCGGTAATCTGATTTAAAAAATCGCGGTAGCGATCGTCCAGTCTACGGCGCGGACTTGCCACAGCAACAAGCACCCCCGATATTTTGGCTTGCCCAGTCGCTGCAATGGGTAACACCATTGCTTCCTGCGGTGGCTCAGGCCAAGGACTACCAGGAAGTGTCCCGAAGCGCGTCACCAAATCATCGATCTGTTGTGGCTGGCCAGTACAAACGCTGCGGGCAATGGGCCAACCATTCGGGCGATCGCCTGCATTGAGGTCTACCATCGGCGGAGCTATATGCTCATCCCATCCGAACTGAGTGCCGCTACAGAGATGAGCGTATCCTTTTTCTAGGTCAATCAGATATAGGAGCGAAAACGGAATGTCAGCAGGATCTGACCTGAGAGCCTCTGCCATCAACTTGTACGCCTCCTCGGTGGTCTTAGCGGTACCAGTTTTGGATGCTACTTCTCCCAGAAGTTGGGCGCGGCGATCGTTTAAAACCCGGTACGTCGTCTCACTGACGATGTTCAAAATTCCGTCAATTCCGCCACCTTCACCTTGAATGGGGTTGAATGTGTAGTCAAAGAAACACTCCTCGGTGTATCCGAAACGGTGCATCGCCAAAAGCTCGTCGCTATGAAAAATGCCCTCGCCCGTTGTGAAAACGCTCTCAAATTCTGGCCCAATCTCACTCCAGATTTCCGGCCAAACTTCGCGTCCGGGATAACCCAGAGACCAAGGGTGCTTATCACCAACAATCGGTCGCCAAGCATCGTTGTAGAGCAACAAGCAGTCTGAGCCCCAGTAAATGGCAATGGGAAATCGTGAGTTGAGGCAAATGCTTAATGTCGATCGCAAGCTTTGGGGCCACTGTTCCACAGGGCCGAAGGGTGTTTTTGACCAATCATAGGAACGCATTAGTGCTCCCATCTCTCCACCGCCTGTGAAGAGGTTTTTAACGACTACTGCCAAGTCCTCCTGAGCCAACGTCCCCACTCCTCATTCTTCAAAATACTTGGCTAACAGTTCCTTGCCACGTTCGCGTACTGTTGGTTTTGACGAATCGCTCATCTGGTGTAACAACTCCTCAATCTGTTTCAAAGCCAAAGCGGAAGGCACTGCACGCCGATTCTCCCAACGATTGACGCTGCGGAACGAAACTCCTAGTTTGGCAGCTAGCTTTTCCTGAGAAAGACCGAGTTGCTGCCGAAGCTCACGGATTAGAGCGGCAATTTCCAACGGTATCGTTAACGACATTACTAGGGCATCTCCTACCGTTATCGGCGTTACGAACGTTTAGCACAGACTAAAAATAGGACAAGTGACATACCGTATGTCTCTATCTTGAAGAGGATATTTTGAGAAGGAATAAATTTTTTTATTGACATCATAAAAGTCAGATTGTAATGCTACAGATGGCTCGATTGGAAACTTTATGCGATCGCAGGTTATCTTGATAAAGAAGCTCTATCCTTTGCAGATTGCAAGAACTCGACTAGCTCGGATCTTTTGTACTTGCTTGCTATGCTTATTGTTGTCACCGAGTATTAATCCGAAACTTGCGATTGTCAAGTCCTTAGCGATCGCAACTACATGAGTTAAGAAGATCGCGATCGCTCTATTGCTTCGGATAACCGTGCTCTGGTAGGGCGGTTTTTTCTAATCCATATTTTTTGTCGGTGACTATATTTAGAAAAGTGCTTTTAAGCGAAGAATTAATTATGAGTTTACTTCGGCAAATTCAAGACAATAGTTGTAATCCCGATTTTCAAGTGGCGGATTTATTACGTCAGTGTAAAATCTTAGCAGCAAGATTGGATTACGAACCTTTAAAGATATGGGTGGAAAATGAACTAAATGGATATCCAAATAAGGAAAACTTGCCGGAATATAGAATCATTAAAAAACTTGTATGGCAAGGAGATTTTATGAATGGAGTTTATCACTATAAAAATTATATTTTTTATCCTAATATACCTGAACATTTTATTGAAGAATCAGAAATATACATCCTATCTTTTCCCCAAGGTGTCAGTAGCTTAAAACAACTCACTGATACTCACAAATCAGATTTAAGATTTCCCGTGCCAAGTGAGGCAGTTAATATGATGGGACAATTTGTAAAAATTTTATCACTTGGTTATGTTTGTACAAGTGCAGCACGGGTTATAAACGTTAGTTCTGTAGTCAATATATTAGATACTATCAAAACTAAAATTTTAGACTTCACTTTCGAGATAGAAGCAGAAAATCCAGAGGCAGGCAACGCTAAATTTGGTGAAAAACCAGTTCCAGAAACAACTTTAGATAAAATTTTTGGGGATAAAATTACAGTGAATAATTACCATACAGGTGATAATATTCGCTATAATGGTGATGGATTTACTGCGACCAACCAGAAAAATATGTCAGATTCTAAATACGATCAGCGTGGTGCTATTTTTTCCGGCGGTTTTGCTGAAACAAATTACGGGAAAATGGTAGAAACTCAATATAACATTGAGACTCAAGA
>DATGYA010000672.1:0-5992 GCA_035298405.1 Kamptonema sp. | reverse complement strand
GCCCTAGCCATCCAAATGCTGCCTGACTTGATCATGCTAGATTTAATGCTGCCGAGGGTAGATGGATTTACAGTTTGCCAGCGTTTGCGCCGCGACGATCGCACCGCAGACATTCCCGTATTAATGCTGACTGCCTTGGGTCAAACCCAAGACAAAGTAGAAGGCTTTAATGCCGGTGCTGACGACTACCTAACTAAACCCTTTGAGTTAGAAGAGATGTTAGCGAGAGTGCGAGCTCTGCTGCGGCGAACCGATCGCATCCCACAAGCTGCCAAACACGCTGAAATCCTTAACTATGGCCCTCTTACCCTCGTCCCTGAGAGATTTGAGGCCATTTGGTACACTCAGACAGTCAAACTAACTCATCTAGAGTTCGAGTTGCTGCACTGCTTACTTCAGCGTCATGGTCAAACCGTTTCTCCCAGCGAAATTCTCAAAGAGGTTTGGGGATACGATCCCGATGACGATATCGAAACGATTCGGGTACACATCAGACACCTAAGAACCAAGATGGAACCCGATCCCCGCCATCCACGCTTTATCAAAACCGTGTACGGCGCTGGCTATTGCTTGGAGTTGCCAAGCGATGGCAACAAATCCCCAGACACTGAGGTTTCAGTCACTTCTAGTTAATTAAAAATTAAAAGTTAAAAATTAAAAATTGTCTGGAGATCGGCAATTTTTAATTTTTAATTTCTAATTTTTAATTACCTTTTGTGTTAAGGCGCTAAAGCATTGCCCCGCAGTAGACTGCCAATCGTTTTCGCAGTAATCTTCATCTGCACAAAGGGATTGGCAGGTACTACTGTTTTATACAAATAGCTATCAAAAGTGAGGCGTTGCACGTCGCGATCGGCGCACATCTCTACAAAAGCTTCGCGGGTAGCGTCAGATCGGTAAAACACTCTTTGCAAAATGTCAAGCACTTTGTAAGTCATACCGTATTTCTTGTCCCACCGCTTCAGGTAAAGCTTGAGTTCGTCTTCGGTAGGAATGCGAGTACCTTTATTGGAAATTTCCACAATGGTTTCTGCACACATCCGGCCAGACTTAGCCGCAAAATAAATGCCCTCTCCAGAAGATTTAGTCACATAGCCAGCAGCATCCCCTACGAGGGCAACTCTACCAACCACGCGGCGAGGGCGAGGATGTTCGGGGATCGGGTGGGCTTCGACTTTGATAATTTTACCGCCAGCTAATTTTTTGGCAGCGCGGGCGCGGATGCCAGCTTGCAGCTTTTTGATATCAGCTTGATGCACCCTCATCGTCCCCGTGCCGACGGCAACGTGGTCGTATTTCGGGAATACCCAAGCGTAGAAGTCGGTAGAAACGTCGTCACCGACATACATTTCCGCTAAGTCTTCGTAGTAAGCCATCTTGTCTTCTGGGAGGCGGATGCGTTCTTGGAAGGCGATCGCGTAATTGTAATCCCCAGCATCAATAGCCTTAGCTACGCGAGAATTCGCACCATCAGCCCCGATCACCAAATCTACTTTTAGACTCTTCATCGTCCCTACCGCATTACCATCCGAGTGGTCGGCATAGTGGACAGTGTAGGCATCGGTATTGTTGGTAGGAATGTCGAGTTTGTGAACCGTGCCATTGATCAGCTTAGCTCCCAGAGAGGCTGCCCGATTTCTGAGGAAACCATCGAGCACTTCCCGGCGGCACATACCAATATATTCATCTTCTTTCTCAATGTTGATGTCCACCTCAACATTTGAGGGAGAGATCATCTTCATCTTTCTAACTTGGCGATCGATGATTTGTTGCGGCAAGTCAAATTCGCTGACCATGCACAGCGGAATCGCGCCGCCGCAGGGCTTAGCATTGTCAAGCTTGCGCTCAATCAAATAAGTTTCAATGCCCGCTTTCACCAGCGTCTCGGCGGCACAGGAACCAGCCGGGCCCGATCCAACAACTGCAACCCGTAGTGTCAAAGCTTTATCTCCCAATCTCTTTTGATATGGTTTCAAGGTGAGATGGTATCACGGAGTTGCATGGGCTATATACCAAGTCTGCTAGTTCTATATGAAATGAAACAGAGCTTAACATCTGGTAACAGGTGAGGCAATTTTAAATTTGAGATTAACTAGGAATTAGCAGACGCTAGATTGTAGCTGGTAAGTAGCGATCGCCCACTGAGAATTACTGGGGATTTCGAGTAACGAATGCAAACACCGATCTTTGATTCTGCTGTCCGACAAATAGCTGTAGCGTCGATTAGCGGATACCAAAAGTACATTTCGCCCAAGAAAGGCTTTTCCTGCGCTCACCGAGTGCTGTATGGTGGGGAATCTTGTTCGCAATACATTAAACGCGCGATCGCTCAAAGGGGATTGTCACAAGGCATAAAAGCAGCCGGCCACAGGTTTGCTGCTTGCAAAAATGCCAACAAAATTCTCAAAGCTAGGTATCACAGCCAATCTAATGATGAAAACCCCAACTCTCAGGACAACGATCGCACTAAATTACAAAAGGAAATTTCTCGCCGAAATTCTAACTGTCAAAATGATTGCTGCAATACTCTTTCAGAACTGAATTGCGATATCCTCGATCGAGGGTTAGACTGTGGCATCTCCAAATGTGGCTCTGCACCAGACTGTAGCTGTGCAGACTGCTCTAGTCTAGATTGTAGTGGTGCAGACTGTTCTGGTATAGACTGTAGCAGTGCAGACTGCTCTACTCTAGATTGTAGCGGTGCAGACTGTTCTGGTATAGACTGTAGCGGTGGAGATTGCGGCAGTTGCGGCTATTCCTAAACAAATCACACACTTGGTAAAATTCAATTTGTCAATAGGCAAAAGTAATCTCCATGAACTTCTAAAATTTTTAACTTTTAATTTTTAATTTTTAATTAAAAAAATGGGTATCCTAGTTGAGAACGTATCTAAGCATTTTGGTAGCTTCCAAGCGGTCGATCAAGTTAGTCTTGAGATTAAATCCGGCTCCTTAGTAGCGCTGCTGGGGCCGTCAGGTTCGGGCAAATCTACACTGCTGCGGCTGATCTCAGGTTTAGAAATGCCTGACTCTGGCAAAATTTGGCTTACTGGCGAAGATGCTACATATAAAAACGTCCAAGAGCGGAATATTGGGTTTGTGTTTCAGCACTACGCGCTGTTTAAGCATCTAACTGTGCGAAAAAATATCGCCTTTGGGCTTGATATTCAAAAGCGATCGCCAGCAAAGGTGAAAGCACGGGTAGAGGAACTATTAGACTTGATTCAGTTGCAAGGATTAGGCGATCGCTACCCGTCCCAACTTTCAGGCGGTCAACGCCAGCGAGTAGCACTCGCCAGAGCCCTCGCAGTTGAACCCAAAGTATTGCTATTAGATGAACCTTTTGGAGCTCTTGATGCCAAAGTCCGCAAAGATTTGCGAGCTTGGTTGCGACGACTCCATGACGAAGTTCATGTCACCACAGTATTTGTCACTCACGACCAAGAAGAAGCGATGGAAGTTGCCGATGAAATTGTCGTGATGAACAAAGGCAAAGTCGAACAAATCGGTACGCCAGCGGATATTTACGACCGACCAGCGAGTCCTTTTGTAATGAGTTTTATTGGGCCAGTGAATGTCTTGCCTAGTAGTTCAGGAATTTTTCAAAGGGGAGGGTTTGACTCAGCTAACCCAGAAATTTTCTTGCGCCCTCATGATGTTGTGATTGAAACAATACAAGATGAGCTAACAGTACCAGCAAAAGTTAACCGTGTAATTCATCTTGGCTGGGAAATTCAAGCTGAGTTAATTTTAGATGATGGGCAAGTAGTGACAGCTAACTTGACGCGAGAGCGTTTTGACCAGTTACAGTTGCAGCCGCAACAACAGGTTTATATTAAGCCTAAAGATGCCAAATCTTTCCCGCTTTACTATTCAATTTAGAGTTGGGATACTATTAAAAAGCTTGCCATAGTGAAGAGCAAACATATAGCAGAAGGAAGAAGGAAGAAGGATGAGGTAATAATAGCAAGGGTTTCGGCAATCAAAATAGTCCTAACCGTCTTGGCGGTTGCTATACTTTTCATATTCACATCTATAAGTTTATAAACTTCGACAGTTTCTTTAAATAGCAAAAAATAGGGCTTACGCATATCTTCTTAACTAATGCGTAAGTCCTCCTTAAATTCAAAGAAAACAGAAATAACTGGTTATAGCTAGGGACTAGGGGCTGAGGGAAGAAGGGAATAGAATCAAGGGCTTCGGGGATGGACGGAGGATCGCCGAACGTCAGTGAACCCTCAGCAGAAAGGTTTCAGTAATTTAGAATGTCCTAAACACCTTAGCAGTTGCTATAACTTCTTAGTCTTTCTTACCAGTAATACCTTCGACAACATTCTTCACTTGTTGCTCAAAAGAGGTAGCATTAGTATTCGACGCATTTTTCATTTTGTCCTTATCAGCGTCGCCTTGAATTTCATTAGGCCCTTCGTTTGCTTTTTCTTGGGTTTCTTTGAGTCCTATTGGTTGGCTCTGAGCAGCTTCTTGAGCTTGTTTCTCAATTCCTAACAGCTTATCCTCACCTTTTGTGGGGTTGCTGGTAGCTGCAAAAGCGGGGAAAGCACTAGACACAAACAGCATTGTACAAATACAAACAGCTACCAAGGCGCGAAATAAACGTTGGATAGGTAGGTTCAAGCAGATAGATGGCATACAAAAATTCTCCATTTTTCAATACAAGTTTGCATTTTTAGATTGTTAACAGGTTTAGAGCTAGCTAAATTCTGAACAACCTTTGGCTCAATCTTATTTAATAGACATCTCCAGAAAAGCTAATCAAATGCAGGTAAAATTCCTGCTCTGCAAGAGTTTTTGGAGAGGTCTGATGAATGTTCCTGCTAGTTGCAGCCACTCAGATCGAACTGATATATTTGTAGCTAAAAAAGTCCTAACTAGAAATCCTCCCAAGGGAATATTTCGATTTAGCTTTGCAATTGGGAGCTTTGGAAAGAGTTGTATTAGTTCAAAGCGATCGCAAAATAAAGTTAAAATTAGGTAATGGATTATTAGCGATCGTACTGTTAACCCAACTGGCGGCGGCCACTCCAGAATTTAAAGCACCTTCTATTTGATTTCCGTTGCACCAATCCCCAGCGCAAACTAAAGGCGGCGGGTTCGTAGAAGTCAAACAAGATACAGGCAAAGGATTTTGACAAAAAGCATAGCGCCAGCGGTGAACTTGCAACCATTCAGGTGTCGAAAGCCAAGGCATCAGATGCTCACCCGCACGCTCTAGCAATTGTTTCCCAGCCTGTTGTAAATCGGGAACTTCTAAGTAATTTTCAGCAAAACTCGCGCTGCTTTGAACAACAAAGACAGGCTGCTGCGATTCTTGCCGCTTGCTGCTATCTAAGCCAATCCAAGCTAGATATGAATCGTTAGGAAAACTAATAGCTTTCCATTCGAGATCCTGTGTAGCTAAATCTTGGTGGCGTTCTGGTGAGTAGCCAGCCATCACTGTAATACAAGGGTCATACTCAACAGAGCGTAATTTGTCAATAAATTCTGAGGTTAAACCCTTTGTTGTCGTTAGCAGCATCAAAGCTTGGGGTGCTGGAATTGCGACAACCACAGCCGCAGCCGTCAATTCTGCGGGATGTTCGCTGTCGCCTAATACTTCTAGAGTTAGATGCCAAGTTTTGCTATTTGTAGGAGTTAAAGCTATGACGCGGCGGCTGAACCAAATTTCTAGATGAGTTGCCAAAAATTTTCCAATGGAGTTCATTCCTGCTGCGGATACATACCGATTTAGGAGTGAGTGAGAACTTTTGCTTCCAAAGTCGGAAACCGTTTCAGTCCAAAGTTGGAGGAGGTTGCGATCGCACATAATCTCAATAAGCTGCTGTACCATCTCTCCTTGTGGTTCTAGATAGCGAATGCCATGATCGGCTCTGGTATTATGCAAGCGGCGGGTAGCAACTCGTCCCCCCGCCCCGCGAGATTTCTCAATTACCACTACAGAATAGCCAGCTTGACGCAAGTGCTGAGCGCAAAT
>DATGYA010000671.1:0-4362 GCA_035298405.1 Kamptonema sp. | reverse complement strand
AAGTACGAGAAAAAGATTGCTGAGGAAGTTTATAAACGAGAAGCGCCTACCTATATTCAAGGCGGAAAGCCGCCAGGGGCAAATTTAGAGGGGCGATCGTATTTTGATGTGTACGAGTTCGACCTCGGCAGGTCTGAGGATGAGCCGCCGTTAATAATTGTTGGGAATGATGCTCAAATCGCATTGCAAGCTTCCCTTCTGAGAGCGGTAGATCAATTATTAGCTGAGAGAGGGTTTGGAGCTTTCAATTTTAGAAAATGGGCAGATCAGTTTGAAGAAGGTTTTCCCAGTTTAACTGTCGGGGTCAGTGCCGAACTTAAGAAAATGAGATCGGGTAAAGATAAAAATCCTTGGCCCAATGTTGCTTATGGAAACAGACCTAAGATTGTAGAAATATCAGTACATGGAAATACTAAAGATAAACCGGATTATAAAACCGTACAATTTATCCCCGATCGCGAGAGCCCTAATGATTGGCATATTTTTACAGGCAGCTATAGAGAAATAGCCGCTCAAATAATTAATTGGTGGAATCAGAAATCAAAAGAAAAGGATGCTGCTGCTGCTCCCAAGGGGGGAGTCACTTCTTTCAAAGGCACTCCTCAAATAATCTTCATGTTTCGAGGCGTAAACGATAAGAAAGAAGCCGTAAATGCAGAGATAAGTCTGCGATTAATTAAGCATACCGACAACCCTAAGCGCACAAATCTAGACTTAATTACAACCACAGATATTAAAAATTACGCCAAGAAAATTAAGGAAATTTTTTGTAGCAATAACACCCCTTACATAATAAAAAAAGGGAAAGAAGTTGTAAGTTATAAAAATCGGGATATCGGCTTTGATGGCAGTTGGTACGCTGTCCGCTCTAAGGATATAGGTGTGGAATTAATCAAGAAGTTACTGGCAATTATTGGCGAGAAATTCGACCAGAAATATTGCTTTCACTCCCAAAATCTTGACCCATCCAAAAGATTTCCTACAGAGACAGAAACAATTACGGTGCTAGAAGAGAAGCATCAACTAGACCAGGAAAGGCCAATCGCTGACGTGGCCTTTAAATACGCCAACATTTACCTACCCACTACTCGAAAAAAAATCAGATTGGTTACAGGCGCGACCATTAATTACGTCTAGTTGCTTACCAAATTTTCCTTTTTCCAATTCTCGCGCCATTCTTTCTGAAGCTGTGCGCGGACTTCTTCTACTCCTAACCCTGTCTCTCTGGCGATTCGCTCAACCAAGCGCTCCTGCGGGTTCCAGAATGTCACCGGCTTATTGTATCTGCGTCTTTTAAAAAACGATCGCTTGCTGTCGCCCCTTAACTTGCTTGAGAGAACAGTCATATTTATTATGTTAAGTTTTGTTAATTTTTTGGTTGTAACCCAAAGACATAACATTAGAAAGCCTACGGGTTTCTATAAATACTCTAGCGCCTCAAACCTATATTTGACAAGCAATAGAAGCATTATTAAGATAAAAATATATTTCTTTTACAAGGTACAAAAAATGCCAGATCAACCTACAGTTTCGGATTTAGAGGACAAGCTTCCGTCCGGTATTACGCTTGATACCGATTATGCTGCGACAGCTCCAGCCTTACTTCCAGTAGTCGATATCCTTACCGCCTTCGGAGAGGCACAGCAAGCTTTTAATTTGGCCAATACAGTCCCCGGCTCTGACGTGCTTTCTTTCAGTAGCGGTATCGGTACAGATCAAGTAATCTTCTGGCCCCCAGGTCAGACCACTGTAACAGCAACGGTTCGGCCACGCATTTACACTGTCACCGCCTTTCAATTAGTGACTCTCTCCGAAACTGATTTCTACCCTGCTGTTGGGTAATTTTAGGTAATTATCTGTAAGCAATCCACGAATTAAAGGACTAGGAAAATGGGAAGAACTAATGTTTACGATAAGCGTAAATTGTTCAGTTGTAAAATTAAAGTTGGGGGGGCAGATTACCTTTACGCTTTTGATACCCCAGTAGACACAGCCGAGCTAACTAAATTAGGCTGTACTGCGATTACAACCAATGAGGCTAAAACGGTTAGCACTACCAACCTCATAATTTATGAGGCAAACTTACCAAAGCCAGCAAGAGGAAAGACAGAAAACGCTGAAAGTTTTATTGCTACTGCAACAGGGTTAGCTTTACCTGAAGGGGTGAAAGTTACTAAAGGGATTCAAACTTACCGATTCAATCCTGCAAACACAGAAGCCTGGAGTAGTAGAGCATCAAAAGGTACTACATCAGGAAGTGTTGCTGTATATGTTGAAATGCTAGGAGTTTTCTATGCTTGGCGTATGCCATTTTTCCAAGCAGCCTTGATCACGGACGCAGATGCTACAGAGCTAGGAATTCAAGTACCAACCGCCGCCAATGCGGCCAAAATGGTCTTTGGTGCGACTTGTCCGCGCCCAGCACGAGTTCAAAAAAGGCTAGGTTTTGTTGCCGGAACCAAAGAAGATCCAGGGATTGCAGCCAAGTTATTATCAACTTTTTGCGCTCAAAACAAAGTCAACGATTTAACAACCTGGACAAAAGTAAGGGATGGCATTTTACAAATTGCTGCAAGCGGTGCAGTTCAAGCTGCGTAATTTATAATGCCTTGGAACCTTTTAGGAACCTTAAAAATGGATGGGATAGAGGCGCGGCAAGCATGGCAATCGACACCTCTATCCGCCATTGACCAGGATTTAATCAGGCTGACTTTTGTTGTTGGGTCTGGGACTCCAAGCGATTTAAAGTCAAGAATTCTCATTAAGCGAGTTTGGACATTTCCAAACGATATCCAAACTGAGGAACAAGCTCAGTTTGTCTATCCAGCGCCAAGGGTTGTGTTAACGATGCCAATCCCACAAGATTTTATTGATGCTGGATTTGGGACTTACAAAATTCAAGTCAAACAATACCATAGATTTAGATACGTGCTTGTAGAGCCTATTTTTTACGTACAGATTGAGGTTCAGTAATGTTAGTAGCAGATGTTGAAGCCAAGCTTAAAAAGATTGAAGCTAATCAAGTTAACTTGCAAAAATTAGTTGACACTTTAAACGATCACGTTGACAGAATCATTGTTCTTGAAAACAAAATACTTAAAATACAAAATCAGAACGATTCTGTACCTGGTGCTCAAACGATTCTCTAGGTTATTTGCAAGTGCAAAACTCAATTTACAAGCTCACGTTAGTTTTCCTTGGCAGCTTCGCTCTTGTGGGGCTAGTTGGCGAAATTGCGCTTGCCGCACTGAATCTGCCAATCCCGCCAGAGATTAACTCGGCGGTATCGGGAGCGATTACAGGGTTATTGGGGCTATTGTTGCCCTCGCCATTAATTAGAAAAAGTTGACAGGCAGGGTGCACTCTACTTATTTATCCTCCTGCTATAAAAATGAATGTCTGGAACACTTATTCAATCACTTGAGCACCTTGCAGCTATTGGAGGGTTATTTACTGGTGCGATCGGAATCTCCTTTTTTTTCGCTGGGCTAAAAATTAAAGGTGAAATCAGCCTAGAAGTAGCCAAGCAATTAGCGGAAATTTCTATCAGTCAATTAAAGTCCGAGTTTGAAGATTCGCGTTTTGCTCAAATTCTCGTAGAGCTTAAGGGAGAGATTGACAGAAATAAGGCTCAGCTTACACAGCAAAAGCAGGAACTCGATCAAATCCAAGGCTTTTTAGTGGCTAAGGGTTATTACAGGCGAGGCTCTAATTTGGAAGGGGAAGGCGATCGCATTTGAGCGGACTCGTGCGCTAACGACAGAATGAGGGTTTTGGCGGCTGTGATAGATGGATGTGATAGAATCTTTAGTGAGTTACAGCCTTAAGCCTTGCAATATAAGCTTTAGTAAGCTTTAAAGACGTACCTTCACACGGAAGGGGTCACAGGTTCAAATCCTGTATCGCCCATTTGGTTGTTATGATGAGTAACAAGTTATTTGTCATCAGGAATAGCAGGCGATCGCATCGTTAGGATTTTATCTAAAACTGATGAAAGTAGTGCCTCGGTACTAACCCTAAGCTAAAAAACTATAATCCGAAAACTTAATGGCTACAGAAATTACAACCAAAGATATCCTTGAGCGTGGTTACTTTCCGAAGGAGCTTCCGCCACCGTTTACCACGAAAAGCTTTGCTAACAATTATAGCAACTTGTCAGAGTCAGAACCGGGCGAGAAGGAATCGTTATGTCTCCGTTATTCCTATTCCAAGTACGCTACAGTTCGGCGTACACTCTCCATCCCTAACCCTGCACACATTGGCCCATTAGCTGAAGCTGTGTCAGAATATTGGAGTAAGATAAGCGAACATTGCCAGAAGTCAAAACTTTCTCGAACCATTCCGATAGTGGATGAGAACAAG
>DATGYA010000670.1:0-18292 GCA_035298405.1 Kamptonema sp. | reverse complement strand
GGAGGAAACGCGCGATCGGATTACTAAAGCTTTGAATGCACAACTTCAGTCGAATTAGCTAATTGTTAATAGTAGGGTGCGTCAGACACAGGATTCTAGCGATAGACTTAGGGTTTTGATACTGATGCACCCTACTAATTGTGCCAGTTGCGCCTTAAAATAGCGAAGACACTGTTGGCGAATTCAGTACAAGACCTATGTGAGATTAGTCAGTTCACAAATAAAGCGATCAACTGACATTTCCTTTTACCATGTAATACACGGTTGGGGATAATCCGGGCTATGGCTCCCCAAATTCTTAGTGCCACTGCGCTTTTGGATATTTCGTTTTTCTCTCCCTCCATGTATTACACCGTAAAATCCAAATCATTATCAATCTTAAATTGGTCAGCCGCATTCGCCAACAGTGTCTTCGCTATTTTTGGGCCAGTATCCGCGAACAATCGCCTTTTTTGCTTGCGGCGATAACTTTGCCGTTTCTATCTCTCAGGTTCCTACGATCGCATACCACAAACTCAGCATCAGGCACAAACTTGCTAAATGTTGTGGAATCAAAGATTTAATTGAGCGCTTGGCAATTTTTTGAGTCACAAATATTGTAACTAATAATGATACAATCAAAGTTAAACCTTGCAAGAAACTAATTACAGATGGATCGCCAATAAAACTCGGTAAATCGTCTCTAATTTGTCCGAAAGTGGCAAAAATTACGGGAATCACTCGACCGCCTTCCTGCAAACCCAATCGCCAATAGTGAGCCAAACTACCGCCCCAGACTAAGGGTAAATAACCGTAGGCGAGAGAGACAAATGAGAGGGGTTTGTAGGTTGAAAATGGCATGGTTTCTGCTTGTCCCAATCGATAAATTGCCTGCATGATTGTGTAGGCAATTAGGGGAATCATCGGCGGGATAATTAATACTGCGATCGACAGTCCTAAATGAGGTAAAAATTGCTCTAAATTGATGCCCAGCCCCAACCAACTATTTATCTCCGGCAAGCGATGCAGATAAATACCGCCTAATAATAGAAATAACAGGGCAACTTCATAACTGTGAGGAACGTGGGTAGTCCATAATTCGATGCCGGGAGGGCGCAGATTTAATTCTACCGATCGATGCGGACAAGCTTTCAAGCAAGTCATGCACAACACGCAATCTTTATTATCGGTTAATTGGGCGGGATGGGAATAAATCGGACAGCCATTAGTAGTTAATCCTTCCCCCAAGCCGGGGCCGCCTTTGTAACATTGGTACGTGCTGCATTCCGCCGCGCAGGTTCCTTGTTGGGCGCGAAGTTCGATAATTGAGAGTTTAGCAAATAATCCATTCATTCCCCCGATCGGGCATAAATAACGACACCAAAATCGCCTCTCGAAGATTAGGGAAAAAATTACCGCTCCGGCGGTGATGAGCAACAACAAACAACTGGATAAATAGGCGGTATTTTCTAAATTCCACAACTCTTCCCACAGAAATATCAGGGTAAATAGTCCAAAGAGAAACCAACCGCCCCATTTTTCGGCTTGTTGGCGCGGCCATTTATTGAGAGTTCGAGGAAAAATTTTCAGAGATAGTTTTTGGACGATTTCCCCATAAATCATAAAAGGGCAAAAAGCACACCACAATCGCCCGATGATGGGGAATAATAATAAAATTAACGGCCACCACCACGCCCAAAAGATATTTAGGGCAAAATTATGTTGTCGATCTTGGGGAGCAACAAACAGGATAATTACCACCAATGCAAACACCCAGGTGGTAAACCAATAATTTACGCGTTCGGGATACCAATCGCTCCGTAAAAATTGCCGAAATTTTGGATAAATATTTAATAAATTCAGCCGAAACTTTTGTTTCTTCGCTGCCTGGGCCCAAAACACTTCTTCCGTTAATACCTGACTTCCCTGTGCTTGAACTAAGGCGCGATCGACCATTCCCTGCAATTCCTGCAAATTACCTGGAAAATCGTAGGCTTGTAAGCGGCGAATTGCTTCCGGTGTAACTTGGGGCTTGACTAATTTCTTTTTGCGACCAATGATCTTGAGATAATAGTTGACTTGTGCCTCTAAATCTGTTTTTCGCACCCGCAAGGATGGGACTTTAATCTTGTGTTGTGTCAGCTTATCTAGCTTGGGCTGCACAATTTCTGAGATTAAAATTATCCGGGCATTACTAGAACGCGGTGGTCGCGGTATTTGTCCTTCCTTGACAACTGGCGTATAGGTTCCCTCGGTTAATAATTGCTGAATTTTGGGGCATAATTGAACGGGTAATTCTTGCACGTCATTTAAAATTAACGTCCCTTCTCCCAACCATTCCAACAGCCCCGGTTTGCCGCCCAACCACCCGAATAATTCCGCTCCATTGCTCTGAAGTAAAGCACTTTTAATCTGAATAATTGGCTCGTTGCGGCGATGGGAACCGAAATGAATTAAAGCAGCTAAATTATCCTTTTCTAAACCAGGTTCGCCAGAAATTAATACCGATCGGCTATCACTCGATGCCGTGCGAATTTGTTGGCGCAATTTCACTGCATAACGACTATTGCCAATGACTCCCCGTCTCGCCCTAGGTACTAGATAGCTGCGGAGGGCATTTTGACGCTCTCGTTCGTAGGCAATTTCTGCTTCTAGCTGCTCTAATTTCGCTGCCAAACGTTGAGCGTAGGCTTCGGCGATCCGTGGATATCTTTCTAGCAAACCACGCCAGCGATCGGCACTAATTACCCAAAATTGACACTCTGTCCGAGCAATAATTCGACTATCCGCAGGTTGCGATCGTTGAAGAGCCGATAAATTCACGATCGCCCCCGGCAACAAACTACTCGCCCACATTAATTCCGGTTGTTTGCGGCGGTAGCGATCGGCTTGTCCCCGTTCTAAAATATAGAGATTAGTGACAGGCGTATCTTCAATTACCACTCGAAATCCGGCGGGAAAAGTTACCATTTCCATTTCACGCGCGATCGCCTGTAAAATCTCGCGGGATAATATACCTAATTCGGTACTTTTTTCAAGCCAGTTAACTAATGTTTCGGTAGACATCGCGCTTCGTCGGCGAAAGCCGAATCGTGGTAGTTGGTGTAGAATCTATTATATTCAAAAACTCGCCAACCATATTTTACGATTTTACTACCTTTTTTATTTTAACCCTTTTTTGACATACATATTCGCACTCATTGAGATGCACCCGGTGGGACTAACAAAAAAAAAGACGCTACTCAGCAGTCAAGCGGCAACCATTGGTAACAAGTTAGAAGGGAGTAGATTTTGTCAATACGCCTTTGTGTAGAAATATAATTGAATAATAAGGTTAATTCCCCATCCGATAAACCTGTTAACAACTTAAATTCACCACCCAAACCATTGCCTTTTGCTGACGATCTACTCAATAAACTACGATGGCATAACCAGAAAAGCAAAGCTACTTATCTAGATGTAAAAATATTGCTAGCTTTCCTGGCATCTTCTACAGCATCACCACAGGCAGAAGACTAGATATACTTTTGATGCCAAGTTCAAAGTTGGCTCTAAGGGTGAAATGATAATAAATGTTAAATACAAATAATTAAATATGCTCACTGACCCTGAACTTCGCTCAAAGGTCAAAAAGAATTTAAGATCAAATATATTTTGGAGTAAAGATTATGCAATTTGTCGTTTGCATCAATAACACAGATTATTCAGCTTCCTTAGAAGTTCGCAAAATTTATCAAGTTTTACCCGACTCTAAAGCCAACAATCATCAAATGATTCGCGTCATTGATGAATCTGGAGAAGACTACTTATACCCCAGTGGTTATTTTATAGCCCTTGAGTTATCAGAAACCGTCCAACAAGCACTTGCTACCTGCCTCTAAAATTAACCCAGAAACTGGGTTTCTGCCTCCTAACTGAGAATCGCGATCGCACCCTGAATGACATAGTGGAAGGAGAGAAAATAATGGTGCGACTCGTTTTGTTAGTAACTTTAATATTTTTTGAAGTAAGGTTAGCGTGGCGTTATTACTTCACTATTCTTTGAGGTTAATTTTCCATCTTCCATATCAACGATGCGATCGGCAATGTCTAAAATTCGATTATCATGGGTTACTAAGAGAATCGTACAACTTTGTTCTTTAGCAAGCTTTTGCATTAAATTTACCACTTCTCGGCCGGATTTGCTATCTAGTGCGGCGGTAGGTTCATCTGCTAAGACTATTTGCGGCTGACTAACGAGAGCACGCGCGATCGCAACCCGTTGTTTTTGACCACCAGACAAGTCATCGGGATAATAATTGATACGTTGTTCTAATCCTACTAACTCTAACATTTTTGCGGCGCGATCGCGCATTTCTGCTTTAGATATCTTTCGATGTAATTCTAATCCCATTTGTACATTTTGTAGCGCTGTCAAACTACGATGTAAATTATGTGCTTGGAAAATATAGCCTGTTTTGCGTCGCGACTGCACTAATTTTTCTTCACTAGCACCGCAGAGTTCTTTGCCAATAATTTTGATGCTTCCTATCTGTGCAGATCGCAATCCTCCTATTAAGGTTAAGAGGGTTGTTTTGCCTGAGCCAGAGGGCCCCGTCATAATGACAATTTCTCCGGCGTTAATTTCGAGGTTTATGTCATATAGCACCTGTTTTTTTAGTTGTCCTTCACCGAAATAGTGGTTGAGTTGGTGAATGGCAATTACGGGTTCACCAGAACTAGATTGCGATCTATCTGTTTGTGTTTCCTGCTGGAAAAGTGTAAAATTCATGGGATATTGATGATAATTTGGGGAATCAAAAAAACAAAAACTAACAACTAAGAAAACTTAGGCAAGTGTCACAAAACAAGAGTTGGTTTTTAGGTAAGTTAAGAGGGCTAAAGCCCAACTATGTACCTAAATTAACAACGAAGTTAAAATATGTCGGCGGGATCTGCGGCTTGCAATTTGCGAGTAGCGATCGCGCCGGAAATTATACACATAATCAGAGTTAAACTTAATACCATAATCGCCCTCATTAACGTCATATACATGGGTAAATTTGTGGCTTTTCTGGTTAAGGAATAAAGCCCTACAGAAATTCCAACTCCCGGTAAAAATCCCAGAAGAGAAAGAATTAAAGCTTCTTCAAAAACGATACTAAGTAAATACATACTACGGTATCCCATTGCTTTAAAGGTCGCATATTCAGCCAAATGATCGCTGACATCCGTAGAAAGCACTTGATAGACGATAATCACACCTACCATAAAACCCATTGCTACGCCTATGTTAAAGACAAAACCAATGGCTGTATTGGTAAACCAATATTGTTTTTCAAATTCAATAAATTCTGTTTTTGTTAATACTTTCACATCATTTGGTAGGTAAGCTTTTAATGCTGTTTGTACCTGCACGGGATCGGCACCAGCTTTCAAGTGAATTAAACCTGCATTAATACTACTAGCTTCTTGTTTAGGAAATAACCGCAGAAAGTTTTGATCGCTGGTCATTATACTACCATCAGCCGCAAAAGATGCGCCAACATTGAATAAGCCACTAATCGTAATTGTGCGCCGATCTATTTCTGTTGTAACTGTTTTCCCCTGTTGAATTTGCGCGATCGCCTGTTTGTAAGTTCCTCTCGAACCTCGATCGAATAAAACTGTATCCGGGAGTTTAATATCTCCCGTATTCTGTTTTAATTCTGGCAAGTCAAAGGCTGGACGTTCCGGGTTAAAACCAATTACTAATATAGAACTTTTTTCGCGTGTTTGGGGATTTTTCCAGCGGGCTACTTTGGCATAAAAAACATCGGCTGATTCAACTCCTGGCACGTTCATGGCTTGATATAAACGCCGCCTCGGAAAATCTGATAAGTTGATCAGGTTTTGAGCTTGGGGACTGATTAAAACTATGTCAGCATCGAGGACTTGGTGCAGGCGGGTATTACTGCTATAAAGGGCATTTTGAAAGCCGAATTGCATAAACATCAAGATATCGGCAAAGGCAATTCCGGCAGTTGCTACTAACATTCTCCCTTTGTCGTGACTGAGTTGCAGCCATCCTAAAGGAGTGCGGCGCTGGAGTTCTTGGAGGTGTTTAATTAATCCAATCATTTTTCAATTACCACCTTGACTTGCAAATTTGTTAATCCTGCAACTTTCTGGCTGGAGGTTTCATTTAACCGGATTTTCACTTCAATAATGCGACCGTCAATGTTGGCGGAAGGGTCGGCATTAATTACATTTTGTTTGAGAACTTGTAACCCAATTTGTTCGACTGTTCCCTGCAATTCGCCGCTTAAAGAAGTGCTGGTAATTTTAGCTTTCTGCCCAATTTTTATTCCTTCAATATCGCTTTCGTAGACTTCGGCTACGGCGTACATATTGTGAGTTTGTCCGAGTTGGACGATGCCATCATTACCGACTTTTTCCCCTGGATAAGTGTAAATTTTGAGCACTTGCGCGTCTTTAGGGGCGCGGATGTAGGCGAGGTCGAGGTTGGCTTGGGCTTGCTTGGCGGTGGCGATCGCAGCGCTGACTTCGGCTTCTGGGGTTTGGATGTCGGTGGGGCGGATTTCGGAGATGCGATCGAGGTTCGCTTCAGCTTCTATAATCTGGGCGCGTTGTGCTGTTTGGGCTTGGTTAAGTTTGGCTTTGGCTTCGTCAATTTGGGAGGCGCGTGATTGGTAAATTTGGCTGAGTTTGGCCTCGGCTTCGTTGAGTTGTTGTTGGCGGGAGGAATGGATGCGAGTAAGGTTGGTTTGAGTTTCTTTGAGTCTCTGTTGGGCGGTTTCAAATGTTAGCTGTTTGCTGTCTCGTTGTTGAGTAGAAATGGCTCCTTCTTGGTTGAGTTGTTCGTAGCGCTGGGCTTCGGTTTTGGCGTTTTCGAGTTCGGCTTTGAGGCGGGCGATCGCGGCTTCTTGACCTGCGATTTCGCCTTCTTTTTCGGCTTGGATGCGGGCGATCGCAGCTTTTTGTCCTTCAATGTCCGTGCGTCGTTCGGCTTCTAAGCGGTTGAGTACGGCTTCGGCGGCTTCAATATCCGTGCGGCGTTCGGCTTGTAAACGCGCGATCGCAGCTTCTTGGGCTTGGATTTCTCCGCTTTTTGCCCCCGCTTTAACTGTGGCGAGTTTGGCTTGGCTGACTCGCACTTGTTGTTGTGCTTGCTCTAAGGCGGCCAACAGGCGATCGCGACTATCAAGGATGGCGATCGTTTGGCCTGTTTTTACCCAATCTCCTTCTTTTACCAGCAGTTTGTCGATGCGATTACCTTCAGCGGAACTGGAGGCGGAAAGCGCGATCGCTTCCCCTTGGGGTTCGAGTCTTCCCAAGGCTGTGACCGTAGTGATTTGGGGGGCGGCGGCGGTGGCGACTTCTTGGGGAGAGTGCGATCGCAGCACGTAAGCAGTTCCACCAGCAGCCGCTAGAGTTGTGACTGCGGCTAGAGTCAGGAGTTGGCGGGTGAGGGATGGAGTTGAAAAGAAACCTTCGACGGTGGCGCGGTGTACCATGACACACCTCAGTGAAGAACTATACGGTTTAGTTTTGTGTTAAACTTATACTAAACTGTCCAGTATAATCATGTCAACCCCCACAACAAACTTTTATAGAACCACCATGAAACGAACAAAACTGAACGAACTAGACCCCGCCACCACCGTTGACAAGGGCGAAAAAATCCTACTGGGAGCGATGCAGGAGTTTTTGACTCATGGGTATGCCTCAACGAGCATGGATCGGGTAGCGACGGCGGCGGGAGTGTCCAAAGCGACGGTTTACAGCCACTTTAAGGATAAAGAAGGGTTATTTAGTGCCTTGATGCAGCGGTTGGCGGAAGAAAAAATTCTGTATATTCAAATCGAGTCAGAGGAACCAGAGCAAGCTCTGCGGAAACTCGCCCTGACTTTGCTCGAACACAAGAAATGCGATGCCGAGTTTCTGATATTTATTAGATTAGTCGTGGGCGAGTCGGGGCGTTTTCCCGAATTAGCACAAATGTTTATTAGCAACTTTGCCAAAATTGGCATACAGCGACTAACTTATTACTTAAGTTCTCACCCAGAGTTGAATCTACCCGATCCAGAAGCAACGGCGCGAATTTTTATTGGGTCAGTAGTATATTATCTGATGACCCAAGAGATCCTGCACGGTGCAGAGATTATCCCCATGGAGCGCGATCGCTTAATCAATGGTTTAATGCACTTGATTTTAGCATCTAAAAATTCAGTTTAGAGGCCTAACAGCTTAGATCGTTTCTAGCAACTTCAAATCATAAGTGCTATTATTAAGGAACGTAAAGCTGTCACTCAAACAAAATTAGAACTTATGGCCATATTCGGATTGGGCAAAAAGCTAACCCTGCCTACAAAAGAAGAAGCATTGCCAGGACGAGCAGAATCCATGCCTGTACCCTCTCGTCACTTCGTCAACGGCAATCCCCTCAAACCTCCTTTTCCAGAAGGTATGGAAATGGCAATCTTTGGTCTAGGTTGTTTTTGGGGAGCAGAACGCAAATTCTGGCAATTGGAAGGAGTTTTTACCACCGCCGTCGGCTACGCCGCAGGGATAACACCTAACCCCACATATCAAGAAGTTTGTTCGGGCAAAACTGGTCACAACGAAGTAGTCCTAGTGGTGTTTGACCCGAAAGTTATTAGTTACGAAACACTCTTGAAAGTGTTTTGGGAAAGTCACAATCCCACCCAAGGAATGCGTCAAGGAAATGACACTGGAACCCAGTATCGTTCAGGCATTTATGTCTATTCTGACAGCCAACGAAAACAGGCTGAAGCTACACGCGATGCTTATCAAAAAGCCATTTCAGGAGCTGGTTACGGCCAGATTACAACTGAGATTTTAGACGCTCCTGAGTTCTACTATGCAGAAGAATACCATCAGCAATACTTGGCCAAAAATCCCGGCGGTTATTGCGGTTTAGGCGGCACAAAAGTAGAATGCCCTGTGGGAGTTCTTTCTTAAATTCTCTAATAAATCTTGTGGGGTAGGCACGGGGGCACTACCCCTACAAAACCCTTGTTTTTCTGAGAATGAAACAGCCCTGGCCTGCCCCCAGATATCTATTTTATGGATTCATCTGGATTTGGTCTAATCACTCTGTGCATATCCAGCACTGGCGGTGCAATATCTGTTTGAGTTAACATATCGTGAATTTGTCCCCGGTGGTGGGTTTGGTGGTTGAAGAAATGTGGTAACAATAAATTAATCGGATCTGTATAAATTAAACCCTGATTATTCCGATATTGAATATTCCCTGCCAAAAATTCCTCAGTCAAACCAGAGGCAAAAGCTTCAATTCGAGCATCTTCTAAGATTCTAGCAGCAGTAAGCTCCTCAAAATCCTCATATAAAATTGCATCAAGTCCTGTTGACTGAATCTTGCCACCTTCAAATCTTGTCATCCAAATTCTATCGCCTACCATGATGTGATTGAGAGTACCGTGAATGCTTTTAAAAAATGCTTGGCGCGTTTTTTTGCGTTCAGTATCGGAGAGTTTCGCACAAGCATCGTAAACTCTACTATTAGCAAGTGCGTTGTACCGAGCTAACATTTGAAAGTGTTGGATCAATAAATTATTCATAAACTTTTCCAAAATGGAAACCCATCCCTTCAGGGGTGGGAGGAATTTTTGCGGCTGTCTTCCGCCGTGAATCTTTCCGTCCATTACCGCCTTGGGATTGCTTAGTTCGGTGTGCTTTTGTAATGTACTTTCGATGGGACAATTACCATCTCAAACCTCGCAATCCTGTACGCATAATGGTTGCCTTTGTGGGGCCTCCCTTGCGGGGTAAAGTTAGCTTCGCCAATGTTTTGAGAGCTTGTTAGGCTAGCAGCACTGTCTCAGTGACCTTAAAACTGTTTAACCGCTAGCGACAGAGCGAGGGACTAGCTACGCATCCCATGGTGTCTTGACTCAAAAAACGTAGTCAGTTAAGACTTAGGCTGGTCAGTATGGCTTGCTTCGAGACTTGCTCTTACAAGCCCATCCCCTTTAGGGGTGGGTTACTGACAGCAGGTAATTAAGAATGTTATCTCTGTGCGATTCGTTTAACCTAAAATAAGCCGTAAAGCTTATGGAACGGTTAGCCCAGTTCCACTGCGATCGCTAACAACTAAGTAGTCGCACAAAAGTAAACGACACTGTGTTAAGAAATATTAACAAGCCTGAAACCTTTACTGTTACCCGTTCCCTGTTCCCTGTTCCCTTGTCTTCATAGTTAACTTTATTTTTGTCCGACTACTTAACAACTAACAATTTGCCTAAATACTGTTAAAGCAGAATAGGAAACTCCGGCTGTTCCTTCGCCGGGATGGGTGGAGTCGCCTACTAGCCAAAGGTGTTTAATTGGGGTTCTATTGGCGAAGCCAAAGGGCCCAAAAGTGGGGATGCGCTGACCGATGCCGCCGACGACTCCGCGATCGCGACCAGTATACCGCGCAAATGTTCGGGGCGTGGCAGCTTCTTGATGTACGATCCGATCTGGTGTTAGGTGAAAATATTGACTCAGACGCGCGATCGCTTCGATGCTATATCTTTGTTTTAAGCCTTCATAATCAGCACAATTCCACCACGTTCTAGTATCTGTAAAAGATGATGCTGTAATTGTAGCTTTGCCTTGAGGCGCTCGACCGTCCCCTGGTTTGCTGACAGAAACAAACAGGGAATTATTTTCGCCTATTACGCCATCATAGTCGTATAAAAATTGTAGATGCGGCGGACAATTTTCTGGTATTGCACTTGCTTCTACTCCTAAATATATGACAAAAGCCCCTGATGCCGGAGGTAATTTATCGACTCGATACTTGTAGCCAGCCATTGAATTTGGCAATGGGAAAACAGGTTTAAGGGATAAGTTATCTTGGGTTTGAGTAGTCGGTGCGGAAACTGACATTTCATCTGGTAAATCCGTTGCTAATTTGTCTCCTGTACCTAACAACGTTACCAAGTTTTGTACGGTGACATTAGCGATAACATGGTCAGCGGTTTCCGTCCACATTTCACCAGTTTTCTGATTGCGAATAGTTACGCCTGTGGCTTTGCCATTGACTGTATGAATTTGTTCTACTGTATGCCGCATTAATAGTTTGCCGCCATCTCTTTCTATGGCTTCAGCGAGGCGATCGCTCAATACTTGCATACTCCCTTGTAGGTGATACAATCCCTGCGGTTCTTGAGAAACGCCTAAAGCTGTTGCGGCATAAAGCAGTGCTGTTTCCTCTGCATCCACCTGAGAATATAACTTTAACTGCAAATCTAAAAAGGTTTTTAAACGCAGGTTATCGCCTAATCCATACAACCTTAAAGCATCTCCTACCGTCATAAAAGTAAACGGCAAAGTAATCAAAGTATCGACTCTGACAGCTTTAGTCAATTGCCACAAATCCCATAAATTGCGCGGTGGTAACACTGGATCTCGCCCTTGAAATTTCCAGCTAGGTTTGAATAAAGTAGCCAATAATTGCCAGAAAGGTTCGCTTCCGGGAAATTGTTTTTGCCTTTCAATCTGCCATTTTTTGGGATCTCGCCAAACATTAATAGGTTCAGTTTCGCCGGGGAGAAATACGGCACAAGCAGGATCGCAAGGAGTGGCGGCGGGAATTTCAATGTTTAATTCTGAAAATATGCGGTGGTGAATGCCTCCAGGTTCTAATCCTGCAACCTGCGTGGCACCGACATCGAAGGTAAAGCCTTTACGTTTGAAGGTAGAAGCGCATCCCCCAGGAACGATCGCTTGGTCTAAAATTAGCACTCGGTAGCCTTTTTGGGCTAATAAGGCTGCGGCTGTGAGCCCGCCGATGCCAGCGCCGATGACAATGATGGAGGGTTGGCTGTTAGGGGTGCGATCGCTTGGCATAGGTAATTTTTAACATTTCTTTATATTATGATAATACTTCTAAATTATTAAAACAGGGCAGTTAAAACCGCGCCTACACAAACAAAACCCGCCTAAGCGGGTTGTTGAAATTATGACTTATACAACTGGCACAATTAATAGGGTATGTCAGACTTTAAAACTATGATTCTCTCAATCAATAACGAAAGTCTGACACACCCTATAAGCTGAGCTAGAAAGTGTATGTCCACTCAACCGGATTTGATATTATTTATTTTTCTGTTGAGTCTTCGCTTGCTCAAGAGCTATTTCCTTAACAGCTTGCAAAGAACTTAAGTTCGATGAACCTTCAATTGCTTTCACTGCCAAATCTTGTACCTGTTTCAGAGCAGAATCAAGTTGTTTCGAGAGGCTGACAATTCGCGCTTCCTGATTTTGAATTGTCTGAGACAAAGATTGAACTTGTAGCTCGTAGTATTGCTTTTGTCCTTCGACTTCCTTGCCATACAAATCAGACTTAATCTTAGCTTGGTAATTGCCGATATTGCGACCGTTATCTTTGCCATTCTTGATATTTGCTTCCAACTCTTTGGGGAAAGCTTCTACCTTGGCTTTAACCTCAGCATACTGTTTTTCGCGGTCTGCGATCGCTTTTTCGCGCTCAGTCCACTGTTTCTCTTGCTCCTGCTGGAATTCTTCCATTTGCTGGTACAAAGCTTTCTTATTCAAATCGTATTCTTCAATATCCAAACTCCGCTCAAGATTCAAGTCATAGTAATATGACTCCTCATCCCGCTCATCAGCTTTTTGCTGGTTATCATTGCGTTCATTTAGCGATCGCTTGTACTCCTCTTGCTCCTTTTCCCAAGCCTTGCGCCGCTCTAGTAATTCCTGTTCAACTGTTTCGCGCCGTTCGCTCAATTCCTCCCCAAACGCCTTGAAACTTTCTTCATATTGTTGGATTAAATTATCCAGCGTCTCGTCTTCAACCTCTTCTAAACTGTGCAAATCTTTCAGTTGTTGCATTTCCTCCGCTACAGTTCGCCGGAGTTCTTCCAGTTTAGAAGCTTCCGATGTCAATTTTTCCGACAACTCACTAACAGCACCTCCAAAACCCGATTGTAGTAAGGTCAAACTTTCAATTGTGTACTGCAATTTTTGTTTTTGAACCTGAGTTAAAGTCATGGGTTTTGCTACCTCTACAATTGGTTTTTCTGGAGCTACAGTTGCCTTTTCAAGACTTGCTGCTGGTTTTTGCTGATTAATTTGTTTGAGTTGCGACTCTATGGCAGCTTTCTCTTTCAATGCCTCTTTATACGCCTCTAAGATTTCAGCCTTAGTATTCTTGTCATTGATGCTCTTTGCCATCGCTGTTCATCTCCTAATATTTGGGAAACCTAACCAATAACTCACAATCAGTTAACAGTTAACAGTTATCAGTTAACAGTTATCAGTTAACAGTTAACAGTTAACAGTTAACTCTTAGTTCCAAAAGCTTTCATTGCCAGTTCTTGCGCTTGCCTCATCGTGGCTTGCAGTTGAGCAGAAAGGTCGGCAATTTGTTCGGTTTGTCGTGTAATTGTCTCCTGTAGCGATTGCACTTTCAATTCATAACCCTGCTTAGTAGATTCCCATTCTTTCTCAAACAAATCTGCTTTAACTTTTGCTTCGCGGGTGACTTCTTGAATTGCCTCTTCCTTGGCTTTGATATATGCTTGTTTCAATTCTTCCTCAAAACCAGCAGCTTTAGTTTGATTTTCTTCAAACTGAGCCTGATTGTCAGCCAGGTATTTTTCCCGTTCTACCCATTTCTTCTCTTTCTCGCGGGTAGCTTCTTGCAATTCTCGTTCTAATTTGCGTTTAAACTCTTCGTATTCATCAGTTTCGACTTTGCGATCGCGTTCTAATTCGTATTGATAATCTGCTGTTTCCCGCTGGCGTTCTTTGGTAATTAATGCTGCTTTTTCGGCAATGAATACTTCAAATTCTTGCTGTTCTTTCTGCCAAGTTTTGCGTTTTTGAGTCGTGTCTTTTTCCAGTAGTTCGCGCTGATTAGCTGCATTTTGTTCGAGCGCTGTTAATTTTTCTTGGTGTTCTTGAGTTAAAATGTGAAGCGCATCTGCTACGATGCGAATTTGCTGCAATTCTTGCAAGCGTTGGGTTTCAATTTCGAGGGCCCGTTTGAGTTCGTCTAGCTTGGAGGATTCTGTGCCTAATTTCTCCGTCACTCCGTTGATAATACTGCCGAAATCTAATTGCAGATCGGCTAAACCTTTGACAATGCTATCGATTGTATAAGTGGCGGCGACTTCCAGCAGTTGTTTGTTTTTAGCTTTTTCTGCTTCTTCTTCTTTGGTAGCTACTTTGGATTCGATTTTTTTCTTTTCAGCTAAAATTTGCTGAAATGATTGCAAAATCTTGGCTTTGCTGTCTTTTACAGTTCCTAGTGTCATTTTGCTTTTCCTTGTTGTAGGGTTTTGATTTGTGAGGAATCTTTATCTAATATGATGCGCTGGCGAAACTCTAGCGTCAATAGCTGGAGTTGAAAAGCGCATCAGTCACCCAAGTTTGCGGAGTTGCTGGAGAATTTCTTTGTATTCTCGGACTGGATCGGCTTTTGCTTCTGGCTTTTCACCCGCTAAAACTTTGAGAATTTGCTGACAGCGATCGCACCGATTTCCTTGCCAACAATAGCAGTCGTCAACTAAGCCTAAAAGAGTATCTTTTAGCAGTTGATTTTGCGCTAAAAGTGCTTGGTAATTACGCTGAACAGATGTGACTACTAAAGAGATATGCTTGAAATCTTCGGTAAGACTTTCGAGGTCATTTACAGCATCAGCGCGAATCTGTTCTGTCAGGTCTAAATCTCCTCTCAAGCGGCTTTCATGCACGTTTAGTTTAGTCAATGCAACTTTCTTCATTTCAACCTCTCAATACATCCTGAAATTAATGTAGAGGCGCAATCGATCGCGCCTCTATAAGGCGATTAGAATAGGTCAGCAGTTGCTTTTTTCCCTGCTAAATCCTAATTTCTCTGTTGATTTGCCAACACTAATAACCATTAGCAATTAGCCATTAGCGAATTAAATGGCTTGTCGATGTAGGCTCTGGATATCTGTATTCAAGCATTGCTTCCTGCTGCGCTTTGATAATTCGCAAAGCACCGATCAGATGCTCTAAGATTTCTACGTGCGCGGGAGTAAAGTGAATGCTGAAACCTTCGCCATCCCGCGCATAGCCAGGACAAACTAGGGAGGCCGAACTTTGTTCTTCGTGGGTGGCGATATAGAGCCAGTCTTCGTCTTCGAGCTTGTAGTGTGTGTCTGTCCAAGTTCTCAGCATGGCAGTTCCTCCTTAGTGTTATGTACCAGCGGCCCAGTTGCGCGATCGCTTCTCACTCCTCCAACTAAACACGCTATATGGCGTGTCAAGTCTTTATTTTTGGCTTTTAGCGCTACCTGTGCGGTATTTGAGTTGACTTTATCATCAACTAAACCTATACTAGCGTAAGTTGATTTTATCGTCAAGTAGGATGTTGAATTTTTCTTCAAAAAAGCCTACAATACCGATCAGGAGGGAAAAAAAGTGGAACAAACTTTTGGAAGACTGATTCGCCAAGCTCGGAAGGATAAATCTTACTCACAACGTGAGCTAGCTAGTCTACTTAGTGTGGACTTTACTTACTTATCGAAACTGGAGAACGATCGCGCTGATTATCCGCCCAAAGAGGACGTAATTAGAGCGTTAGCGCGGAATTTGGATCTGGATCAAGAGGAGTTGATTTTTCTGGCGGGAAGATTGCCTCAGCAGTACGAAGCCTTGCTGAGACAGAATCCGAAGGAAATGCAAGCACTTTTTCGCCGGATGCAAGACGATCCCAGTTGGATTAAAAAGTCTGTGCATTAAGTGAGAGAGGGCAACAAAGTGAGTATCTTTAAGCCGTATCGCTTTTATCCCAAAGAAACTATTGAGCGTCAAGCAAACGACATTTTGATGCGGATGCAGCAAACGTCAAATTTCGCGCCGAGATGGCCGTTTGAAGCGTCAATGGTGGCTGATTTTCTGGATTTGGGAGTAGTTTGGGACTGCATCCCGCCGGATTCAGAAGGTGCGATCGCGGCGAGGATTCTCCCCTGGCTGCGGCAAATTGAGATTAATGAAAACATTCTCGATTTGCCTGCTGGGTTCATTGAATCAACGATCGCGCACGAGATCGGTCATTGGGTGCTGCATATCAATCACGATGAGGCGGATGGTACTGTTAAACAGTTGGAATTAGATTTAGGTGATTTTGGAAAAATTGCCTCTGATTCTGAAGAACCGTTTGTCTGTCGGGGTTCGAGTGCTGATACTAAAATCGCATCAATTGAATGGCAAGCACAATATTTTGCAGGTTGTTTGTTGATGCCTCGGCATATTTTGGAAGAGAAAAGGGAGGGGAAAGATTTAACGAAGTGGTCGCATTTATATAAAATTCGAGATGAGTTAGGGGTGAGTATTTCTAACTTGACTAATCGCTTGCAGGAGTTTGGCTGGATTTATATTCCCAAGGGCACTCGCGAGATTTATCCGGGTCAAGCTGTGGCGGATGGACAGCAGCGATTATTTGGGTAAGATGTGATGAGGGTTGAGATTTTGTAATGAATCTCAACTCTCATTTTTTGAGAGTGTGAGGTATGGTTCAAACAAATTCAGATAATGGTGAACAATAGCGAAAAATGAGCAATCAGAAGGAATCAGAAATTTATGCCTATTTCCAGTTAATAGGAATGGAGTTTGATCCAGATGAAGTCACCGCCAAAGTAGGCATAAAACCTACGAAAATTCATAGAATTGGTGACTTAATTACTTCACGGGGTACTAGACGATACGAGGAGAATGCTTGGTGTGTCTATTCTCAATTAGAAGAAAAATCAATTCATTTAGAAGATTACGTAAAATCAGTGTTGGAACAGCTTCAACCAGGATGGCTGCCTTTAGTAGAGTTGTGTAAGCATTATTATGTGGAAATTGCTTGTGTAATTTATTATTATAGTGGGAGCGTTCCCTCGATTCATTTTGATAAGTATATTGTCGAGATGGCGCATCAGTTGAATGCGGAAATTGATGTAGATTTATATGTTTTGAGAGAGGATACATCTGAGGAGTGAAAATGAGTGGGGAAGGCGATCGCACTTCTCCTCTCTTCCTCTGCGACGAAAGCGGTTCGTTCCAAAAGAGCAATCATTGCCTCTCAATGTAAAGTTTTGTAACAAAGTTCAACACTTCTGAACCAGAAGTTATGTAGATAAAGCGATCGCATTCGAGAAATCATCAGTAGTTAGGGATGGCGATCGCACCGCTAAACAGTCGATCGCTTACTCCTGCTATTTCTCCAGTTTGTCTAGCGAGTTACTGGACAATTGCCATGTCCTCGGATAACCGTGCTCTGGTAGGGCGGTTTTTTCTAATCCATGTTTTTTGTCGGGGACTATATTAGAAAAGTCCTTTTAAGTGAACAGTTAATTATGAGTTTACTTCGGCAAATTCAAGACAATAGTTGTAATCCCGATTTTCAAGTAGCGGATCTATTACGTCAGTGCAAAATCTTAGCAGCAAGATTGGATTACAAACCTTTAAAGATATGGGTAGAAAATGAACTAAATGGATATCCAGACAACGAAAGTGTGCCAGAATATAGAATTATTAAACGAGTTTTACTTCAAGGCTCTTTTGAGAATGGATTTCGTGTGTATCGTAATATTCCTTTTAGGCTTAATACGAAAGACAAAAAGAAAACAAATACTATACTAAATACTATATATTTTATCCAAGGTGTTAGTAATTTAAAAAGCCTCGTTGAGACGAATAAATCTGCCAATACAGACAAGTTATCAATTCCCTTATCACTTGATATAGCTTCTAATCTGGGAATGTTTGTAGAAAATTTATCACCTGATTATATTTGTATAAGCGCAGCGCAGGTGATAAACGTTAGTTCTGTAGTAAATATGTTAGATACTATCAAAACTAAAATTTTAGACTTTACTTTAGAGATAGAAGCAGAAAATTCAAGCGCGGGTGATGCTAAAATTGGTGAAAAGCCAGTTCCAGAAGAAACTTTAGATAAAATTTTTTCTATTACATTAAACTACCATACAGGTGACAATATTAGCTATAATGGAGATAGATTTACTGCGACCAACCAGAAAAATATGTCAGATTCTAAATACGATCAGCGTGGCGCTAGTTTTCCCGGCGGTTTTGCTGAAACAAATTACGGGAAAATGGTAGAAACTCAATATAACATTGAGACTCAAGACTTATCTCAGGCTGCTGCTGAGATTCAAAAGATTTTAACTCAGTTGCAAAATCACGGGGGGTATTCTCCAGAGGAGGCTCAAAAGAAAATTGCTAACGATTTGGTAGTGGAAGCTAGCAGTAATCCCACAGCTATAAAAAAATTAAAAGATTGGGGACATACTCTAAGCGATAC
>DATGYA010000669.1:0-14652 GCA_035298405.1 Kamptonema sp. | reverse complement strand
TTCTGTGGGAGAACAAATGCGTCGCCTTTTGAGTCTAATTTCTGCCAAGTCAGCCGAAGAAATGCAAAATCAAATAGAGTTTCTTAGTGCTTGGAATGAAGAGTAAGCATATTGCGACAGAAGAAACCGAATATGCTACTGGTTAAAAAACTCGGCAATCAATAGACCTCTCCAAAAAAGAATTTCAAACTCTTAGTCTGTCTGAAAACAACCTAATTTTTGGAGAAGTCTAATTAACTTAAAATTGCCCCGCTAATGCTGGCACACACCTTTCACAAAGTAAAGGATGTTCCTCTGACTCTCCAACATGAGTCGAATAATTCCAACAACGATCGCACTTTTGCCCGTCTGCTTTCACTACACCCACCCCCAAGTCTTCGGAGTTAAAGCTGTAGGGTATTCCCTCTAAACCTTCAGAACTTTCTAAAAGTTCCACCTGAGAAGCAATTAACAGATACCGCAACTCGTCTACACCGTTACCAGTCGCAGAATTGTGTAACTTTTTGATTGCCGAGGCTGGCTTTTTGACAGCAGAGAGTTGAGATACAATTTCCGCAGTATTGCTGATTGCTGGTACTTCTACCTTAATCTCCTCTTGAGATGCGATCGCTTTCGCCTCAACAGTAGTTTCTCTTGCTTCTTTCCCCAATACCTCTACTTTCAGAGTTTCAACCTTTGCTGACAACTCTTGCCGATTAGCTGCAAATAGCAAATGTTGCCACACAAACCAGATGGCATATCCAAAACCAATGAGTTCAAATGTCTCTCCTAGCAGTGGAATCTGATTAACCGTATCCAGTACCGCCCCGATTGCTTTTGCAACTGCAAACACTGCGAATAGGAGGATAACTGTAACCGCAGCTTGCTGATTTTCTGCTAAGAATTGACCCAAAAACCTCGGTAAATCGCTGATAAAGTCTGCTACTTTTTCGACAATTTCCCTCGGTTCCATGAAGGATTGTTGGGATTCACTATTAGCAAGATCGGCAGCATTATCTGTTGCTATTTCACCGTGTTCTACTGATACTTCTTTCTCCAGTTCTGTTGACTTTTCATCCTCAATATGCGGGTGCATATATTTTGCGGCTAACCCTTCCGTGCTCGGATTTAAAGCTTGCAGTTTTTCCCGTTTTTCCGCATCGGGGACGTAAAGCAAAACCTTAGCTTCCAAAGGAGCACCGATCGCCTTTTCACTGCGGGCCAACTCTAAAACCTTATTGACTTCGCCGCGAACTTGCCGCAAATATTCCCAGGATTTGCCTAACTCTGGATTGTGCCAGCGGTTATCTATTTGCACCCAGCCCGCCTCAAATACTGATTTGTAAGCTGTGGGATAGGGGATGTATTGCCAAATATCTTCTGCTAAGTGGCATAAAACTGGCGCGATCGCCCTTGCCAAACTCTCCACCGCGATCGCGAGCACTGTCTGGCAACTGCGGCGGCGTAAGGAGTCTTCTGCACTGATATAAAGCCGATCTTTGGCAATATCCAGATAGAAATTCGATAAGTCAACGACGCAGAAATTCTGCACTGTTTGGAAAAACCGGAAAAACTGGAAGCTGTCAAAAGCATCTTTTACTTCTGTAAATACTTCCGTCATCCGGTGCAGCATATAACGGTCTAATTCGGGCAGTTCTTCATAACTAACTGCATTTTTTGCTGGGTCGAAATCGTGCAAATTTCCCAACAAAAACCGCGCTGTATTGCGAATTTTCCGATAAACATCCGCTTGCTGTTTGAGGATGTTTTTACCCAACGGTACGTCGGCGGAATAGTCTACGGAAGACACCCACAACCGCAAGACATCAGCACCATATTCGTTGATAACAACGGCAGGATCGACGACGTTACCGAGAGATTTGCTCATTTTGCGGCCTTGTTCATCCAATACAAAACCGTGTGTTAAAACAGTTTTATAAGGAGCAATGCCATTATTAGCAACGCTAGTCAGTAAACTGGATTGAAACCAGCCGCGATGTTGATCCGATCCTTCTAAATACATTTCAGCAGGATAGTGCAATTCTTCTCGGCCTTTGGCAACGGCGGCCCAAGAGGAACCGGAGTCAAACCAGACATCCATTGTGTCTGTACCTTTGCGGTAGGTTTTGCCATTATTGCGATAGGATTCTGGCAATAATTCTTCTATTGGCAATTCCCACCAAGCATCGGAACCTTTTTGTGCAAAGATCGCCTGTACGTGAGCGATCGTTTCTTTATTCAGCAAGGGTTCCCCGGTTTCTTCGTCGTAGAATGCAGGGATAGGTACGCCCCAACTGCGTTGACGGGAGATGCACCAATCGCTACGATCGCTTACCATTGCGGTAATTCTATTTTCGCCTTGGGCGGGTATCCACTTCACATCCGCGATCGCTTTTAACGCTGTTTCTCTAAATCCTTCCACTGACGCGAACCACTGTTCCGTCGCCCTAAATATTGTCGGCTTTTTCGTCCGCCAATCGTAGGGGTAAGAGTGAGCGTAAACTTCTTCTTTAATTAAAGCACCGGCCCCGGCCAGAGCATCAATTACCGCCCCATTACCATCGCCGAGGACGTTCAAACCCTCAAATTGTCCGGCTTCTGCGGTGAAATTACCATTATCGTCAACTGGTGAGAGTAAAGGTAAACCGTAGCGTTGACCTACTTGATAGTCTTCTTGACCGTGTCCCGGCGCGGTATGTACTAAACCCGTACCAGAATCCGCCGTGATGTAGTCGCCGCCGATGACAACGGGACTTATGCGGTCAAATAGCGGATGTTTGTAGGTAGATTTTTCTAAATCTTTGCCTTTGATAGTAGTTACTACCTCTAGTTGAGTATTGAAGGTAGCTGACAATTTTTCTACCAAGTCAGCGGCCACGATCAGAGTTTTTTCTACCTTGGTACTTAACTCTTTATTCTCTGGCGTTTTTTTGAGTTCAATTGCACTCAATTCTTCACTCTCTGGCGAATTTTGAGCGCCATTGGCGATCGATCCTTCCCCTGAGAATTTTACTACTGCATAAGTCAAGTCGGGATTAACTGCTACAGCTAGGTTTGCGGGAATTGTCCAAGGCGTAGTTGTCCAGACTGCTAAGTGGAGATTCGGCAGATAAGGAGTCAGCGCCTTTGCGGACTTTGCCAACTTCGCGATCGCTAAGGCAACATAAATACTGCGAGAAGTGTGACCTTCGGGATACTCCAATTCTGCCTCAGCCAAAGCCGTCTTAGAACTAGGACTCCAGTGTACCGGCTTCATCCCGCGATAGATGTAACCTTTAAGCACCATTTGGGCAAAAACGCCGATTTGTGCTGCTTCGTATTCTGGCTTTAACGTCAAATAAGGGTGTTCCCAGTTTCCCCAAATGCCATAACGCTTAAACCCTTCCCGTTGCTGTTCCATCGTGGCGATCGCAAAATCCCGCGCTTGGCGACGAAGTTCGATCGTAGTCAGCTTTTGCCGAAGGGCAGGCTTCATATCCTGTAAGACTTTCAGCTCAATTGGCAGGCCGTGACAATCCCATCCAGGGACATAGCGGACTTTCCTACCTTGCAGCATTTGGTAGCGATTAATCGTATCCTTGAGAATCTTATTCAGGGCGTGGCCGATGTGGAGTTGCCCGTTAGCGTAGGGTGGCCCGTCGTGGAGAATGAACAACTCACCCGGATTGTTCTGTGACAGGCGATCGTATATATGTTGATCTGCCCAAAATTGTTGCAGTTCGGGTTCCCGTTTGACAGCGTTGGCACGCATATCAAACTTAGTCTTGGGCAGGTTTACGGTATCTTTATAGGATTTTAGTTCTGTCACAGCCGGATGCTCAAGATGTTACAAAGCTGGTTTTGCTTTTATCTTAGCGCTTTTGGGGATATTGAGCAGATTAATTTCAGGCGGGAAATTCGGGGGTATGCCGATGGGTGTCAATAGCTTTGTGTAGGGGTGCGATCGTAGTAGGCACAAGGCACAAGGCACAAGGCAGAAGGAGTAACACCCCCACAGAGAGCAGAGCATAGATATAATCTAAGACTTCAATAATTTAAACTGGGGGAGGAATTTAGCAGAATATGCAAACCATGCAATGGTATAACGAACCTTCAGAATGGTATGAGGATCAGGATATTATCCACGTTACCGCAGGCGCAAAGACTGATTTTTGGCGGCAAACTCATTACGGATTCATTCGTGATAACGGCAACTTTTACCACCGAGAAGTAGCGGGCGACTTTACAGCCGAAGTTAAAATTACTGGTGACTATCGATCGCTTTACGATCAAGCAGGACTGATGATTCGAGAGAGCGAAAATATCTGGCTCAAGTGTGGCATTGAGTTTGTTGAGGCAGTGCAAAATGTGAGTACAGTTGTTACGCGAGACTATTCTGATTGGTCTGTGATACCGCTTTCTGTACCGCCTGTTTCCCTCTGGCTGCGAGTAAAGCGCCAAGCAGAAACGATAGAAGTGCAATACTCGTTGAATGGTGAAGACTATTCAATGATGCGACTGGCCTATCTAACTGATGTCTCAATCCTTCAAGTTGGGTTAATGTGTGCAGCTCCTCAAGGTGAAGGCTTTGTAGTCCAATTTGAAGGATTTAAGCTGTTATAAGGACAGTGTACTTTACAATCTAGGAGCAATTCTCTCATTGAACTATATGTAGAATGTATGGATTTTAATTACAATCGGTGTGAGATGTCACTGTATTTACAGTGTAGGCGGAAGATACACGGGTTGCTTTGACGGCAGTAAATACAAAAATGTCAACCCAACTGCGATCGCCAGACCAACTATTGGTTGAAACACTGAGACAACGAGTGCAAACAAGTAAAAAATCACCGAGAATCCATATTGCTTGGTAAGATAATTAACAAAATGCGGGCTAAGACGACCATCAATCAGCCGATAGTGAGAAGAAGCGTAGAGCCATTTTAGGAACCAAGATGCGGCTGGTAACATTAATCCAAATACATAAAATATTATTACCGTTTTTTGCTCCTTCACATCAAGTAAATGTTCGCCTAGTACCGCCGTTGGAAAAGGTAAAAACGAGATGCACATTAGGAAGAATACATTGAGCAGATTAAACACATGATCTGTCTTCTGGTAAATTCTAAAAATGTAATGATGATTCACCCAATAGATCCCAATCATTACAAAGCTAAAAATGTAGGCAAAATAAGATGGCCACAGAGAAACTAATGCGGTAGCAACGCTCCCATGTGTAGCATCTGTGTGCGGGAGGCGGATTTCTAAGATCAGTAAGGTAATAGCAATGGCAAAAACACCGTCGCTGAAAGCTTCAATGCGTTGCGTAGTCAATTCCTCTTCATATTGATTTTGTTGCTTCATAATCTGCCTAATTTATTTTCTATATACATGGGAAACACTGTTTAACTATAGCAGCTCTCAGGTATATGATGTACATCTGGTAATTGCTAATAGCTAATGGCTAATTGGTAGTGGGACGTACATCACTTGATTGAGAAGTGCTATATTCTGAAATCATATTTAGATGATACCGCCATTAGCCCGAATGTTTTGTCCGGTAATCCAGCGGGAATCATCGCTTGCTAGAAATGCTACAATATCGGCAATATCTTGCACTTCTCCCAATCGTCCCAGTGCTGACGCTTGCACAAAATTTTGAATTTGGGCTTCGGTTTTTCCTTCTCGAAACAGAGTAGTATCTATTGGCCCTGGAGAAATAACATTAACAGTAATTCCCCGTTGACCTACTTCTTTTGCCAATACCCGCGTCAATTGTTCAACTGCTCCTTTAGTCGCAACATAAGCTCCATAAGTTGGCAGCATCATCAAAGTAGTTGAAGAGGAAAAATTAATAATGCGTCCACCATCGGCTAGGCGTTGAGCGGCTTGTTGGCAAGCGAAAAAAGTACCTTTGACGTTAACCGCAAAAATCTTGTCAAATTCAGCTTCCGTAAAGTCAGCAATTTTTTTATTAGTCAGGATTCCGGCATTATTAACCAGAATATCAATTTTACCAAAATGTTCAATTGTGCGATCGAATAGCCGTTGAATATCAGCAACAGAACTCACGTTTCCCTGAAGGGCGATCGCACTCCCGCCTTCAGCTTCAATCGCCTCTACAACTTCTTGAGCTTGAGCGGTACTTCCAGCATAATTAATGACAAGTGATGCACCTTCTTTTGCTAGTTTGAGTGCGATCGCCCGACCAATTCCTCTGGCTGAACCAGTCACTAACGCCACCTTGCCGGTTAATTTCCCTGTTGTCATAAAATTTTTGTCGGTTAATGCTTCATCTTCCTAACTAGGCAATGGTAGAGAATTGACCACTATTTGTCAAAGGGGCGGTTAAAACCGCTACTACACATACAAAACCCGCCTGTGCGGGTTGCAATCTCTACAGTCCGCGCAGGCGGACTTCATTTGTGTGCCCGCGTTGCTTCGCGAATTCTATTCGCCAGAAATATTCGCCAGAGCTTATTGAGAAAAATTTAAGAAATGAATTGAACGTTTTCTTTGCCCAGTCGGTCTAATTTTATATGGACTTAGCAAAACGCTTTCATAAACAACCTATTGTTTCGGGGCTGCTTGGGCTACTTATCCTGTCACTGCTGACAGTAGGAGGCTATGCCGTTTATAGCATGGCGATCGCGAAACCGAACAGCGAAACTCGGCGCGGGCAAAAGACTGTTGCCGTCGAAAGGCTGAGCCTACCGATCGCAGTTTCCGCTAATGGCACTATTCAACCAGAACGTTCAGTCAATGTCAGCCCCAAAACATCAGGGATGCTTAAAAGTTTACTGGTCAAAGAGGGCGATCGCGTTGAACAAGGGCAATTGCTGGCATACATGGATGACTCCAACCTCCGAGGCCAACTTACCCAAGCTCAAGGACAAGTCGCCTCCGCCGAAGCCAACCTGCAAAAATTGCTCAATGGCAATCGATCGGAGGATATCGCCGTAGCTAGGGCGCAACTGGTCGAACAACAAGCTAACCTGCAAAAATTGCTCAATGGTAATCGACCAGAGGACATTGCCGCAGCGAGGGGGCAACTAGCCGAACAACAAGCTAACCTGCAAAAAGTCATCAATGGTAATCGATCGCAAGACATAGCCCAAGCCAGATCCCGCCTTACAGATGCTCAATATGCCCTACGCCAAGCAGGAGATGACTTACAAAGAAATCAGGAATTATATACAGCAGGCGCGATCGCACTCCAGAGCTTGAATACTTCCCGTACTACGCGCGATCGCGCCCAAACCCAAGTCAAGCAAGCGGAGGAAGCTTTAGCGCTGCTACAAGCAGGTGCCCGCCCCGAAGAAATTGCCCAAGCGCGGGCCGCAGTACAGCAAAGACAAGAAGCCTTAGCCTTGCTAGAAGCAGGTTCTCGCCCAGAAGACATCGCCCAAGCACGGGCAGTAGTACAACAAAGACAAGAAGCCTTAGCCTTACTAGAAGCAGGTTCCCGCCCAGAAGACATCGCCCAAGCTCGTGCTCAACTTGCCTCTGCCAAGGGTAGCGTCCAAACCATCGAAGCGCTGATTAACGATACTGTAATTCGCGCTGCTTTCAGCGGCATTGTCACCCGTAAATATGCCGATCCCGGCGCTTTTGTGACTCCCACAACCGCAGGTAGTGCTGTTTCCTCAGCGACTTCTTCTTCAATTTTGTCCTTAGCTTCGACAAATCAAGTAGTCGCAAATGTAGCCGAAACTAATATTTCCCAAATCCGGCTTAAGCAAGAGGTGACAATTCAAGCTGATGCCTATCCCGGCAAAACATTTACAGGTCAAGTCAATCAAATCTCACCCCAGTCAATTGTCCAGCAAAACGTCACCAGTTTTGAAGTCAAAGTGGGAATTATTGATGACCCTCAAGGGTTACTCCGCTCTGGAATGAATGCCAATGTAGAGTTTAAAGTCGGGGAACTAAAAGATTCTGTGGTTGTACCGACAGTGGCGATCGTCCGTCAAGAAAATGGCACAGGAGTCTTTGTTGCAGACGAAAATATGAAGCCTAAATTTACTCCGATAGTAACTGGAATTACGGTTAATGACAAAACAGAAATTCGCTCTGGATTAAAGGGAAATGAAAGAATATTTATTAGCTCTCCGCCCAGTTCCAGAGCTCGTCGCTCCCCCAGTCCATCATCCGGTATTCCTGGTTTGCAGCCTGGGCCGCGCTTGCGTTAGCAGGGAGAGGGAGCAGGGGAGATGGGGGAGATGGGGAGGATAGGGGAGATGGGGGAGATGGGGAAGAAAGATTAAGCAATTAGCGATTAGCAATTAGCAATTAGCAATTAGCCATTAGCCATTAGCCAAGCCCATCTATTAAATTTGTGTAAAGCTATACCCGACTAATTTTATCGGGTATGTTTGACGTAGTTTTAGACTCGTGTTAGTATCCACAAAGAGTCGAAAACCATCGTATAAATCGGAGACCAAAACCATGACCCAAGCCACCCAAACCCAAACCACCAAAATTAAATCCGCAGCAGCTACCGCTACCAGCCTCAAGTGTAAAGAATGCGGGACAGAGTATGAACTCGAAGCTAAGCACGTCTGCGAACAGTGTTTTGGGCCCCTAGAGGTCAAATACGACTACGATGCGATTCGCCGCACAGTTTCCCGCGAAACGATCCAAGCTGGCCCCAACTCGATTTGGCGTTATCGCTCCTTCTTACCAGTCCTTACAGATAATGTTATTGATGTCGGCACAGGCATGACTCCCTTGGTGAAGTCTCACCGTTTAGCTCGCCGCTTAGGTCTAAAAAATCTTTATATTAAAAACGATGCTGTCAATATGCCCACTCTCAGCTTCAAAGATAGAGTGGTATCAGTAGCTCTCAGCAGAGCTAGAGAATTAGGTTTTACTACAGTATCTTGTGCTAGCACTGGCAACTTAGCTAATTCTACCGCCGCGATCGCAGCCCACGCCGGTCTAGATTGTTGCGTCTTCATCCCCGCCGACTTAGAAGCAGGCAAAGTCCTCGGTACCTTGATCTACAATCCAACAGTTATGGCAGTTCAAGGCAACTACGACCAAGTTAACCGCCTCTGCTGCGAAGTTGCCAATACCCACGGCTGGGGATTTGTTAATATCAACCTCCGCCCTTACTACTCCGAAGGTTCCAAAACCCTTGGTTATGAAGTCGCCGAACAATTAGGCTGGCAACTGCCCGATCATGTCGTTGCGCCTCTGGCCTCCGGTTCCCTCTTCACTAAAATTTACAAAGGTTTCCAAGAATTTACAGAAGTCGGATTAGTTGAAGGTAAGAAAGTGCGCTTCAGCGGTGCACAAGCAGACGGTTGTTCTCCCATCGCCCAAGCATTCCGCGAAGGACGGGATTTCATCAAGCCAGTTAAACCAAGCACAATTGCTAAATCAATCGCGATCGGCAATCCCGCAGACGGCATCTACGCCTTGGAACTCGCCCGCAAAACAGGCGGAAATATTGAATCCGTCAGCGACGCAGAAATCATAGAAGGCATGAAACTATTAGCTGAAACTGAAGGCATCTTCACTGAAACCGCAGGCGGCACAACAATCGCAGTCTTGAAGAAACTCGTAGAAGCTGGTAAAATCGACCCCGAAGAAACCACCGTTGCCTACATCACTGGCAACGGCTTAAAAACCCAAGAAGCTATACAAGGCTACATCGGTGAGCCCCTGACAATTGAACCCAAACTAGAAAGTTTCGAGCGTGCAATCGAGCGTGCTCGGACACTAGATCGCTTAGAATGGCAAGAAGTTTCTGTTTGAAATTTGTTAACAGTTAACAGTTAACAGTTAACTGTTAACTGTTAACTGTTAATGGTTAACTGTTAATGGTTAGTTGTTAGTTGTTATGTAGAAAAAGATAACTAACTAACAACTAACAACTAGCAATGAACAATCAACAATCAACAACTAACTATGGCTGTCAAAGTTTTAATTCCAACTCCTCTGCAAAAGTTTACTAACAATCAACCCACAATTGAATGCAGTGGCCACAACGTTTCCGAACTAATTGAGGCACTAGAAACAAATTGCCCTGGCATCAAAAAAAGTCTGTGCGACGAACAAGGCGAACCCCGTAGATTTTTGAACTTCTACGTTAATAGTGAAGACATCCGATTTTTGGAAGGTACTAATACTGCCCTTCAAGACGGAGATGAAGTTAGCATAGTCCCGGCAGTTGCTGGGGGTTAAATTAATTTGAAATTTGTTAAGGGTTAATGGTTAGTTGTTAGTGGTTAGTTGTTATGTAGAAACAGACAACTAGCCAACAACTAACAACCAACAACTAACAATCAACAACCAACAACCAACAATCAACAACTAACAATCAACAACTAACTATGAGTATCAAAGTTTTAATTCCAACTCCCATGCAAAAGTTCACCAACAATCAAGCTACAATTGATTGCAGTGGTGGCAACATTTCCGAACTGATTGAGTCACTAGAAAACAATTGCCCTGGCATCAAAAAAAGCCTGTGCGACGAAAAAGGCGAACCCCGTAGATTTTTTAACTTCTACGTTAATCGTGAAGACATCCGGTTTTTGGAAGATTTGGATACTGCCCTTAAAGATGGAGATGAAGTTAGCATACTCTCTGCTATTGCTGGGGGTTAATTAACTTTTCATCGCCGATGAACGCAGATAATTATCATAATGTATCTGCGTTCAATACTGTTGAGAAATCAACAAATTTGAGAAGGATATCAAGCTTTAAAAACTATACTTTTCCTGGCGATTAGAAATCGCGGCTATAGAAACAAAGTCCGCCTACGCGGACTATAGAAAAAGGCAGTAATAAACCCGGATTTGATATCAGATGGTCAAAAAGGCAGCACATTCAACGTGAGGAGTTTGGGGAAAGAAATCTGCTGGCTGTACCCGTTGTAATTGGTAGCCTCCATTTTGACAGAGGAATTTCAAGTCACGGGCGAGGGTGGAAGGTTTGCAGCTAATATAGGCAATGCGGCTGGGTTTGGATGCAACTAGGGTTTCTAAAACAGTGCGATCGCAACCTTTCCTCGGTGGATCTAGTAACACCACATCCGGTACAACATCCAACTGCGGCAATAATTTTTCCACTGTTCCCACCTGAAAACTCACATTTGTCAGGTGATTCAATTCAGCATTGGATTTAGCTTGCTTTACCGCCGCTTCTTGTATTTCTAAACCAATTGCCCTGCTGACATATTTTGCTAAAGGCAAAGTAAACGTACCAATCCCGCAGTAAGCATCAACCAAAACTTCATTACCTTGAAGGTGCAACTCACCCGCAATTACCTGTAATAGTGCCTCAGCAGCCTCAGTATTGACTTGAAAGAAAGTATCCGCCCGAATCTGAAACTCTAAACCAGAAAAAATTTCCAGCAGGTAGGGTTTGCCGGCAATGCAGCGAGTTTCTCGACCAAAAATGACATTAGTATTCTGGGGGTTGATATTCAAACACACGCCGACAAGTTGAGGATAACGCTTCAGCCATTCCGCCGCGATCGCATCCATTCCCGGCAACTGGCCAGTCCGAACTACTAAAGTCAGCAATATTTCTCCTGTACGCCGCCCAATGCGTACAGATAGATGGCGCAATTCACCAGTTGACTGCTTTTCATCGTAAGTCTTCCAACCGCGCTCCTGTAAATCCTTTTTTATGTCCTTCAACAGAGGATTAAGGTCTTCGTCTTGGACGGGACACTGATTGAGATTAATCAATCGGTGACTGCCTTTTTGGTAGTAACCAGCTTGGATTTGACCTGTTGAAGAAGTTGCTAAGGGATAGGTGGCTTTGTTGCGGTAGCCTAAACCTGTGAGACCATGCCCAGTTACAACTGGATCTACAGGGGGTGCGGTGAATCCGCCAATGCGTTGTAGAGCTTGAATAACTATATTTCGCTTAGCTTCAAGTTGGTAGTGCCAATCAATGTGCTGCCACTGACAGCCGCCGCACTTATCTGCGACAATGCACATAGGACGGATGCGGTGCTCGGATGGTTCGGTGAGTTCGTGGAGTTTGCCTATTGCGGAGTCGGTTTTGACTTGCATGAGGCGGACTAAGGCGCGATCGCCCGGAACGGTATCTGGCACAAAAACAACCAACTGACCGAGGCGGCCTACTCCGTCGCCACTGTCGGATAAGTCGGTAATTTCTAACTCAATCAGTTGACCTTGTTGGGCGATCGCCGATTGAGGAGTTGAGATAGGGGATTTTGTTTTAGTCATAGGTGAGAAAGCGCGGATCTTTATTATCGCGGATCTCAAGCCACCGATACTCTATGCCCCTCTATTGGTTTGTGCCCACTAAGTCGTTAAACTAATTTAGTGTTACTCTAAAAAATTTGCATACCCATGAGCGTAGTTAGCCAAGTTATACTCCAAGCCGACGACGAGCTTCGCTACCCCAGTGCCGGCGAACTCCAGAGCATCAATTCTTTTTTTAAAACAGGTTCCCAGCGCGTGCGGATTGCTAGCGCCCTCTCCGATAGTGAGAAAAAGATTGTAGAAGAAGCCAGCAAAAAACTCTGGAAGAAACGCCCTGACTTCATTTCCCCAGGTGGTAATGCCTACGGTCAACGCGAGCGAGCTTTGTGTTTGCGCGATTACGGCTGGTATTTGCGCCTGATCACTTACGGTATCCTCGCTGGCGACAAAGAGCCTATTGAAAAGATCGGTTTGATTGGAGTGCGCGAGATGTACAATTCTCTGGGCGTTCCCGTTCCCGGAATGGTGGAAGCTATCCGAGCTTTAAAAGAGGCTGCTTTGGCTTTGCTCAATGAAGAGGATGCTAAGGAAGCTGCTCCTTACTTTGACTATATCGCTCAAGCAATGTCTTAATTTTCCGATTGTTACTGAGTGCGAAGCTTTTGTGCTGGAATTTGGGGTGAATTTGCCTCGGTTTCTTGTGCGAAAGCTTCGCTGTTTTTTTTGTAATTTGTGATTGTTAATTGGTTATAGAGAAGGATTTACCTCATTCAATGGCTCAAGACCTTATTATAACCTTTCCGCGATCGGTCCCCCATCGATTTGTGATGCCACTCTTAGTCACGCCACAAATATCTAAGACTGGCTATCTCTAATGCTACTTATAGTCTGTCGCTACTTATAGTCTGTCGGCTTATGATCGTCATTGCTCAATCTTGACCGTTCTATGGATATTACAGAGCAATTTGGTAGCAGAGTTAGACATTTCAGAAAGCTCAGAAATCTTTCCCAAGATCAACTTGCAGAACTATGTGAATTACACCGTACTTATATTGGCTCGGTTGAACGAGGAGAAAGAAATATAACCCTGCTTAATGCAAAGAAAATAGCTAATGCACTATCTGTAAGCCTAGCTGAACTGGTGATTGATGATGACTGAAAGATCGCTAGATAGAATCTTAACAAGATATCAAAACTCATTTATTGCTAAGGTTTATGCAGAAGAAAATGAAGAACACGATCTTTTAATGGATGTATTTGGAATTTCTCCCATAATCAAAAGAGAAAATAGGCAGTATTGGGGACGTGAGCTAGGTATGTGTTGGCAATTATTAGTTATTGAAATATGTAAAGCATATTGTAGTGGCTTTCAGCCAGCATTTAGAGTGGGTAATGATGAACCCTGCGATCTGATTGTTGATGGATATGCAATAGATACAAAATATCGTATTGGCTCAGGAGATTCTGGAACACTTAAAAAGTTCAAATCTTACGGCCCACTACTTCGTACTCATAACTATGAACCAACTATTTTGATTCTAAGAAATGATAATTTGCCAGCAGCCATTATGGCTTGTCAAGTTGGGATGTGGAGAGTTTATACTGGTGACGCTTCATTTGAATTCATACAAAGCATAAGCGGATTTAATTTAAAATCATTTCTCATTGAAAGAGTGGGAGCATTCCCTGTAGACCGCTAAATTTATCAAGACGTTTTTTAATTATTTCTATGTAATCAGGTACTATTTCAATTCCAACATAACTAATCCCAAGTTCCTTTGCCGCGACCAGTGTAGTTCCTGATCCTGCAAAAGGATCGATGAGAATAGAGTTATCCAAACGCGGCACAAATATTTCGACCAACTTTCTCATTAGGGCGATTGGTTTTACTGTGCAATGAACATTAAAATCTTCGGTTTTCTCGCGTTGTAGACCATCTAAAATATTTGATTGAAAACCACCGAGATCCTCTTTAGTGTAAAAAAGACCAGTACCGTACTCTAATAAAGTTTCTATATAATTATTTACAAGTGGTTTTTGAAGTACACAAATTGCTTCCCATTCATTTCTCAGGCAACTGTGCCAACCATCCCATTTTTCAGAATTTTCGTATCCTTTCTTCTCCAACTGTTGCTTAATGTTGACCCCTTTAGGTATGCCACTAGGTCTTTTATAAACAAGAATATCTCTCGCATAGAAGCCAGCATTTTCAAGTGCCACTTGTACGTGAGCAACAGTTCTTGTACTGTTAAAAACTAAAACTGTCGCACCAGGTTTGCAAATACGAAAAAGCTCTTTCCCCCAGTCTAAGCACCACTTCTCATACTCCAGAATGTTGTTACGATTCCTTTGATACCATCTTTCGTTTCTGATTCCACCAGCTAAACCGCTGCCATAGGGAATGTTTTTAACAAGCGTTTTATTTTTCTTACTATTAATTCTTCCAATACGCCTTTTAATTTCTGAGTCATCCCATTTGTGACCAATAAATTCATAGTTATAA
>DATGYA010000668.1:0-4833 GCA_035298405.1 Kamptonema sp. | reverse complement strand
GAGGTTTTAGCAGTTAATCCTCAAGATAAGGCGGCGATGCTTTATGTTAAACGTTGTGAGAAGTATCAAAAGTATGGAGTGCCGGAGGGATGGGAGGGAATTGAGGAATTACAAGAAAAGTAATTGTTAACTGTTAACTGTTAACTGTTAACTGTTAACTGTTAACCGTCATTTAATACCAATTCTCTAAATTAATGCTACACTATTGGGGCAGGTTTATTAATGTTATTTGTGGGTGGCAAATTTGATCGCGAACCCGCTCCTACCCAAACTGTAGCAAACTTTTACCAGAAGTAGTATAAGAACATCTCCTGGTAAAGGCTCATTAAATAACATTAGATGGCTTCAATGGAATGCGAGTTTTTTCTGTACTGTCACGACTGTTCGATTATTTCCGGCACTTTGGGATGGTAATAGTTAATTAAAAATGACTGAAGTTGTTTTTCCTGAAACCCTTTAGCTAATCTGCATACTTCCTCAGCAAAGGGAATCCATTGCTCATCTAACTTTTTTAATTCCTCTGCTTTTTGAATCACAGCTTTTACATTCCCCTTTTTTGCTAAATCGTATAAAGCTTCTATCAATGCTGCTGGTGGAATCACCAAAGATTCAACAGCAGATATTTTAGGAGTTGATTCGAGAGTAGATTGAGAAGTCTTTGGCTCTGCATAAATCCAAGACAATCCTAATTTTTTCTGCAATAATTCAAATAATTCTGAGACTTGTACAGGTTTGGGTAAAAAAGCATTAGCACCTGCATCTAAACTCTGATATTGGTCTTTCTCAAAAACACTCGCTGAAGAAACGATTACAATTGTATTTTTTAATATCTCTGAATTTCGTAAGTGACGCAGCAATTCAAACCCATCCATCACAGGCATAACTAAATCCGTAATAATCAGATCTGGCATTAATTCAGAGGCTTTTGCTAATCCTTCAGCACCATTAGCAGCTTCAAATACCTCAAAACCTACGGGAGTCAGTAAATTTACAATCACTGAGCAATTTTCCCAGCGGTCATCTATAACTAATATTTTGCGTTTATTGCCTGTAAAGCCTACAATTGTCCCTTTTAAATCAAAGGTCGGTTTTAATGTAAATTCGTTAGCACAAGGTAAATCTAAATCAAACCAAAATTGACTGCCAAATCCAATCTTGCTAGTAACTCGAATCTTACTAGCCATTACTTCCACAATTTTTGAACTAATAGCTAAACCTAATCCTGTACCTTCTGCCATCCGTTTGGTATCACCAACTTGTTCAAAAGGAAGAAATATTTTCTGCCTTTGTTCTTCACTCATTCCCACGCCAGTATCTTCTATTTGAAAGCGAATTTTGTTAATAGCATTGAGAGTGTTTGTTGCTTGCTCAATCGTAGATGATTCGATTGCACCAACTTTGAAGGTAACGCCTCCTCTATCCGTAAACTTGACAGCATTACCTAAAAGATTAATCAAGACTTGTCGTAAGCGTTTCTCATCAGCTTGTATGCTAATAGGGAGTGCGGGGTCAAATTGGGTAATGAAAGCAATTCCTTTTTGTTCGGCTTTGATGCGGACAATTTCACTGACAGCTTGAAGGAATGCTAGAAAATGGAATTCATTAGGAGATAGTTCCATTTTTCTTGCTTCTATCTTAGAGAGGTCTAAAATGTCATTAATGAGGGTGAGTAAATGATATCCGCACTGCTGAATAATCCCCAAGCCTTTGAGTTCATTTTCTTGAATATTTTTTGAGCGGACTAAGATTTGAGCATAGCCCAAAATACCATTAAGAGGGGTTCTGAGTTCATGGCTCATGTTAGCGAGAAATTCACTTTTAGCTTTGTTGGCAACTTCGGCAGCAAGTTTAGCTTGTTCTGCTTCTTCTTTAGCTTCTTTTAATTGAATTTCAGTTTGTTTTCGCTTATGGATTTCGTCAAAAATCAATCGATAAACCCAAGTAAAAATAAGCAGATTAAATAGAGTGCCGCCGACAAAAGCAAATATAGACCGCTGTAAACTACTACCCGCTTCCTGCTGCCGCTCGAACAATACGGCCCTTTCTTGTGCGTCCATATTACCCACTACTACACGAATTCGATCGTTTAGCTTTTTTGCATCCTGATTCCGTTTAATTTCTAAAGAGGCTACATCCAATCCTTGGTTGCGCCGCAGTTTAATTATTTGATTCAATTGATTTAGATAACTTTGTACTAAGGGTTCAAGGTAATCTAACTGCCGTTTTTTCTCTGGTTCATCTGCGAACAGTCGCCGCAGTAATTCAAAGCATTGGTCAAGATCGAGTATAGCACTTGTATAAGAATCAAAATAGCTATTTTCGCCAGTTAATACATAGCCCCGCTGTCCATTTTCAGCATCTCTAACGTTATCTAAGACCTGTCTTATTCGATCGATAGTTTCTACTTTTTCTTGTACGCTCCGATTAGCTTCTAGGGTACGCAATACGCTCAAAAAGGCGAGTCCACTAACTGATATTGATAACAGAGTAGCAGTACCTAGTCCTGTCGCTACTCGAAGCAAAAATTGGGGGTTGAGTTTGATACTTCGTATCATGGGATAGTCTCCGGCTCAAGATTTGGATGAGGGTGGAATAGTAGTAAAACCATATTTTTCAAATATAGGCTTTGTTTTAGCATTAGTTAGAAAGTCGATGAATTCTTTTGCTTCTATAGGGTGTTGGCTATTCTTGAGCACAGCCAGCCTCGTAATAATAGGTTTGTGGGAACTTGCAGGAGCGATCGCAGCGATTTTGAGTTTTTTAGATAACTTAGCTTCTGGTAGGTAAGTAATGCCTATATCAGCTTGGTTGCTTTCTACAGCTTTGCTGATTTCACGGACTTCAACATTAGCCCATACAGCTTTAGATTGAACCTGTTTAAAAATCCCCAAGTTAGTCAAAATTTCTTTGGTATATTGACCAACTCCCAGCCTTTCTGTCCCCATAGCGATTGTTTTGATCCGATCGCTAGTTAAGTCATTAAAGTCCGCGATCGCGAGTGGAGAATCGACCGGAACAATTAAAACCATTTGTGTACTAACTAAATCTTTGAGCGTTTCCGATAATAATAGTCCTTTTTTCTGAAACTCATCTAATGCTAGTTTAGAAGTAACTAGACAGATGTCGAAGGACTCTCCCTTCTCAATGCGCTCTTTCAGTGCAGTTGAGCCAGAAAAGGTATAGTTAATGGTGACATTAAACTTTTCTTGTCGATATTGTCTTTCAAGCTCAATCAATACATCTCTATAGAACGGTGCTGATGCAAAGTTGATGGAAACTGCCTTAGCTGGGGGTTGATTGGTGCAACTGCCTAGCCAGAAGCAGAAGGCGACTATACAGCTAAATAAGATTAAAAAGCGTGAGTCTTTAATCATTGCTATCATCTATATCTCAAGTCAACTTTAACTGTGTTTTATTGGAATTTGTGTGATCCATAACACATCTACAAGAAGAGATCGTCTTTATTCCATATATATTTTACTTTAGGAATTGCGATAGATGACGCTTAAGGGTCATGCCAGAGCGATCGCGATGCGTAACACCATAATACAATCAAAGCAATGTATCTCTTTTCTGCACTATGAGCAATCCTCTAAGCCGTTTAAAAAACTTACCCTGGCAAGAACTGCTTCAAATTGCCGCCCTCACGAATTTGATCGTTATTGGAGTGGAGTTATTCTTAGGGTGGGGTTTCACGCAATCTCCCATAGTCCGCAATATCCTGAAGCTACTCTATAGTTCTTCCTTGGGGGTATTAATCCCTGTCGTTACAGCAGTGGGAATGGGCGCACTAGCAGTCTACATTTTTGAGCAACGGCAGCAACAATTTCTTCTCAATAGCTCTAGTTTGTGGACTTTAGTTGTGTGTTTACTTCTAGGTCTGTTTTTAAAATCTCTGTTGCCAGTACCTGCATTTCTAGTCGATTTATCCGAAACTACACTAATAGGAATTGTGCTGGGAGTGTTTTGGAAAGGAAGACCTTACTGGCGATAAATCGTAAATTAGGAGTGAATCTGTCCACATTTAATTTAGAGCTTAATCAATGAGGAGCAAAAAGCCTCCTGGCCCCTTGCCTTCGGCATCGCCTAGCATGGAAATCATGATGCTGTCAGCTAGACAGTGGAAGGTGTGGGGAGCGCTGAGGTTGGTTTTGGCTTTGATTTCTTCTGGTTCGATGACTTTGTGGAGTTTTGGCGATCGCGCATCTTCTGTATCCACAATATATAGCAACCGCCAAGGCGGTTAGGACTATCTTGATTGCCGAAACCCTTGCTATTATTACCTCATCCTTCTTCCTTCTTCCTTCTGCTATAAATGCGGCTGGAGCGGATACCGGGATGACGCTAAAACGCCTGGATTTGCTAGCGTCGCCGTGACATGAGCTGCAAGCGTTCCAGCCAAAGTGGTGTAGCTGATCTCCAATGTAGGACATGGGCAAGCGGTGGATCGCTTGCAAGTAGCTTGGGGAATTGGGGTCAACGTCTACTGTGGCTAGATAATCCGGTTCTTCAATGCCGATGCCTGTCTAGAGCGCGATCGTGTAAAGCAATTTTTCTCGTTCTGATGCGATCGCTTCTTGGGGTGAAGCATAACCTGGGCCACAACACGCATGAGCCATAGTACACCTGTGAAAAGTAATTAAAAATTAAAAATTAGAAAAGCTAACTTTTAATTTTTTAGGACTTACGCACTGACAAACTTCGTAAGTCCTATCAATTTTATCAACTAACCGGTAATTCAAGGGGAAATGCTTTAGCTTGCCGGGGCTTGACATAAACTCGCTGATCGACTTGTATATTTAGCTGTTTAAAGCGATCGCGGTCTAAGTAAGC
>DATGYA010000667.1:0-6588 GCA_035298405.1 Kamptonema sp. | reverse complement strand
AACACCGTAGAGACACAAAAACGATATGCCTAGTCTATCATCAAAAACCGCCGTGCAGCGCGGTAAAATTGCGGCACCGCCGATCGCTGAGCCGGAACAACTGCATCCAGCTACACTTTTTTATCAAGCGCAACAGAAATTTGGATGGACTCAAGCTCAGTTTGCAGAAGCGTTTGGGTGTCCTACTCACACACTCTATACGTGGATAGCCAGGCGCCGCCCGCCAAACAAATGGGCACAAATGCACGCTGCTAGCTTACAAGAAAAATGGAAACGGGAGTGGGGACTATGAAAGGATTAACTGTTGAAGATATGTTGACACTGCTTGCGACTTGCGCGCCAACGGCCCGAATATTGGTAGAGACCAACTCGGCTCAAAAAAAAATACGCCCTATGACGATAACTGCGAAGTAATTGAATTGATTGAGTACCGCACTTATGACATCGAAGGCGAAACCACCAACCCAGAAGTTGTATTTCACTTTGAGATCCCAGACTGGAAAGCGCGGGGACTAACAGTCGTTTCTCAAAATGGAATATTTGTTCAGACTGTTTATAAGTGAATTACATAAAACCTTACCCAGTCAGTTTACCCCTCCCAGCGAGGGGTTTATTGTTGGTTTAAAAGAAGGAGAAAACCTAATGCTATTGCACCAGTTCCTTATTCAAAAGCGCTTGTCACAACCGTTTCCGCAAAAACACTTGGTTGTCGTTCACCGTGCTGACAATCCCGATGTGACGATCGAAGCCCTTGGTCAGAATCCTCAAGACGCCGCCGATCGAGTCCATCGAAATGCCCGCGCTTATGGTTACTCCGACGCAATCTGCGTTGAACCTGCCCCGGAAGAATCCGCACCCGATCGCGGAGACGGACGATAATTTTTTTTTCAGCAAGCCACTGAACATCGCTCGCTGAACATCACTTAAAACAATGCCAGCAATGTTCACCGCAGTCTCTGAAATCCGCACAGCGAGACAAGTTAAATCTCTCGCACTTCGTTCGGTCAATCCCGAATGGGGGCGGCGAGATTTCTGTAAAGTTCAGTTAAAAAGGTCGTGGGTCACGGTCACGGAGTGGGACAAGATACTTGCTTTCAACCTTGATGATTACCTGACTGATCCAGAAACAGGAGAAGATCTCTGGGCCCCAAGAAAGCCTTGGAACGCTCATCAACAATGGGTACTCAAAAAAATCAAGAGGTATATGTCGTGCCTCCCAAAACCAACCTACGCCGAACTAGAAGAACACATAGCGAGTCATCAAGACTCCTACAGTCATCAACAATTTTGGAAAGAATTTGAGGAATTTTATGAAACTAAACGAGTTTGCGAAAATACTAGACACCCCAGTTGCCGAAATAATTAGAAGAGCAAAAAGACTTAATCTCAAAGTCGATTACAACACTCCACTGACTCCTGAACAAATTGCCCAGCTCAAAAAGGTTGAAGAACAGCCGATCGCCCGCCCGCAGCTTCCAGGTCAATCGGAACCCCGCCAACATCAAGAGCAAATGGTTCCGAGCGAGCCTTCCACGCCAGAAAACGGCAACCAAAGCCCTATTAATAATGGGTCAGATATCGCTAGTGTCCAACAAAATGCAGTTACCCAAGCGTCTGCCGCACGACAAGCGCAGCAGCAGCACATCCTGCAAACACGCTTGCAGCAGGCTTCTGGAGACGGTCTGTATGAAGGAGTTGTAGAAGGACTAACTCACCAAAAAAGCCGTATTGAAGGGCTGATGCTGGTAACTGACGCAGCGTTTCAATCTGAGCAATCTCAACGCGAAAAACACGGCGAATTAATGGCTTCGCTATTGAGAGAATCTTCTGATTTTTTGACACGGCATCCGGGGGCTGCTCAAACTTACAGCGAGTCTGCAAAAATTGGCGCAGCGACAACTGCAAATATTATGCAGACCATCAACAACTTGCGGAACAGTTAATCGCAGTCAGAAGAGACGGATTGCTGGTAAATCTGGTAATTTATGTCAATCAAAAACCCCCATCAATAATCAAGGTGCTAGTGATGTTCAAGTGGTTACAAAGTTTATTCTGTCCGCCGTCTGAGCGGTCGATCGAAATGGTTATGTATGGAATGTGTTAACTCTACAACAAAACAGAGAGGACAAATGAATGGCTTGGATCTCAGTTAATCCAGATGCAGAAAGGGAAGAAATTGTAGAGACAGCTATGGTGCTATCTGGAGAATATGGAGAGCAATGGGACAAAGGCACTCCGTTGGCTACTGAATTACAACCGGAAAAAATAGCTGAGTTGTTTAACAGTGCAGACAGTCTGGGTGTAGACATTTACAGCGTGGAAGAAGCCGATGGATTTACTCAGTGTATAAGGCTTCAAGTTGAGAGATGGCGAGATCGCGACAATTGATTCAACAAGCTTTTACACCAACGGAGTTTTAATCCAATGCCACGAATCATTAACGGTCAATATTTCGAGGACGGCAAACCCGGAACCCGCATTATTAACACCGAGGGGGGGAAACTACACCGAGAAGATTGAGGGAGATTTCATTCAGGGAAACGTTATCAGCTCTACTGCTAAGCCAGCTCCTCAGCGCACCGATTTATCGAAAGATGGCGAGGTAATTGATGTCGAAGTCGCCCAAGAAAAAGAAGAAAAGGGAGGGCTGGCTAAATTTTGGGATTTTTTCAAGTAAAAAACAAAAACAGGAGATTCAACAATGGCTTGGGCACATATTTTTGTGGTAGACGAAACTCGACCGAATGGCGAATTGATTCAAGAAAGTCATCCTAGCGATGGTCATTCAATAGACACACTGGTGATTCTAGATGTCGCTGAAGACCTGGGGATTCCAATTGATAGCATTGTTAGAGCTTTTGTTACTGACAACGATGGAAGTGGATTAGAAGATACTTAGTTCCCAGTGAAAACCAGCGGTAACAGCAATAAAACCGCTGGCTCTACGTAAATCATCTCCCCGCAAAAAGGGAAAATCTCTCTAAGGAGTAATTGTAATGGATCACGGACGAAATAACAGTAATTTAGCAATCGCCAATCCCGCTGCCGGACATAGCCCACACATTGATGAAAAAGCAGGGGAATGGGGCGGTGTAGAATCCGACATTGTTTCTTATCTGTCGGATGTTAGCCAGCTTGAAGCTTTTGCTGACAAAGCTAATAACGCTGAGCAACTCGCCTTAGTTCTCGAACCGTTTTTAAACAACGCCCGCACTTACTTTGAGGCAATGGCAAAAGTTGCCGAAGGACAGGTTACTTGGACGGAACTGCGGAAACAGTTTGGTTCAAAAGTTGCAAACGCGATCGCCAAAATCCGTAAACTCAATGCAGAATTTGGCTCTGAGATGGAATTGCTGGATGCCAAAGACCGAGCAACCATGCTCAAAATTGAGGACAAAAGGCAGAAGGGATTAACTGAAATTGCCCACGAACTCCAACAAGATTTGCAGGCTCAGATGTGGGCGCACGAGAACAAAATGGGTGCGATCACAAATAAGGGGGTAGTTGCACAGACCCGTCAATCAATCCAAGAAGGTCTGAGGGCAAAACGCCAAGAGCTTTTGAATAGGGCAACAAACGGAACCAACCAAGGGATTCAAGACAAAGTGCCTGTCATGGTTGCCGGATCTTCAGGTCAAGGTCGGGGTTTGACTAACCCAAAATCTAATTCCAACGGCAATTGGTTTACAAACTTAATCAACTTTAATCGGTAAAACTTAAGGGGACGTATGCACGAGTTTATCGGATCGAGTCCCCTTTCCTTTACGGGGGGGGGTCAACAACAACAGCCACAACAACAGCAGTATCAACAACAATTTACAGCGCCGACGATCGACCAACCACTCCCAGAAAACAACGCCGAACGCAATTACAGAGACGCCGCCAATTTTTGCGAAACAGTCGGCCCCGCAGCTCTTGGTTCGGCAGTAGTGTTTGCTTTTCACTCGATGCAGGTTGCGGGCGGTTCAATATTTGCGATCGGGTTGTACCAGATTTATCTATTAGGAAAAATTAGCGGACAATCCAGCGGTCGTCTGACTTCAGCGATTGTCGGCGTTGGGGTGACAGGAGCTATGGTTTTTGGTTCGATCGAACCACTGTCCGAATGGCAAGGTGCATCAGAAGCTAAAACACGCATTGGAAGCGCCATAAAAGAGCTACAGACGGCAGCCAAAAACACTCCGGCGTACTTTGACTATCTACCGTCAATCGCGCTCATAATCATCATTTTTTGCCTGCTTTTTAAAATTAAGGGAGGAGCTAAGTAATGTCGCCATTAACAACTAAACACGCCCAGCTACTCCACTCAAGTCGGGCGCTGATGATGAATTTTGAAGGTTTCCCATTAGTCGGTAAATTATCTGTTGCTGGGTTGGCGTTGGCGATTGGAATATATGCCGGAATGAACGCGCTCAAAGGTACGGCTAGCGACATGGTGCAACTTTGCATTCGCAGCAAACAAGCCCTCCAGTGCGCCGATAAAACGGGCAAGCCCTACATTATGACTAAGTACCATGCGGAACAGTGGAAGACTGACGGCATACCCGGTGAGGTAGTTTTTCGCAAAACCATACCCGCAACTAACCCACATAAAGCTCTTTGGATGTTGCTGACCGCTGGTAGTATTGGCGTCGCTGGGGTAGTGTTCCGAAGCTTACAAAACTCTGAGCGGCAACTTGCCGGCTATGAAGCCATCGCCGAAAAACGAGACCTAGCAAAAGGTCAAATCTATGCGCGCGCTGAACTATTGCAAGATTATCGAGGTGTGGCGATCGACGAACTTCACTTGCAAGCTGACTTAGAAGCGGCCGCGAACGATCGGGCGGCAACACTGAAGCAGTGCGAAGTGCTAGCAGAAGCAGATATTAAAATTGCTGCACTTGAAGCAGAGGAAGCTATTTTTGAGGCGGAAACCGCTGGGTTGTCAGAAGAGAAGAAGCGCGAATACATGGACTTTTTGCGAAATCAAAAAACTCCGTTCATGTTGACTGGAACACAAACTTTGGACAGTATTGCTTATCCCGGTGACAAAGTTGAAGATTCTGCACATACAGCCATGAACGGCAGCAACGTTAGCGTGAATAGTGACGTTGATACTTTTGGAATTAGTGAAATTGGCGACAATAAACCTGCTATTACGCCCGGTTTATTGCATCTATCGGAGTCTAAAGCTTTGCCGATCCTTAAAAGACTCGCTAGCTCCCGAAAGTCACTATTAAACATTGCTGGCACAGGTGGGGGTAAGACTGTTACTCAGTCTTGCTTAATTAGCTTGCTGTTAGAGATGTGTCCTAAAACTGAATTCTGGGGAGTGTCCCAGAAAAATGATAGCTATTGCGGGTTGCGAGAAAAAGGTCGAATAACGATCTTTGATATTACCAATATTCAGGCAACTTTAGATGTGATTCATCATGTCTGGAAAATCTACAATACTAGACGAATGTTGCCAGAGGAAAAGCGGGGAAATCTTTCTCCGGTTCGGCTGCTACTTGGCGACTGGTTTAGCATTAGCTTGGCGTTAGGAGAGTTAAGTTCGCATCCAGCCGTTAAGGCTTCTAAGTATTTAGTTGAAATGGTGGACATTGTTCTCAATGGCAGAGACTTTAATGTTTGCCTTTGGGCTGATTTGCAGTCATTTAATCTTGAGGCGATCGGGATGAAGGCTGACAAAAATAGTCGCCAAAACTTTAACCTACTAGGATTGGGCAACTATTACACCAATGATGAAGGCGTAAATGAAAGTTATGGCGTATTGAATAACATGATCAACGATCATTTCATGGTTCCCAACAAAGAAACACGGATTCAATTGCTGAATGAATTCGAGAGACTCAAACCTATCTCTATGCAGCATGAGCGCCCAATACTGTTTGTAACGCTAGAGCCTCCGACTATTTGCTTGCAAGCTGACATTCGACACTACCAACAACGACATCAAAGCACTGCTTTGGTCGAATTGGAGCAACCTAAAGAAATGGGGTTAGTTGAGTCACAAAGTGAAGCTATTCCAGTTCAAGAGAGTGAAGTTGAGAGACTGGAACGGTTGTTTAATCTGTCTAATAGTCCGGCGGACAACCAGCTAGACAAAACAGACGACGGACAGGTAGAACTATTGTCCGATAAGGTGTCCGAGCTTATTTGGACTGTCCGGCTCTGCCGCGAAATGTACCCAGAAACGACACCTGAGCAACTATTTCAGTCCGTGTCCGACGCTGCAATCTTAGGCGAGTCACCAAGGAATATTATTAGAAATGTTTTGAAATGTCGCGATGGTAATGAGCATCCAACTCGCAGCTATTCAATACATGGAAAAACACTTCTAACCTGGCTGATTGTAAATTATGATTTTACCAATGAAGTGTCTCAACAATCAAAGATTCAATCATTTTTACAAAACAAAGAGAAGGAGTAACAACAATGGCTAGAAGTGCAGAATATGTTACCTATATTCAGTCCGTGAACTGGCGCAAAACAAGTAACCATGTCATCGCATCAACAGGCAAGCGATGTGCGTTACAACCTTGGAAACGAGCAACCCACGCGCACCATTTGCACTACAAAAACTTACGGAATGAATGGATTGTTAGA
>DATGYA010000666.1:0-2888 GCA_035298405.1 Kamptonema sp. | reverse complement strand
TTGCCCAATTCTTCCATCACATCGTCTTCATTCATAACGCGCCGATATCTAGCTTTATTTCGACTAATATAAATTCGTTCAGGATAACTGTTCAAAGGCACAATTCCCGCCAGAAATACCCGTCTGAGAAAATTCACAGCCCACAGCGGCGGCCATCCTAAATAGCCTGGAAAAGAGGGAGCAATTAACTGTTTTGCTTGGATGTGAGGGTGGCGATCGCTCTCTAGAATTTTGTTTTCTGGAATCCCCAAAGCTCTTAGAGTTTCGCGCTGAAATTCCTGCTGGCAATTATTAACTAAAAACCAGTCAATTTTACCAAAGTCAACACCACTCAACCTCAGCAATTCAATTCGAGGCAAAACATCTATCATCCAGTGAAAATAAACATTTCCTGACAGTCCAGACAACACAGCAACAGTACCTTCAATCTGCTCTAAAGGTGGTAATGATTCTAAGTTAAAAACGCTGTGTTTAGTAGGATCGTAATTTTGACATCCCGGCAAGAATCCCGGATAGTCGCGGGAAACATCGGCTAATAGATAATTGTCGGGAGTAATGACTGCGATCGCGCTGCAAAGCAACCAATAATTTTTCTGGGGAACAATCCAAGCTCGTCCCTCTGGAATGACAGCAACAAAGGTTTTTGGTGACTCAACTGGAATCGATTTAGGGTTGGACAAAACATGAAAGCCCCAACCTAAATGGACAGGATCAAACCAATCAGAAATTCGCTTCAAGCACGGCCCGCAAGTTAAGCCGCCACAGTCTGATTTTGGCAATGATATCTCTGTAGTTTTTCCTGGGTTTTCACCTTCCCAACTTATTTCAACATAATATTTTTGGGAGTCTAAATTATTAGCCACCAACCATTCCCACGTTGATAGATAAATACCTTGCGGTACTTGAATCGAGCGGGAATTTAACAATTGAGAATTTACTCTAGCAATTTCCAAGTCACCAGTTATTAATTTCCCTTGAAATTGGCAGTCTAAAACTTTTCTATAATAAGCGATCGCAGAATCATACCGCCGCTGTTTTTCTAGGATATTTCCCAACTCAAAATAAACCTTTGCTAACTCAGGTTGAATTGCTAAAGCTACATGATAAATTGCGATCGCCGCAATGAATCGCCTCTGCTTAGCTAAACAATCAGCCAGCCGCCAGTAAATTTCCGATCGCTCAGGCTGAATTTGTACAGCTTTTTGATAATAAATTTCCGCCTGTTTATACCCACCATACTCGACTAAAGCATTCCCTAAATGTATATAAGTTTGTGTTAGGTGTTCGCAAATTTCAGCAATTGGTAAGTGGCAATTAGTAATTGATGATTGGATTTCTTCAGCAACTTTTGTCTCCCTAATTCCTACTGCCTTTTTTCTCCTACTACCCACATCCTCGACTAACGCATCGCCTACCTTACCAACAGATAAATTTTCAGTTAAGTCTGTTACGAAATCCGTTTCTAACTGATTCTTTCTTCCTTCTTCCTGCCTGCCCATAAGTGTTCTGAGAAATCGGCAACAAGCACTAGCAGCTTGTTGCAATTCATCTTGTTCTTGCCCTGCTTGTCCGATCGCCCTCGCCTCTACCAGCTCGCAGTAAGCCTCGACAAATTCAGGTTTGAGAGCGATCGCTTTTTGGAAATAAAACATCGCTGAGGCGATTTTTCCCAAAGCCATCAGAGAAAAACCACTGTCAGTGTAAGCTGAAACGTAATTAGAGTTTAGTTCTATTACTCGCTGAAAACATGGAACTGCCTTTTCATGGGCACCTTGCATTTGCCATGCTTTACCTAAATTATAATGAGCTAACTCCATTGCTGGTTCTAGCTTAATGGCTTTATGATAAGCTAATATCGCCTTTTCTGGATTTTTTTCTAGTAGCACTTGAGCTAAATTATTGTAAAGAATAGCCCAGTCTGGCTTAATAGCAATACCTTTTTGATAAATCGCGATCGCCTCTGCAAATTTCCCTTGTTTAACCAGAGTACAGCCCAAATTACTGTAAGCTTTTACATATTTAGGCGCGATATCAATTACCTTGGCATAGCTTTCAACCGCAGCCGCCAATTCATTCTGCTGGTCACAAACCACACCTAAATTATAATAAGCATCAGCATAATTTGGTCGTTGAGCGATCGCCTCGCGGTAACTAGCAACCGCCTCCGGTAAATTTCCCTGCTTGTGAAATACATTCCCCAAATTGTAGTGTACTTCTGGCCAATCGGGTTTAAGAGCCAGAGCTTTTTGGTAGTGTTCGGCGGCTTCATCTAGCCACCAATAATCAGCATATAATTGACCCAGATAACCATGAGCTACAGCCGATCGCGGGTCAATTTCCAACACTTTAACATAAGCATCCCTCGCTCCCGTCGGCTCGCCCTGAGCTTCTAAAGCTTCTCCCAAAGTCAGGTAAGCCGCGATCGCATCCGGTTGTCCATCAATCGCCTCCTGACAAATCGCGATCGCCCCCGTCACATTTCCCTGAGCTAAATAATTTTTAGCCTTGCTAATATATTCTTCAATTATCATTATTTGCCCGCGATTCCTTCGTCTATCTCTAAATCCTATCAAACCTGTAGATACAAGGGGCGGGTTAACCAACATCTTTAAAAGATACCCAAAGACTCAAAAAATCTTATATGGCAGAAGGAAGAAGGCAGAAGGCAGAAGAAAGAAGGATGAGGTAATAATAGCAAGGGTTTCGGCAATCAAGATAGTCCTAACCGTCTTGGCGGTTGCTATATTTCAAAGTTTCCACTGCATAAGTCCCAATTCCTAAAATATACAATAAAGTGTGCATAGAGTTTTAAGCTCTCGCACACTTCATCCTGGTAATTTAGTCTTTTTGAGAGGTGAGGACAGTCTGCTGGAGTATATCCAAAACTG
>DATGYA010000665.1:0-4116 GCA_035298405.1 Kamptonema sp. | reverse complement strand
GTGATGGCTGATAGGCAGGTTCTGGTGATGGCTGATAGGCAGGTTCCGGTGATGGCTGATAGGCAGGTTCTGGTGGTGTCGCCGTATCAGGTGTAAAGCTTCTGGGTTCGGGAGGAACATCAACTATTTCAGAAGGAGGAGACTGCCTTTGACTGTTAGCTTCTGCTTCTGCTGCTTGACGGTTTGCTTCTTCTTGCTGCTGCTGCACGCGATCGCGATTTTCAGCATCACGAGCGGAGCCTTCCATACCGTGATTAGCCCTAACTCTTTGCCACCGTTCCTCACCGCCCGTTGAAGGAGCATACCGTGCCTCCCGCGCAGCTTCAATAGCAGCTCGGTCGGCTTCTTCATCACCACTGGAACCTAACACTTCCACATCAACGGCTCTACCTCTGGAATCTACTTTTACTCTCAAACGAGTATCGCCTACGGCTTCACCGAGCGAGTTCTTGCGTTCGTACTGGTATTCGCAGGAACCCTGACAAGCACCCCTACCTCGTCCTGAATTTGTACCTAAACCGTCTCTGTTTCCTTCTTGGTTATTGCTTCTGGTGGCAGTATTGGTTGACGTTTCACCAGTCGAAGCACTTTCGCTACTAGCACCCGTGCCTGTACCTGTTGTGTTTGCCGTGCCTGTAGCTGTGCCCGTACTTGTAGCTGTGCCCGTACCTGTAGCTGTGCCTGTACCTGTAGCTGTGCCTGTACCTGTAGCTGTGCCTGTAGCTGTGCCTGTACCTGTAGCTGTGCCCGTACCTGTAGCTGTGCCTGTACTTGTAGCTGTGCCCGTTCCGGTAATCGCACCAATACCCTTGTCCGATTGGTTATTTAGATCGCCCTTTGTTTCTGTTGCCGTGCCTTTAGAGCTAGTTGAGGCTTTAGATAAGTCTCCGACCTTTTCCGTATCTTGCGATGCAGTTGATGCGGAAGGAGCGATCGCTGAGGGTGTTGCTACTACAGTTGGTGCTGGTGCTGGGGACGCTACTACAGTTGGTGCTGGTACTGGTTCTGGGGATGCTACTACAGTTGGTGCTGGTGCTGGTTCTGGAGACGCTACTACAGTTGGTGCTGGTTCTGGTTCTGGGGACGCTACTACAGTTGGTGCTGGTGCTGGTTCTGGGGATGCTACTACAGTTGGTTCTGGTGGTACAGCTTTCGCCAAGGGTTCTGGTACAGTTGGCTCAGCATTTTTAGAGGCAATAGGACTCTCTGGAACAGAACCTTCAACTGGCTTGAACTCTTGCGGAGGGATATCTTTGGCAATTTTGGGCTCAGGCTCTAGTTGGGCGTTGGTATCCTCAACTACAGCAATCTCAATTGGCTCTTCTGCTAGTTCCTGCGATCGCGCCAAAAAACCGCTAGCGCCGACAGCTAGCAATACAACGTGCAGCACTGCTGAACCTGCGAGGCTATAGATCAGAAACTTCTTAAGAGCGTCCAGCTCTTGTTGTCGGCGTTCTATACAAATACTTGACAAGCTCATATTCTCAAAACCTTCGCAAACGGGACATTGCTGCCAACTTAAAGATTTAGCCTCTAATGACTCTCATCTTTAATAAGCCCAACTTAAGCACAAATTTGTTGCTTTTGATATTCTCATAGAGATTATGATTATTGCAAGTTAATTGCAAAAAAATACTGCCATTTCTCTAAAATTGTTACATTAATTTACATAACTTTACAGTAATTAATTTTTTAAAAGAGGATTTTCTTGACCTTGCAAGCTCTCAAAGCTCTTTAAATAGGGGATTTTCAGCCTATCGTGCTGAGTCAGCGATGTAAATATTTTAGCGATCGCCAAAATATTAAATTTTATTAAATTTGAAATAGTTGCAAATAACTATCAGGTACTCTTAGGAGTATTGACAAAATTCTCAAAACTTTAAACGACTGTAATGGCAATAGATACATTATTTACAGCCGGCGGCGCAGTCATGTGGCCGTTGTTAGGATTTTCGGTAGTGGGAACAGGACTGATCGCAGAGCGCGTGAGATTTTGGTTTAGAGTGATGAAACGTCAGGGTCGCGTCATTCAAGAAGCACTCAGGTTCTACCAGTTGGAAAATATAGTAGGTACGCTCGAAGTGCTCAAACAAAATGCCGACTTACCACTACCCAGGATTTTTCTAGCCGCATTGGAGCTTGAAGATCCCAATCCAGAAGAATTTCGCTTAGCGCTAGAAAGTGAAGCTCAAGCTGAGATCCCGATTTTGAAGCGATTCAACAACATTTTCGATACCATCATCAGCCTTGCACCTTTGTTCGGGCTTCTGGGCACTGTCTTGGGGTTGATTACCTCCTTTGCCTCTCTGAAAGTAGGGGATGTGGGAGGTAGTAAAACGGCGGGTGTCACCTCTGGGATTAGTGAAGCTTTGGTTTCTACGGCATCGGGATTAGTAGTGGCTATTTTTATAATGATGTTCGCCAATACATTCAGAGGATTTTACCTCCGTCAAATTGCGCTGATTCAGGAATACTGCGGTCAGCTAGAACTGCTTTACCGCCACCGCTACGAACGAAAAGAGAGGTCTTATGCGTCTACAAGATGAACCCGATTTACCAGCACAAATAAATATTGTGCCGATGATCGATGTGATTTTTGCGATTTTGACGTTTTTCATCATGTCAACTTTGTACTTAACTCGTTCCGAAGGGTTGCCAGTGAACTTGCCAAAGGCGGGGACAGCACAAAGTGGACAGCCTGCAAAAGTAACGGTGACAATTGATTTGCAAGGGAAATTGTGGCTGAACCGCCAGCCAGTTCAGTTGGAGAATCTTGCAGGTGCAGTCGGCCAGCAAATCAAGCCAGGTGAAGATTTGTTAGTGGTGTTAAATGCCGATAAAGGTGTTTATCACGGTAAAGTGATTGAGGTGATGGATCGAGTGCGTCAGGTAAAAGGGGCAAAATTGGCGATCGCAACCCAAAAACAGTAGTCCCAAACATTACTTCTTCATCAGAGAGTTCAAGAAAAGTAGACCCAGGATCGCCTAATTTTTAGTTTTAAATCCCAACAGCATCTCTACTTGAGCAGTTGACGGATCTGGTGAAGTTGTAGTGATGCCAATTCCCTGAATTGTATTTAACAATGCTGCCGTTTCTGGTGGTAATAAAGTTGGCTGTACAGACAAAACATAACGGTTTGCCCAAGACATAGTTTTTTCGACATCCCAGTAAAAATAACCCTGGCTTGGTTGGGGTAAAGACTTCGCGATCGCAAAGGAACTAGGACTACTATTTACAGATGGCTGCGGTGCAGTGATGACATCAATTAACGGCCCGCCAAAAGCCACAAAAACTAAATTTTGATTCAGCCAACCGTGACCAAATACCGTTCCCTGCTGCGGAATTTTCCATTCCGTGACTTCCTTACCTTGGACTGTTCTGGGCGCTACACTTACTGATGGGTTGCTAGAGGCGATCGCGTCTAGTTTTTTCAGCGTTGCTTCAGCTTGAGCGCGATCGCTTGTTTCAAAAATCATCGCCCCCCCCATTCCTAACTGAGATAAAATTCCTTGATTAGACGCGATCGCTCCCACCGCAAATTCCCCATCCATCCAGTTAAAAACCTCTCGATCAGCATTTAGCTCTAACCTTTGAAAACCCTGTCTCACCTGCAAAATTCCCCTGGCAACTTCAGGATTATCTTTCGCCTCGTTCGCCACCTGTGACCAAATTTTACTAAGTCCGTTTCCCCCCATTAAAGCAACTGTATCTGCCGGAAATCTCCCTGCTAATTTGCTAGCTGCCAGTTTTTGCTGCTGCTTTGCTAATACTGGGTCTAACTGCGAAACCACTTTCAATCTCACTCCTCGATCGTCTACCCCAAGGCCAATAACCACAGACTTAATTTGCTTGAATTGCGATAAAGCAGTGGAAGGTAGTTTAGAATTTTCTGGCAAGTTTATACTCAATTGCTGCATCAAAGCTGGATAATCAGCAACGAAAATAGTAGCCATCGGATTTGGCACTCCTGCACTGTTAGAAAAGATAGCGGATGTACCTGGTTTATTAGCAAGTGTCACCTTTCCTTGAAATGTATCGACGGCTGCTTCCACCGTTTTTCTGTAAGGAGCGATCGCTAACCGATCCCCCAGCAAAGCTAAGCTGTAGTGCTTCCC
>DATGYA010000664.1:0-3721 GCA_035298405.1 Kamptonema sp. | reverse complement strand
GTTTCATGGCAGCGCCGAATACCGGGATAGATGGCGGGATTTGAGTAGCATACATCAACGCTGATTTTTCTGCCGGAATGTCACCCGCCAAAATTGTTTGTACCCCTGCTTTTGAAATCCAAATAAAGCCTTCTTGTTCTTGAAAGTGCTCCGACGGCGATGCAGATTCGTACTTACTCATCAAATCTATCATCGATTCCCCAGCATCAGGAGCAAGTGCAGCAATATAGACTAACCCAGAGACTCGTTCATCGTTGCCAACTTCACTAATAACCATACCGCCCCATGACTGACCAACTAGAATACATTGACCTTCAATGTGATTCAAAGCGCGTTTTGTAGTAGCAACATCATCCGCTAATGATGTCAGCGGGTTTTGAACTGAGACAACTTCGTAACCTTCCGCCAACAACATTGAAATAACTTCACTATAACTAGACCCATCTATCCAAAAACCATGAACCAAAACAATGTTTTTAACTTTTGTCATAATTATTTTTACCTATTAATTTTATGTTATTCATCCTCAGCAACATTGTGCAATATTCTCTCTCCCATAACTGCATTTCTTGGGTTATCAATTAATCCTGTATCCAGCAGGGTTATACCAAAAAATAGCGCCCATCCCTTAGCGCGTTGTAGTGTTGCGTTAGAAAGATTTCCATATTCTGCGATCGCTTGTTGGCGTGCATGGCGATCCGAGAACAGCATCCAGATCGCAGCAATATCTGTGGCAATATCACCTGATGTAATGTCGCCCCAATCAATGATACCTGCGATCGCACCATTCTCGACAAGGACGTTTCGTGGGTGAAGGTCTCCATGCAACAATTTCGCCTCAATATCAACAGGCGCGTTCAAAGCCTTCAGCCAAGTATTCTTGAGCTTTTTAGTAATCAGATTAGTTTTTCTCTCTAATCGTTGCATTCGTTCTTCCACAGCAGCCGCCCGCTGATTCAAAGCTACGCCACGGAACGCATTTACTGGCGCATTGAAGGGTGCAGGTATATGCAATGACCGGAGGAATGAAGCAAACAGCTTAACTTGATTTGCTTGCGGTTCATCGCGATCGGCAGGAACACCACTCAGCCAAGCTGACACACTCCATCTCCAAGGATAACCTAATGCTGGCTCACCTATTCTGCAAGGAGTTGGAACCGGAATCGGAAGTCGCTCTGCTAGGATTGGCAGCCAATTTTGCTCATTTTCTATCAGTGTAGCTGCTGCTTTTCTACGTGGAAGCCTGACAGAAAGTTGGTCGCCTAATCGAAATATTGCATTGTCCCAACCAGCATCAACTAAATAAATCGGAAGATGGGTTAAATCTGGGTGCTGATTTTCCAACAAATGGTAGACCAAGGTGGCATCTATTTCAACTTCAGCTATCGGGGTTCCAATTGAACTCGATTTTTCACCCGGCTTCATATTTGCCTCCTTATTTTGTATTTGTAGTAGAGATCGGCCCATTTTTTATAAACAAGCTAAATCTCTACTACAAACTTTAAAGTTAGCGATCTCCACCTAACTTACATCGTTCCAATCTTCACCCATTCACCAGTGCCAACTCTGGCAAAAATCTCGGAACCTAGAGTTGAATTAAAGGGAACATTGTTTAAATCGCTCGACGCTGTACCTGTACCAATGCGAACGGAGAAATTGTTTCCAGGTTTCCGTCCTTTTGGTAAGTTAGAGATCGTGATTTTTGCGGTGCTACCAATAACCGTAACAGTCGCTTTAATTTGGAGCAAATCTTTTTGCCGCAACAGCGCCCCAACAATTGGAAAACCGCCATCATGCGCTCCAATATCCGGTTCGGGGCCTGTAACTCCCGCGATCGCCACTCCTGCTTTAGCAAGCGGTGAACCTACTTGCAAAGAATAGTCGGGATTGAATTTCGGATCGGGAGCTAACAAGTTATTCGCAGGCAATTTAGCAGATGTGGTTTTGAAGGTATTTCGAGAGTATTCAACATTTGGGTGAAACTCCGTGTTGTCGCCCCGCCTCTGAGCGTAATTATTGATGAATTTGCAATTAGCGTATTGAGAACCCAAGGAACTTGGTGTCCAATAAATCCCTTTTTCGCCATCAAAAGTGTTGTTATAGAAATGGATATTTTCGAGATTTTGTGCAGCCATAGTCACACTTGGGCTTGTCGTTCGACAGAAAATATTGTGTCGAATGACAACATTAGATACCCCACTTTCTAAATAGATTCCAGCGGTACCATAATATTCTTTTGCGCCATCCCCAGGAGCATATCCGTCATGGAGGAAATTATTAAAGAATTGCGCTCCACCTCCTATACAATTAGTGGCAATCAAGCAGACCCCACCATCTGTGAACATCAGCCCAGAGTACCCAAGGTCATTGTTTTTAATCTCAGACCCCGTGATATTCTTGGATAACTTGAGGCAGCCACCAGCGCAATTCCAGATTGTATTCTGAACAAATCGAGCATTAACACCCGCAAAATCTAAATACAGCGTATTAATTGCCGTACAATTCTCAATAATCAATCCCTCCTGCTTTTCTGCCCTCACCGCCGGCCCTATTGCATCTTTGAAATCACAATCTTTAAATACATATCCGTCTTTGTTGACATAAATCGCCGCGTTAAACCAGAACCAAGTATTTGGTACATAGAGACGGTGAGAGAAAAAGCGGAAGTCACACCCCTCAAAAGTAAAGTTTGAGGCATCGTAGGTGTTTATTCCACTCCCTACAAAGGAGATATCTTTGAACCGATAATAGTTTTTCTGGTAGCAATCCATCACATTTTCATATTTCAACGCTTCGACAAGCGCATTCTTTGGATGACTGCTATCCGGGAGCCAAACATAGACATACTGAGATGCTGCATCTCGCCACCAACTTCCGGGATAAGAGAGAAATAGTTGTTTCCCGAACAAGAAATAAAGACTGCGGCTATCAGGATTGTAATAGGAATCTCCCCCTGGGGATTTGACTACAAAAGTAATAGTTTTTCCTTCATTGGCTGTCACCCTACCAGAAACCAGCGTCCACCTTGCTCCTAGCAGAATTGTGATATAAGTTCCGACTAGGGAACCGGAAGGAAAGGCAAGCAAATCTGCATCTTCAATTTTACCTGTTACTTCAGAGGCATTAGGATCGGAAATCCATTGACCGCTATCTACCGCAGCCCATTTTTCAGAGGAAAGAGGGTATTCATCAGGAGCAGGTGCGGGCCACTGCGCCTCACGAAGCACTTTACTATTCCAGGTTAGGAAATCAACACCCACAATCTGAGAAGATTTGTTCTGATCGCAACGCGAAAATGGCATTGGTGCGCGGTAAATTGCCTTGCCATTCGTTAAATCAAAAGGTTCCCAACCAGTTAATTCTTCGAGTGCCGAAAGGGTTGCCTTTTCACCAGGAAAAGCTTCAATAGAGATGTAAGCACCGGCACTACCGCTGCGTTGAGGCCATGCCTGGCCTCTGTAAGTTCCTTGGCGCAAGATCGCGCGATCGCCAGCAACAGTTTTTTGTAACGCATGGTGAGGAGTTTTCCAGGGTTTCGCTAAACTACCATCCCCGGTCGAGTCATTGCCTTGAGGAGAAATATAGTAGTCCATAAGCACCCTTTGTTTCTAACTTAATGTTGGTACATTGAACGTCTTAACTTACAAATCATACCCCCGAAGCATCCATTTTGGAAACAGGTATATCTATAACTTCAACTCGATTGCAGCATTTCTTCCTT
>DATGYA010000663.1:0-5686 GCA_035298405.1 Kamptonema sp. | reverse complement strand
GGTTGAGGTTGTTGGTTTCACAGGCGCGATCGCGCGTATATCTGCTAATAGTCCAAATTGTATCCGCTTCTCTGAGTGCTTTTTGATATTTGTCCGGTAGCGGTTCCCAGATTTCTTTACCGTAGGTAATAACAGTATAGGGAATCCCTAAACTTTGGCATATAGCTTGAATTAGCGGAGCTAGTTTGATATGGCCGCAAAAAACCCGTTTAGGTCGTTCTTTGATTAAACAAATTAGTAATTTTGTCGCAAATCTAATTCTACCTAACCAAGCAGGATTAGTTTTAAGATAATCAAAACTTAGTGTTTTTGATTGATAAGGATTTTGGCATTCAGGAGAATCTCGCAGCAGCAATATTTTTGCTTTTGGTATCGAGTTTGCCTCTGTTGCCAATTGGTAAGCTTTCAGAATATCTTTAATGTAAGATTGAATGCCACCTTCGCTGGCAAATATTTCTAGGAAACAGAAGACATAATCATAGCGGTTTTTAACATTAAAATTTAACATGAAGAAAATTACGGTAGAAACAGTGGATGTAATTTATTTTAATAACCAAGATAATTGGGAAGACTTAGAATCTCTAGATATTCCCATTTGGCATTTAAGCTATTACAGAAAATTAGAACTTAAGAGTGAAGTAGATGTAAGGTTAATTTTAGTTATTACACCTTGGGCTATTAAGAGAAACTTTGTGAATTATTCAACCTTTGTGAATTATTTATATTGGAATAATGGACAGGATTTACAAGAGCTTGATAGCAAAGTAGAAAACAATACATGGACTAATAAAGATTTTTACGATTCTGTGATAACTCGCTATCAAAAAACTATGTGTTTTAATTGTGATTCTGCATGGGATACTCTAGTAATTGATGACGGTAATTATTTTAGAAATCGAGGGCTTGAAACAATCAAATTTAGGCAAAGTATAATTAAATCATGTCCTCAGTGTCGAGCTTCATTGAGACAATCAGTAGTAAAAATTTTTTGATCTAAATAGCTTATTGTTTGAAGTAAACATGAACTTTGCCTGAGACGTTATTTCATTCCAAAAGGTTACGGCTGATCTGATTCACGCTCAGCAGTTGTCATTTGTTGAATTCGCGCAGTTAGATTTTCTTCCCAAAGGCTATCATTCAAGTCTACACTAATCATCCGCCCCGCAGCTTTTGAGCGATCGATATATTGATGAAAAGCATCAACATCTTCTCTATTAGTCAGAACATATCGGCGTAGCTCATCAAGGCTCATAGAATCGTAGTTATTTACTGTCATGGCTCATATCCTCCAGTTGGCTTGATCTCAAAGTCTAAATTTTCTCCAGCTATTACATATATATTGCTAGTTCGCTCATCTAACCGGACAAGTTCAATGCTTTTATATTGCCATCTAGGGTAAATAACATTAGTAAGCCGGTAACAAATCCTATAAAGCCCCTGGGTTTGCTCGTTCGTAGGTTCCATATTTCTTTAGCTTAACAAATTTTTAATTTTTAATTTTTAATTTTTAATTTTTTAACGCCCGTCAAGATTTCCCAACAGTACATCAGCACATCTAGGAAACTCCACGAGCGTCAAATTAAGCAAACTTCAGTCTTAGAACAAACCGAGAGTTAGGGATGTGTCAATTGGGAACGTAGCACCAACACCCAACCAAATTGTCACGGCAGTTCCCAACAGGAAAACAGCAGTTGCAACTGGGCGGCGGAAAGGATTTTGGAACTTATTCACGCTCTCAATGAAGGGAACTAACATCAGAGCCAAAGGAATAGAACCCATGATCGCAATTCCTAACAACTTGTTAGGAAGAATGCGAAGGATTTGGAATACTGGCCACAAATACCACTCAGGTAAAATTTCCAAAGGAGTAGCAAAAGGATCTGCGGGTTCGCCTACCATTGCGGGGTCAAGCACTGCCAAACCGACACATAGAGCAAATGTCCCAACAATCACCACTGGGAAAATATAGAGCAGGTCATTAGGCCAAGCGGGTTCGCCATAATAGTTATGACCCATCCCCTTAGCAAGTTTAGCGCGGAGTTCTGGATCGCTCAGATCGGGTTTTTTTACAGTTGCCATAATTAAGAGTGTTCTCCTTTTGGTTATTGGCTGTAACGCAATTATTAATTATGAGTTATGAATTTTGAATTATTAACTCAAAACTCAAAACTCAAAACTCAAAACTTACAAGGGGCCAGAAATGCCTTGCTTGCGGATCATCAAGAAGTGGGCCAACATAAAGACTGCAATTAGCCAAGGCAAAACAAAAGTATGTAGGCTGTAGTAGCGAGTCAAAGTTCCTTGGCCGACGCTAGTACCGCCGCGCAGCAGCTCAACAATCAAAGAGCCGACAACTGGGATGGCATCTGGTACGCCAGAGACGATTTTCACAGCCCAGTAACCAACTTGATCCCAAGGTAGAGAGTAGCCAGTCACACCGAAAGAAACGGTGATGACGGCCAAAATCACGCCTGTCACCCAGGTTAATTCGCGGGGCTTTTTGAAGCCGCCAGTTAAGTAAACTCGGAAGATGTGCAAAATCATCATCAGCACCATCATGCTGGCAGACCAGCGGTGGATGGAGCGAATCAGCCAGCCGAAGTTAACCTCGGTCATTAGGTATTGCACGGAGGTAAAAGCCTCTGCTACCGTAGGACGATAATAAAAGGTCATTGCAAATCCAGTAGCAAACTGGATTAGAAAGCAAACCAAGGTGATGCCGCCCAAACAATAGAAAATATTGACGTGGGGGGGTACATATTTGCTGCTAACGTCCTCGGCGAGGGCCTGAATTTCCAGGCGTTCCTCAAACCACTGGAATGCTTTTGAGTCGGTGATCTGCTTAGAAAACATGAAGCAAGAATTCCTAAAAATCGATTGCTGTATGTGAAATTTTACCCTCAGCGGTGGCGAGGGAGATTCAGAGGCAGATCGACTATCCCCTAGACTGTGATTAGGGTGACAGTTTTGTAACTACCACTTTCGCTGTATTTGTAGTGTATCGCAATCTGCGTCTACCATTCACGATTAGCGATCCTTATTTCTGCCGAGTTCTCTAGGGTGCAGCCGTGAGGCCCGAAGGGATAACAGGCGGTTTGGGGAGCCTTGTGTTCATTTTAAGGTAATTTAAGGCAGGCATTATGTACAAAAGAGTTTTTGGTATTGCGGTTTTAGTGATTCTTCAGTTGGTGGCGGTGTTGGGCTGCGGGAGTGACCCCGCTTGGGCGCTGAGTGAGGAACAGCAGTTCTTGAATGAAGCCTGGCGGATCGTTAACCGCTCTTATGTGGATGATACTTTTAACCATAAAAATTGGCGGACGGTTCGGGAGGAGGCGATTAAGCAACCCCTGGCAAATCGGGAGGCGACTTACGGTGAGATTCAGAAGATGTTGGCGGTTTTGGACGATCCTTTTACGCGGCTGCTGAAACCAGAGCAGTATCGGAGTTTGCAGGTAAATACTTCTGGGGAATTGACTGGTGTGGGATTGCAAATTGGTGTTGATTCCCAGACGGGTGTGCTGACTGTGGTGGCTCCTTTGGATGGTTCTCCGGCGGCGAAGGCGGGTTTGCTGCCGCGCGATCGCATTCTTAAAATTGATGGCACTAATACTACTGAACTTACCCTAGATGAGGCTGCAACTCGGATGCGGGGTGTTGCGGGAACTCCCGTTATGCTTACGGTTGCTCATGAAGGTAGTAATACGACGGAGGAAATTCAGGTTGTGCGCGATCGCATCGCCCTCAATCCCGTCTATGCTGAATTACGCTCTGCCCAAGACACCCTACCTGTCGGCTACATTCGCCTCGCTCAATTCAGCGCCAATGCCGTCTCTGAACTCACCAAAGCTTTACAGCGTTTAGAGAAGCAGGGAGCTAATGCTTACATTCTCGATTTGCGGAATAATCCTGGGGGGCTGTTGCAGTCAGGGATTGAAGCCGCCCGCCTCTGGCTGGATGCCGGCACAATTGTTTATACAGTCAACCGCCAAGGCATTTTGGGTAGCTTTGAAGCTTTTGGAGAACCTTTAACTCGCGATCCGCTGGTCGTGTTGGTCAATCAGGGAACTGCTAGCGCCAGTGAAATTTTAGCGGGCGCACTGCACGATAATGGCAGAGCTAAGTTAGTGGGCGAGAAGACTTTTGGTAAAGGTTTAATTCAGTCGCTTTTTGACTTGTCTGATGGTTCTGGGTTGGCTGTCACTGTTGCTAAATACGAAACGCCTAACCATACCGATATCAATAAACTCGGTATTATGCCAGATCAGATCGTTACCATAGATCCCACGCGCGATCGCATTGGTACTCAGGATGACCCTCAATATCAAGCAGCATTGGCAATCTTAACTGCTCAGACGGAAATGGCAGTTGGAAGCAATTAGAAATTAACAATTAGAAATTAAAAATTAAAAATTATAGATTTTTTTAATTTTTAACTTTTAATTTTTAATTCTTCATTCGGGTTCCGTTGAGCTTTTTTCTACCCAGACAACTGGGCGTTGCTGACGATCGACCCGATTGCTCTGCTCTTGCATAATGCTGTTAGCTTGGGCAGGGTCAAAATTGCGGTTGAATTCGGTTCGCACTCGCTCCACACGGCCTTGAGTTAGCTTGACTTCCCCTTGAATTTCCCGCAATTTTTCTTGTACGGATTGGTGGTAGGGCAAAAGTTGTACTAGAGCAGAAGTCGCACAGACAGAGAGTACAAGGTTAGCGATTAACTTAGCTGTGGTTTCAATTGCGATCGCTTGATGGGGGCTGTGGCGCTTGCTGTGGCTTCTCCTGTGCTTGTGGCGGCGATCGCCTTTTTCTGGTTGTTGTACAGGTTGCACAGGGGGAATAGCAGGTTGAATCGCTTGCATGATCTTGGGATACCTTAACTTAGTTTTAGGTGCTGCCAAGTCCGAGAAAGTTCAGGCAAGGGTACACATTGCCCTGATTTTTCACACTGATGGCTGCTGAAATTTTAAATAATAAGTGAGGCCTAAAGACAGAAAATAAAAATCAAATAGCCTGTCTTGACAGCTTCATCTTGCCGATACCAGACAATTTACTCTATCTAGAGCAACTATTTTCCGGAACCTTGAGATTTAACTATCGAGACAGGCAAGAGCAGTCTTGGTTGCTAGTACGGTTCTACTTGTAGAGTTCCGTTGCCAGCCGGAAGGCTAGAATTCCTGGAATCAAAGCGACCACTAGAGCAACATAGACTTGGGTATCTGTTATGGACATAATTTTGGATAACTCCTTACTCACGGGGTTGAGCTTTAACCAATTTCAGGCAAATTGAGCGTTTTAGGAATAAATTGTTACATTTGTTGATGAAGGAAAGGTAGAAAATTAAAAATTAAAAATTAAAAATTAAGTTTGGTTTACAGAATCTTAAGGGAATCCCCAGTAATTAACTGTACGAACTCAACCATATAGCCGTAAGCGATCGCTCACTGACTAACGACAAAAACTAGGGCTCGTTCCGGCGGACACCCCCACGCCATAATCCCTAACTCCGCTGTTGACTAACTCGTAAAATGTAACTGCAAACCTAACTGAAGCTTAAGATAAGGATAACGCTATCCCTAGTTTGTCACTCTAGGAAGAGTAAAATAGAAAGAGAAGTCTAAATGGGAGACATAGACGATGATACAGCCCAAAATTCCACAACCTACTATTAGTTTCATCGATCAATATT
>DATGYA010000662.1:0-2318 GCA_035298405.1 Kamptonema sp. | reverse complement strand
GAGGATGGGGAGGATGGGGGAGATGGGGGAGATGGGGAGGATGGGGGAGATGGGGAGGATGGGGAGGATTTAACTTCCATTTCTACTCCGTCTTTACCCGTCTCCCCTGTTCCCCTGTTCCCCTGCTCCTCTATTCCTAATTGTCGCCAACTGATAGTAGTTAGAGAAAAAATGGCGATCGCACCTACTGCAATCGCAATATCCTGAGTTGGCAAATCCCAACCCAGACGCTCTGAAATAATCCTCTGTAAAGGTAAAGTCAGAGTTGGCAGGACAATTACTCCAAAAATGCCCAATAGTGCTGCACTCAACCAGGGAATCCATTCCTGCAATTGCGCTAAAGCATCTGGATGGTCGAGAATCCAGTACTTTACTAAACTGTAAAATAAAGCTGCAATCAAACCGCTGACTACTGGCGTAACTAACCAAGTCAGGGAAATAATACCAATAGTTTGCCAGTGAACGGCTCCAACTCCAGCCGCCACGCAACTAAAACCCGCGATCGCGCCTACGACTGCATGAGAGGAAGATACAGGTAAACCTAAACTGGTAGCGATTTGCAGCCATAATCCGCAACTTATTAATACCGAAACCATACCAACGAGGAACACCTGTGGCATAGCTGCGAAGGCTTCAGGATTGACAACACCCGTCGCCAGAGTTTCTGACACCCCTTGACCAAAAAACACAGCTCCGGTAAATTCCAAAATTCCGGCTACAATTATTGCCTGCCTTAGAGTTAGAGCTTTCGATCCTACCGATGTCCCCATAGAATTAGCGACATCATTCGCCCCTAGATTTGCGGCAAGATAGAAGGCAAGGAAGGCGATCGCCAACATTTGCAAAAAGTCAGCCCCAGAGACATCCAACATAAAAACTTTCTGACACTTGATTTAGTGCTCGCTCTCGACATATCATAGTAGATTGTGAGTTTCGGCAAAATTTTATGAAAGGCGCAGAGATCATCCGCTCCCTAGAGCTGGAAGAAATCAATAAGTTCAAAGAAGAACTCAAGAAAGAGATCCCAGAAATCCATGTCGGCGACACCGTGAGAGTCGGCGTGAGAATTATAGAAAGTGGGAAAGAACGAGTCCAACCCTACGAAGGCACTGTCATTGCCAAGCGCAACGGCAGCATCAACGAAACAATCACAGTCCGCCGCGTGTTCCAAGGCGTAGGAGTCGAGAGAGTGTTTCTGCTCCACTCGCCGCGCATTGCGACAATTAAAATCATTCGTCGGGGGAAAGTGCGCCGTGCCAAGTTATACTACTTGCGCGATCGCGTCGGCAAAGCCACCCGCATCAAACAGCGGTTCGACAGACCCCTCTAGGTCGTCAGCATTCCAAATTGCCAACTACCCAATTTGGAAATTTTGCTTGCAGCGAGCGAGCGCATTGTGCTAGACTTAAAAATCTAGAGGTTAACCCAGTCAAGTCAAACCGAATGCGCTCTTAGTTCAGTTGGTAGAACGCAGGTCTCCAAAACCTGATGTCGGGGGTTCAAGTCCTCCAGGGCGCGCTGAATCACCAACTTTTAAAGTTCTGCCCGAAAGCGCCGGGATTTATGGCTCCATCAAGCCGAAATCACCTACTTTCGGGTAGACTTAATTGTGTGGCGGTTCAATAAAAAGGGCAGCAACAAACGCTTTGTTTCGCGTCTTGATTCTCAGTTGCGCCTGTAAAGTTGCTGTTTTGGAAAAAGCAGCGCTCATCAGGAAACAGTAAGATTAACTGCCCGGATCGGCAGAGACTTGGCGGCGTAGATTTGAGGTTTGGGATATTGGGCGAAGCGTTGAGGTCAAAAGATTTTGCGATCGCGCATAGCTCAAACAATTTTCAATTCTTCAATCTAAACTCTAAAATCGCAAAGGGGATTAGCAATTGTGGCGAAGAAAGACGAAACACAAGTAGTAAAAGAAACAGCGCCTGGGTTCAACCCCACGAGTTTTTTTAAGGAAACGAAAGAAGAACTTGAAAAAGTGGTTTGGCCTAGTCGGCAGCAGCTAGTGAGTGAGTCCTTAGCCGTAGTTTTGATGGTGATCCTCTCGGCAAGCCTGATCTATCTAGTGGATAACTTCTTTAATTGGGCAGCGGCACAGGTGTTTGGATCATGACTTTTGCATCAGAAGAATCTCTGAATTCAACACAACAGTCAGAAGCGTCAGACGCGCCAGAACGTCCCCCAGGAGAAGCTCGCTGGTTTGCCGTTCAGGTAGCCTCTGGCTGTGAGAAGCGTGTCAAAGCCAACTTGCAGCAGCGGATTCAAACATTAGATGTTGTAGATCGCATCCTTGAGGTAGAAATTCATCAAGCCGCTGC
>DATGYA010000661.1:0-3186 GCA_035298405.1 Kamptonema sp. | reverse complement strand
GCTTAGAGCAAACCGCACGGGAAAATGCCGAACGTGCTAACCGCATCAAAGATGAGTTTTTGGCAGTTTTGTCTCACGAGTTGCGATCGCCTCTCAACCCGATTCTGGGCTGGACAAAACTGCTGCAAACTCGCAAATTCGATGCACACAAAACGGCTGAAGCCCTAGCGACTATTGAACGCAATGCCAAATTACAGTGCCAACTAATTGATGACCTGCTCGACGTTGCTAAAATTCTACGCGGCAAACTCAGCATGGATGAGTCTCCCGTGAACTTAGTATTTGTCATTGAGTCAGCGATCGACACGGTAAGAACAGCAGCAGTTGCTAAATCAATTCTGTTACATCCCGTACTGCCAAATATTGGGCAAGTGTTAGGGGATTCCACCCGCCTGCAACAGATCGTTTGGAATTTACTTTCCAATGCTATTAAATTTACCCCTAAAGGCGGACAGGTAGAAATCCGACTAGAACGAGTCAACGACCGAGCACAGATTATTGTAAGTGATACTGGCAAAGGGATTAACCCTGATTTTCTGCCGCATATTTTTGAGTCATTTAGTCAAGAAGATATCTCAACAACTCGTAAGTATGGGGGGTTAGGATTGGGGTTAGCGATCGTCCGAAATTTGGTTGAGGCCCATGGAGGAATTATATCTGCCAGTAGTCCTGGTGAAGGACAGGGAGCGACCTTTACTGTCAGCTTCCCATTACTAAATCTTGAACAAGAACTGAATCAACCCGATGAATTTTTAGACCAAGAACCTGATTTGACTGGAATTAAAGTCTTGACCGTTGACGATGAATTAGATGCTCGTGAGTTGCTGACGGTGGTACTAATAGAATATGGAGCAGAGGTGATGACCGTTGCATCGGCTGGGGAAGTTTTCACAGCTTTAGAGTGGTTTCAACCCGATATTTTAATCAGCGATATCGGTATGCCAGAGATGGATGGTTATACACTTCTGCAACAGGTGCGATCGCTACCCCCTGAAAAAGGCGGACAGATTCCCGCGATCGCGGTGAGTGCCTATGCTGGAGAAGTAGACCAACAACGCTCTATAACTGTTGGATTTCGACGGCATATTACAAAACCCCTAGATCCAAACCAATTAGCTCAAACTGTGGCAGCACTTGCGAGAACTACAGCAGTTAGGTAGTAGGGTGCGTTTACATGACACCCTACAGCGCGATCGCATTTATAGCAGAAGGAAGAAGGAAGAAGGAAGAAGGATGAGGTAATAATAGCAAGGGTTTCGGCAATCAAGATAGTCCTAACCGTCTTGGCGGTTGATATAATATCAAATCCAGTTGCATAGGAATTATTCTTCTTGCTGACGCAGCCGGAATTGATATAATACCACTTCTCTAAAAGTTTGCTACAGTTTGGGTAGGGGCGGGTTCGCGATCAAATTTGCCACCCACAAATAACATTAATAAACCCGCCCCAAGACTGTAGCATTAATTTAGAGAATTGATATAAAATCTAACCTTCCTACCGATAATCCTGCCGCTGAATGTCCCGCAAACGAGCTTCTGGCCGTTTAAAACGATCCATTTGAGCCTCAAAGAAACGGCGATTCGCCATTAAATGTTTTGGATTCGGATCGTCCAAAGGATATAACAAAGCCGTTCGCAAAGCCTGAATCACAGCCGAAGTTACATTATACATCGACCGCTGAAAAGTAATCCCTAATTGGATTAACATATCATCCTCACCCCGGCAATGTTGGCGATAGTAATCCAACAAATAAGGCGGGAGAAAATGTAACATATCCTGCATCAACAACGTGGGCGGAATTCCCGCAGTCCCCACCGGGAAAACATCAGCATAAAGAATTCCATAATGGAAATCTTTTTGCTCATCAGGAACCTGTTTTGCTTGAGCATTATAAGACTTCGTACCCCGGAAAGGTGAAGTGCGATAAAAAACCGCTTCCACATAGGGAAGTGCCGCTTCATAAAGCCACATAAAACCCTTAGATTTCGGGATAATTTCGTAGCATTCCCCACGAATCTGAACATGATGATAAATCGGGCGGCCAGCAATTGCAAAAATCCCATTAACTAGGAAATTCATCGCATCCGGAACACCTTTAAAACCCCCCTCATCATAGATGTCTGACATCTCAAAGAAAACGGGAGCCATAATTTCCCAAAATAACCCCAAATTCGAGAAGTAAGACATCTGGCGGCACTGTTCCAAAAACATATCAGGAAACAGTTTATAAAGTGCCATCATCGGCGGATTATACTTGAAATAAGCCTGAATTGCTTTATCAGCATTCGCCTTATATTCTGCGCTTTCCAGGTAATCGTTAAATAACCCGCCCATGCCTTGATGCCAAAGCATTGAGCGCATACATTCTTCGGCAAATTCCATGTTAACGCGATCGTGCCACAGGTGATGTAATACTTTCGGCATTTTGCCGATTTCACCCTTCTCCATAAATGCTAAAAGTTCCGGGTGTGCTGTAGCAATACCGCGCCAAATCCGCAAATCTGCATCATCACCAGCATAGTGATTGTGCAAATCTAAATACTCCTGCGGTATCAAGTATTTAAAGAAAGGAAATGGGTCTAAAAATACTTGTTCAGCAATGTAAAGTAAATCTCGCCAGTAGAAATCCATCGGCACAGCATAAGCTTTATAAATGCCGATAATTTGCATAAGATTTTCTGGCGTATCTGGCAGCATCGATCCGCCAGCTTCTAACCGATGAATTACTTCTGCAAATTCGTGGTTAGAAGGAGGCAATTTTGTCGTGATTTTAACAGGAGTTTGTACCATTTTTGGTTCCCTCTGAATGTCAATGTGATTTAGTATTGGCAGGGGTAATCCCCCTGTGGTTGCTATAGCCTTTCTCTCTCTGCTGAGGTATATTGATCTACCCCTAACCCCCTTAGAAAGGGGACTTTTCCAGTTCCCCCTCTTTGCCAGAAAGGGGATTTTTCCAGTTCCCCCTCTTTGCCAGAAAGGGGATTTTTCCGGTTCCTCCCTTTGTAAGAAAGGGGATTTTTCCGGTTCCTCCCTTTGCCAGAAAGGGGATTTTTCCGGTTCCCCCTTTTTGCAAGAAAGGGGACTTTTCCGGTTCCTCCCTTTGCCAGAAAGGAGACTTTTCCGGTTCCTCCCTTTGTAAGAAAGGAGACTTTTCCGGTTCCCCCCCTTTGCAAGGGGGGGCTAGG
>DATGYA010000660.1:0-2474 GCA_035298405.1 Kamptonema sp. | reverse complement strand
AATAATAGTTTGGTGCACCCAGGAGTCTTTGAGATGAAAGAGTGTAATTAGCGACATCTCGAAAAGTATAATGAGCTTCAATTGTACCTTTATTGCAATTTTGAAAAAATAACAATTCTACACGAGTATTAATTTTTTTATTGAACTTTCCGATCTCATCACTTAGCTTTTTAATATTCATCCATTGAGTTTCTAGCTGTACAGTTCCAGTATTGATATCTGGGCTAATTTCATCTAAATGACCACCGTGACCTAGAAAGGTGATTACCCAGTTATTTGAAACAAATTGTGAGTTAGCCCAATTTAGGTATTCAGCAAATACTTCCTCGCTAGCACTGTTCGCCGTATTTAGCTGTTGAACTTCAAATTTGTCTTTAGCTATAATGCTTCTTGAAAGATTGTTTGCACCTAAAAAATCGGATTGTACCACCACGAGAATATTATCACTCTGCACTCCTTTAGTAAGCATCTGAAGGATCGGAGAACCAAATGGCGACAGGTCGTTATCATAGGGCATCCAGTAGAGAATAATCCAGTCATAATGTTGTTTATTATTCATCTTTTCCCGCGAAAATAATGCTGCTGAAGGTTGGCAGTTAATTAGAGCTAGATTACCTAAAAATGAAGCGTTAGCAAGCGCTCCATAATGAATAAATTTTCTGCGTTTCATCTGCGGATCGTAAAGTTCACAATATAAATGTTTTAATTCGCAACAGATATTTTTAATTGCTATAGGTGGATAATATCAAAAAGTCGATCGCCAACTTTTTGATATTATTAAAATTATGCTGTTAACTCCCTAGCATTTGCAATTTGTACAAACTCGCATAAAGTCCATCTTGCTGTAACAATTCATCGTGGCTTCCCGACTCTACTAATTGCCCTCGTTTCAGCACTAAAATTCTGTCAACATTACGAATTGTCGAGAGTCTGTGGGCAATAATTATGGCTGTCCTGCCGACAAGCATCCGATCTAGTGCCTCCTGAATTAAAGATTCTGTGCCAACATCTAAGCTAGCTGTTGCTTCATCTAGTACCAAAATTTCAGGATCGCGAATTGCCGCACGAGCAAAAGCTAATAACTGCTTCTGTCCGCCGGAAAGATTAGTCCCCCGTTCGCGCAATTGGGTATTATAACCTTGGGGTAATTGTTCGATTAAACTGGCTACATTTGTCTTGTCGGCTGCGGCTTGGATTTCCTCTATTGAGTAAGTTTCACCGAGGCTAATATTGCTTTTGACATCGCCAGCAAAGAGAAATCCATCTTGGAGAATAACGCCTATGTGCCGCCGCAATTCTGCTTGAGGTAATTCTCGAATATCGATGCCGTCAACAAGAATTCGCCCGCTGGTGGGTTCGTAAAGGCGGCAGAGGAGGCGAATAATTGAACTTTTACCAGCACCAGTTGGGCCTACTAAGGCTACTTTTTCACCAGGGCGAATTGTAAAATCTAGGTCTTTGAGTACGTATTCATCTTTTTTGTAGGCAAACCAGACGCGATCGAAACTAATTTCGCCACTTTTAGAATTGGTGATTGATAATTGTTGATTGTCTTTTTCTTTCCTGATGGGATCGCGAATTTCTATGGGTTCATTGAGAATGTCGTTAATACGTTCGACGGCGGTAAATCCGGCTTGGAGGGAGGTAAATTTTTCTGCAAATTGGCGTAAGGGATCGAAGAGCCGCTGAGCAAATAGAATGAAGGCAGAAAGTGTACCAAAATAGAGATTGCCTTGCAAAACGCTTTGCCCTCCCATCCATAAAACTGCTGCGATCGCAACTAATGCAATCCACTCTAATGTAGCAGATACGGCCGAGTCGTAAAAGATGGTTTTATCAACTGCATCAATATAACGGCGGTTGGTAGTGCGAAATAATTCTGAGTTAAATTGTTCGCGGCGGAATAGCTGAACTACGCCAATACCAGTCAAATTTTCTTGTAGTTGTGAGTTGAGACCTGAAAGTTCTTCTCTAGCTTTATAGTTTTCTTCGCGATACCGCTGCTGAAAATAAATAATCAGTGCGGTGACTGGGATCATCATCAATACGAGCATTAATGCTAGTTGCCACTGCAAGGTAAACATTGCGATCGCAATCACTACAATCGAAAATAAATCGCTAACAATTCCAATTGCACCTGTTGAAAATACATCTCCCAAAGCTTCAACATCGCTGGTGAGACGGGTAATTAATTTACCTACAGGAGTTCTGTCAAAAAATCGCACCGCCAGAGAAAGTACATGATCGAATAAATCATTCCGAATATCAGTAGTAATTTGCTGACCTAATTTAGTTACTAAATAGCCTTGCAGCGATTGCAATCCTAAACGCAATGCTATTGTTATTAACAACAACACACCTAGAAAATTTAATCCTTGGAATAAAGGCATTCCCTGTAGAAATTTGTAGGTAGGTTCTGAGCGAATAAGTGAGATTGCTTGTCCGATTACTATCGGTTGAATTGCTCCCGATAC
>DATGYA010000659.1:0-3004 GCA_035298405.1 Kamptonema sp. | reverse complement strand
CGCAGAATCTTGTAATTGAATTTGCTTCGGGTTCGGAGTGAAGCGGCAGCGAGCAAGTACTGCCGCATTTAATTCTTAGGAGCGTTTAATGCTGTTCTCAAACGGTTGATTTGATTAGCGTCTAGGCTTTTCCTCATGCTTGTTTTCCTTGGCCTCCCCTGGTGCAATGCGGCGCTACGACTTACTCGCGATCGCTGGGAGGGATAGGTGAGACACTTACGTAAAAGGCAGTCTTTAGCTCTACCGGGTGCAAGGGACTGTTCTTTCGTGTCGTCTACCTAGTCTCAGTATGAGATATCAGACTTGTTTTGTCAAGTCTGATATCTCGGCATGAGATTTTAATATGATATAATGGCTGAGAAAGATCGAAAACAGGAAAGCGACTCACCTGTGGAAACCTTAAGAATTCAGCGAACCAAGTTGACCCAAGACGAATTTGCAAGTCGGTGTGGGATTCCTCGCGCCACTTATCAACGTTGGATTGCTGGAGCTACAGAAGCTAGGCTCACGTTCGCTCAATTAAAAGCTCTGTGTCGGGAGCTTCAGATCAAGACTGTGGAGGAGTTGCCTAGCGAGTTTAGTCCGCCAAGCGTCCGCAATGGCGCTACTCAGAACCTTGAAAACTAAATAGTTCAGCCCTCCCAGACTGTTACGCCTGGAAGGGCTGACTTTGACCGATGATCGTGACATCGGACACTAATTTGATTGCCCAAATCCTGAGACAATCTTGATACCCCTATCAAAGAACTCAGTATGAAGCTATTGATAGACTACCTTAAATCGGTAGTGAGAGCTGTAATCTGTGGCTTAGTTTATCTTTCCTGGTTCAATTCAGGCTTGAAACCAGAAGCATTAGCGGCAGGGAACGCAGCGGTAAAACCCCTGTCTTATTATATTGCCGTCCCATTCTCAAGCTGCCTATTTCTAGTGGTCACAATAACCTTTCTTCACCACATAATGACAGTCCCCTTAAACTGGACTGCTGCATGGTTTCCAAAATGGGTATCAAGAGATTTCAACTCTCGTAAACGTTGGTACTGGCCAGCGTGGGACAGTTGGCGAGAAGGCATAAATGCCGGGATAGTCTGCTTAGTAGGCCTTGTCTGGTGTAGTTTTTTCTGGATAGTTTCTATCGTCCATCAGTATGAAATGCTGTCAGACCCAAATAGAATAGGGCTGGTTATTAGCTTACTTATTCTCTTCAATAAAGACCTAGCAAATACTCTTATCAATTTGGTAGGGGGAGACTTAGGCGGACAAATACAGCAGGCTAAAGATATGATAGCTCCAGCCCTCAGCTCCGACCTTCAAAAAATGAAAATTGAGTGGCTAATAATCGCCACTTTTCTCTATCAATATTTAAGGCGTGACACTCAGCCTTACACAGCACCAAAAACCAAAACTAAAACCAAGAAGAAGACTCAAACCCCAGTAGAAGAAATTGACCCCATAGAACAGGAACTTAATAAACTCAGCGCCGAAATGGGGGCAGTTAAAACGAAACCCGTTAGCAAGAAAACCAAACCAAAGCCTTGACCTAAACAAGTCAATAAACTGTTAAGTGTCTCCAGAGATGTCAGAGCGTGAGGGTCGTTACAGCGACCCTCATTTTATTAAAGATTACGCAAATTTATGGAACAAATAGGAAGAATGATTTGGGTTAATTGGAGTGATAAGTGCGATGTCGCTTTCATGCGGCTTAAGAAAAATACAGTCTTAGGCAGACCGCATCACGCACCAGACAAAACACAGTTGTCTCAGGTCTGGGAAGTATTAGATGGTGAACTTATTCTTCGCCCAGTTCACGATCCAACCATTAGCAATCCCTATGGTAGAGATGCTAATGATATTATCTCCAACGACAACTATTGGCTAACCGAGAAAGAGCTACAAGAGTTAATCGAAGCGAGGCTGCGACAGCCGTGACCGCGACCCTCATTTTTAATTCGGATTACGCAATACTACAAAGCGCTGCGCTAACGAAACCTACTCACCACAAAGGTTTCAGCGATTGATGCAGCTTCACCGCGTTTAGGCGATCGCCCACCGCGACATCGAGGGTTTGTAGTATGCAAAAGCTTTGCCAGAGTGAGCGTAAATGTTGGGCTTCTCTCATTCTGGCAAAGAGCCAGTAGCATTACCACCTCTGCTACTGGCTTTCACACCAAAAGATTGGAATCGCTGAAAGTTCAGATTTCGGGGTGCAATACCTCGCGATTCCCTAGCAACTCAAGTTTGGTACCGAGCTTGAGCCGAAGTGCAAACCCTGAGACTTGCACCTATAGCTAAATGGGGTGACAGTCGGAGAGACGACAAATAGGAAGGCAACACCTACCAAAACCCGCCGTTAGCTAGATGGCGTAAAACTTGTCAAGCCGTGTCTACCCCGTGAATGTAGATGACACCCCGGAAAGACGGGGGCGCATTCCAAAAAATAACTACCACAGGATAATGAATCGGCAGCTCGTGGCTCGGCATCCCCCGGTGGATTGTAATTTTGGTGGCGAGCTAAAAATCCACTGGCTGCGGGAGTGCGATCGCAGCCAGTGAAAAATCAGGATTATAAAATTTCTTCTGGTGGGAGGGCGGCTAACTGAGCCGATCGCTTTTCTCCGATAATTTGCTGAATTAGTTGCACGGTCTCCAGCAGTCGAGGCTCCTCAGAGATTTTTATAATCAAATTTTTCTTGTCCCAATATTTAGGAGCGATGTCAAATCCATTAAGTTGAGTCCGCACCCAGAAAAAAATTTCTATCGTCATATCCGCCGGATTTTCGGTTTCGGGTAATTCCATCTGCAGCCGCGCGGCGATGTGCAGCTCATCAATCCCGTCTCTATTTTTGATTATTGGCATAAATTTAGCTTCCTAAAAATCCGTGAGCGATTCCAGCATCAATGATCGCCTTTACCCGCTCTGCTAGTTGAGGGAGGGTAACAGTGGATGTGGTAAAAGTGGTTTTTGTCGCTGTCCCAGTAGCAGCGCTCCATCCAGTATCCCTCGGCC
>DATGYA010000658.1:0-29336 GCA_035298405.1 Kamptonema sp. | reverse complement strand
TTTCTTAATGAAGAGAGAAATACTTCTCTCCACTTCTTCCTAACCTTATCTTAAAAGGAGATGGGAAAAGAATAAATGTAGTTTTGCGATCGGGAAAGGAACAAAAACTTTATTTATTGTTTAATTCTGTTGCCATTGCTGCGAGGCGATCGTATTCCCCTTGCAGTTGCTGCAAAATGCGAGTATACATAGGAATTATTTTTTGATAAACCTCCACATTTTCTGGAATTGGCTGGTATTGCGAACTTTGTCCGAGCATCTGGGAAACAGCATTTAAGTCAGGAATTTTCCCTAGTGCGTAAAGTCCTAAAACTGCTGCTCCCAGACTTCCGCTTTCATAACTATTGGGGACATTAATCTCGCAATTAAAAATATCTGCCAAAAGTTGACGAAAAAAGATATTTTTCATCAATCCGCCCGTTGCCATAATTGTTTTGAATTCGCCAATTTCCTCTTGTAAAGCCTGTGCTACCAAGTATAAATTCAAAACAATTCCTTCCAACATCGCTCGAATTAAATGAGCTTTTGTATGCCGCAAAGTCATCCCCACAAAAGAACCGCTGGCGTTAGCATTCCAAAGAGGCGATCGCTCTCCTGCTAAATAAGGATGAAAAATCAAACCTTCCGCTCCGGGAGGTACAGTTTGGGCTAGACTAATTAATAAGTCATAAGGGTCTCGATCCTGCTGTTGCGCGATCGCGACCTCATTTTCTCCTAAATTATCGCGAATCCACCGCAAAATTATCCCGCCGCTATTAACAGCACCGCCGATTACCCAATAGTTATCAGTCAAAACATAGCAGAATAATCGCTCTTTTACATCTGTACGATGTTGATTAATTACAGCCCGAACCGCACCGCTAGTTCCCACTGTCACTGCCACAATTCCTGGTGAAATTGCCCCGACACTTAAGTTAGATAATACACCATCGCTAGCACCGATAACAATAGGCGTATTCGCAGAAATTCCCATCTCAGCAGCAATAACTTCATTCATGCTATCAACTATATGAGTAGTCGGGACTAATTTCGATAAATGCTGTTCAGTAATTCCAGCTATTTCCATTGCCTCTTTGTCCCAAACTAATTCTTTTAAATCCATTAATCCTGTTGCCGAAGCCATCGAATAATCAACTATATATGTTTGAAAAATTCTATAAAAAACGTACTCTTTAATCGAAATAAACTTGGCTGATTTCTCAAACAAATCCGGTTGTTCGTTGCGGAGCCAAATTAATTTTACTAAAGGAGACATCGCATGAATCGGCGTTCCCGTGCGGTGGTAAATAGCACGTCCCTTTTCATCTTGTTTGAGGGAATTAGCCTGCTTAGCACTGCGATTATCAGCCCAAGTGATACTTTTAGTAAGCAACTTATTGCTACTGTCAATCGCAATCAAGCTGTGCATGGCTGCACTAAAGGACAAACACAAGATTTCAGAAGGATTAATCGCACTATTTTTTACTACTAATTTTACTGATTGGACAACGGCTGTAAAAATTTCCTCTGGATCTTGTTCCGCTGCTCCAGTCATGGGCGCAGACAAGGGATAATCGATCGAATGTTGGTGAACCTGCTCGCCCTTTTCAGTAAACACAACAGCTTTAGTGCTGGTAGTACCGATATCTACTCCGATCGCGTAGCGATGAGTCTTCATGGTCAAAAGTTATAACAAATTAAACGGAACCTCGACATTGAGCAGCTTTCATTAAATCTTCGACTGCACCGTTATTGTCTCCTAAGTTGGAACGAGTGACAGCTCGGTTGTAGTAAGCTTGAGGTTGATTTGGATTCAGACGAATCGCAGAGTTAAAGTCCGCTAGCGCTGCTTCTCGTTCTCCCAAATTGTAGCGGATAATGCCCCGGTTAAAGTAAGATTTGGCACAGTTGGGATTAAGTGTTAGCGCTAATTTGTAGTCAACTAAAGCTCCGTCATTGTCTCCCATGCGGCTACGAATAAAGCCCCGATTGGTGTAAAATTTAGCATTGTTGGGAGCGATCGCAATTGCTGTGTTTAAATCTTGTAAGGCTGAATGTTTCTCTCCCAAATTGTAACGAGCAACACCTCGGTCATTATAAGCTGATGCCGAATTAGGATTAATCTTGAGAGCTTGGTTGAAATTTTCTATTGCGCCGCAGAAGTCTTGTTCTGCCAACTTTTTTACACCTTGGAGATAAAAGTTTCTGGCAGTTTTTTTCGAGGTTAAGGCTGTTTGGGATTGCATCTTTTGAGGGGGAAATACTCTATTTCTGCTGAGAGCAAATCCTAAAATATTGAGAGAGTTGAAAAGACTTGCGATCGCTAAGGTGTTGGGGAGGGCGGGAACATGAGACATAAGACAAAAGCGTTTAACTCGACACTTTTATCATCCGGTCTTTCCCCTGAACCAGAAGTGATGGCCGCAGTTGGAGGAACGTGATTATTTTGTCGCTAGTGCGTGATGGCAAAGATTTAAACTAAGTGATGAGTTGTTGCCGCTGGGTGTGATGCTAGTCACAGCTATGGGTAGAGCGTGGATTGCAGACCCTACTGTTGCTTTGAAATATAATTTCTGGTGGAATAGGTGCAAAATTGGTCAAAGAGTTTTTACGGGTTGTTTAAGTTTCATCGCTCTGAGGAGGTAGTAAGATAGAAATCAGTGAGTTTTAATGGGCGATCGCAGCACTCAAGTCGCCACCAAAAGCAAAAACCCTCTCCCCTTCGCGCCAAACCACAGATTCCACTTCTTCCACGGGAATTGTCACCCAACCCTTCTCTAGCAATTGAAAGCAATCGATCACCATCTGGGGGTCGTCCACGCCTACAGCGTAGAGGTTGAACAGTTTTAACTCCTGTTCGGTTGTCAACTCTTTGACGTTGACTCGAAAAGCCGGCTGTACGTCAATTAGTTCATAGCTAAACTCGTCGTAAATCTCGATCAGGTCGTCAGGATTCGGGCCAAAACTGGGAATCCCTTCGGGAAATAGGTCTTTGAGTTCCTGGTTTTGGTGATTGAGGAGTAGGTAGTACATCAGCGCCTCCAAAGGGTGAACTGTAAATGTTGGTGCATGAACTTTTACTTTCTACTACTCAAAACTACTTTTATCCGCTTCGCGATACCCCAGTTGACAGTTTGATAACCGTACTCGCGAAATCTCACGGGCTCTAGTATTTGTCAACTGTTCAAATCCTTGCTGGGTAGTGATTTAGGCGTTTTAACCAGGTGATGGCTACTACAGCTAAATGCGATCGCCATCACAAATGGCACAAGCCCTCTTGCCAAAATTGGGATTTTATGCTATGGTGAAACCCCCAACCGCCAGAGTGTTAACATCTGGGTTCTGTGGCGCGATCGCCTGAGCAAGTTTTATAATATTTAATTAAGATTCCAATTCCAGCCTGAAAATTATAGGCTTCATGCAAGATAAAACCCTAAATTTTGAACAAGCGCTAAACATAGCAAATCAAGCAGTTTTTATCACTGTTGGGAGATATTTAACGGATGTCGAAACTGCTATTTTTCGGGGCGCTTGGCTGCATCAAACCTACGAAGAAATGTCAGCAAATACAGAATATACCGTTAATTACCTACAGCGAACAGTTGGTCACAAATTCTGGAAATTACTCTCCGAAGCCTTGGGAGAAGAGGTAAGCAAAAGTAATTTTCGGACAGCAATAGAGCGAAAATTAGTTGCGACAGGGCCCACACAATCCCCAGCAGCCATATCGCTCGAATTTCCAGAAGGGCCAGTTGAATTAGATTCAACCTTTTATGTAGAACGTTCTCCCATTGAATCTGATTGTTGCAAAGCAATTTTAACACCAGGAGCGCTAATCCGCATCAAAGCTTCCCGACAAATGGGCAAAACTTCACTACTCAATCGCATTTTAAATAGTGCAGTTCAAGCGGGATACAGAACAGTAAATCTCAATCTTTTGCTAGCAGATAGAGGAGTATTAAAAAGCCTTGACCAATTTCTGCGCTGGTTTTGTAAGTGTGTAAGCAGGGAACTACAACTCCCAAATAAATTAGCAGAGTATTGGGATGAAGAAATTTTTACCAGCAATACTAACTGTACAAATTACTTTGAAGATTATCTACTATCAGAAATAGATACGCCTTTAGTATTAGGTTTAGATGAAGTAGATCGAATTTTCCCTTATGCCGAAATTGCTCAAGACTTTTTCGGCTTACTACGAGTGTTACATGAATATGCAAAATTAAAAGATTCGATCTGGAAAAAACTACGGTTAGTAATTGTGCATTCCACAGACGTTTACATTCCCCTCAAGGTAAATCAATCGCCATTCAATGTAGGCTTGCCAATAGAATTACCAGAATTTACCACCCAACAAGTGCAAGATTTAGCCGAGCGTTACGGCTTGAATTGCGATACCAATACAGGTTCGCAGCTCGCACCTTTAATGGCAATGGTGGGAGGGCATCCTTATTTAGTACAATTGGCAATTTATCACCTGCGCCGTCAGAATCTGACACTAGAGCAACTGCTACAAACTGCTCCTACAGATGTGGGAATTTACCGCGAACATTTACAGGGACATTGGGGAACTATTCAAGAATATCCTCAACTAGCAACTGCCTTCAAACAGGTAGTTAATGCTAAGGATACCGTACAGTTAGAATCAATGCTACAGTTTAAATTGCTGAGTATCGGGTTAGTTAAACAGCAGCAAAATGGTGTGATACCTAGTTGTGAGTTGTATCGCCAGTATTTTCAACATAAGTTTGGGGATAACATCTGATATACTTAATCTTATTATTAAAAGTAAATAGGTTATGAATACATCAACAAGCACCTTAACTCATCCTCTCAAATTAAAAATCGATTTGAGTGACGAGCAGTATTTTCAAATGTGTCAAAACAACCGCGATTTAAGATTTGAACGTACAGCCAAAGGAGAATTATTAATTATGCCACCTACAGGCAGTGTTACAGGCAACCGTAACTTCGATCTCGCCGTTGAACTAGGAATCTGGAATAAACAAACAAAACTAGGCAAAGGCTTCGACTCCTCAAGCGGATTTACACTACCCAACGGTGCGGAACGTTCTCCTGATGTATCGTGGATTAAGCAAGAGCGTTGGGATGCTTTAACCTCAGAACAACAACAGAAATTTGCTCCCATTTGTCCTGATTTTGTAGTTGAATTACGCTCTGCTACCGATACTTTAACAGAATTGCGAGAAAAAATGCAAGAGTACATCGAAAATGGTGCGAGATTGGGTTGGTTAATTGACCGAAAAAATAAGCGGGTAGAAATTTATCGCCCCAATCGAGATGTGGAAATACTCGAAAATCCGACCACTCTTTCCGGTGAAGATGTGCTACCTGGTTTTGTCTTGGATCTCAAACCAATTATGTCCTAAACGATGATTTATGTCAGTTCATAACTCTTATCAAGTTGGGGGAAGTTTAGAATATCAGCACCCGACTTATGTAGTCAGACAAGCAGATAATGCTCTGTACAATGGATTGAAACAGGGAATTTTTTGTTATGTATTGAACTCGCGACAGATGGGCAAATCTAGTTTATGGGTGCGAACTGCCCAAAGGTTGAATGCTGAAGGAGTTAGTTGTGCGGCTATCGATCTTACAGAAATTGGGACTTTAGATGTTACGCCGGAAAAGTGGTATTTAGGGATTGTGAGAAGGTTAGTTAAGGAGTTGAATTTATCTAAAAAGATTAATTGCATAGATTGGTGGAAAAAACATAATGCCTTGTCAGTATTAGATAAATTTAGCGAGTTCATAGAGTCAGTTTTGCTGAGAGAGTTACCGCAGAATATTGTAATTTTTATAGATGAAATAGATAGTATTATTCCTCTTGATTTTAAAGATGATTTTTTTGCTTTTCTCCGCGCTTGCTATAATAAACGGGCAAATAATTCTGAATATAACCGCCTGACTTTTTGCCTTTTGGGAGTGGGAACTCCGCAGGATTTGATTGCTGATAAACAGCGGACGCAGTTTAATATTGGTGAAGGTATTGAGCTAACAGGTTTTACGCTAGAGGAAGCAACACCATCTTTACTATCGGGATTGGCAGAAGTTGCAGACCAACCAGAAATTGTTTTAAAAGAAATTTTGAGTTGGACTGGGGGACAACCGTTTTTAACTCAAAAATTGTGTCAGATAGTTGTTAAAAATGCTGAAAATAGAAGACCCAATGTTGAGCTAATGGTGCAGCATCATCTGATCGAAAATTGGGAATATCGCGATGAACCAGAGCATTTAAAGACAATTCGCGATCGCATCCTCAGCAGCGAACAGAATTCAGGCCGCCTCCTGGGACTTTACCAGCAAATTTTACAGGGAGAAATAGTTGCCGATGGTAGTCCCGAAGAAACAGAACTACGCCTGTCTGGTTTAGTAGTAAAACAAGATGGAAAAATCAAAATTTACAACCGCATCTATCAAGAAATATTTAATCAAAATTGGGTAGATCGAGCCTTAGCTTCTCTGCGGCCATACTCTGAAGCAATTACAGTTTGGGTAAATTCTAGCCGTCAAGATGACTCGCGGTTATTGCGAGGTCAAGCACTACGGGATGCCCAAACTTGGGCCGCGGATAAAAGCTTGAACGATTTAGATTATCAATTCTTAGCTGCGAGCTTGGAAGGGGAAAAACGAGAAGTAATAATTGCTTTAGAAACTGAAAAACAGGCATCTGAGATATTAGCCGCTGCTAATCAGACATTGATAGAAGCAGAGCAGAAAGCTAAGCGGACAATTAAGAAAGCTCTGTTCGGACTTGGCATTATTTCAGTTGCGGCAATTATTGCCGGATGGGGAGCTGCCTATCAAGCAAAAGAAGCATTTAATGCCGGATATCAAAAAAGAGAGGCAGAAGTCGCTGAAATCAAGGCGCTAAATTCAGCATCTCAAGCTCTGCGAATTTCTGGAAAACACCTTGATGCTTTAGTAAATAGCTTGCGGGCCGCGAAAAAATTGCAGTTGCTAGGAGCGCCTAATCAACTACTGCAAAAAGCAGTAATTCACAATTTACAGGGGCCACTCTCAGAACTGCAAGAGTACAATAGATTAGAAGGCCATAAAGGTTGGGTTTGGGATGTGAGTTTTAGTCCAGATGGCAAAACTATTGCTACTGTTGGCGACGACAAAGTGGTGAAACTTTGGAGCAGTAACGGCGAATTTATCAAAAATCTGGAGGGTCACAGCGATCGCATTTATGCTGTCAGTTTCAGTCCTGATGGTCAGAAAATCGCCACCGCTAGCAAAGATAAAACTGTTAAACTTTGGAGCATTGAGGGCAGATTACTAGAAACTTTATCTGGGCATACTGAAAGTGTCTTGACTATTGCTTTTAACCGTCAAGGTACTATCCTAGCTTCCGCAAGTAAAGATCGGACGATAAAACTGTGGAATTTGAAGCAAGAAACAACAAAGAATAAAGATAGGAAAAGTTTGGCGATCGCGCTTAAAGGACATAGCAACGGCGTTATGAGTTTGAGTTGGAGTAGCGACGGTAAAACCCTTGCTAGCGCTAGTTACGATAACACCGTGAAACTTTGGAGTATTGAGGGGGAAGGAGGTAAAAATTCTAAGTTTCTCAAAAATCTCAACGGTTCTAACGCTGATGTCACAAGTGTTAGTTTCTCCCCTGATAGTCGCACCATTGCCACCGCCGATGCTGACAAAATTGTGAAGATTTGGAGTAGAGACGGAACATTATTAAGAACATGGGAAGCCCACGAGCGTGGTATTAGAAGCATAAGTTTTAACCCCGTAGATCGAACATTAGCAACTGCTAGCGAAGATCACACTGTAAAAATTTGGAGTCTTGACGGTAACTTGTTAGCAATATTAAAAGGTCATAGCACTATAGTTTACGGTGTGAGTTTCAGTCCCGACGGTAAAACAATCGCTACTGCCAGTGCAGACAACACCGTAAAACTTTGGAAACCTGACATTCGACTCTTAAAAACCCTAGAGGTCAAATTTCCAAAAGAGCGCGAACCTTTGGTCTATGGCGTGAGTTTCAGTCCTAATGGTAATGTCATTGCTTCGGCAAGCCGAGACAAAACGGTAAAAGTTTGGAATTTGAAAGCCGAAGGAATTGAGAATATTGAACAGTCTTTAACTAACAATTTAAAACCGATCGCAACTCAGGGTGGGCAAGGGGGAAAGGCCCCTACGCAACTCAAAAATTCTCCATCTCCACTATCTTTTAAGGGACATAAAGAATGGGTTTACAGTGTAAGTTTCGCGCTGGATGGCTCTGCAATTGCCTCAGCAAGCAAAGATAAAACGGTAAAACTATGGAGTTTGGACGGCAAATTGCTTAAAAGTTGGAAAGCTCACAGTGATGAAGTTTTAGACGCGAATTTTAGCCCGGATGGACTGACGATCGCAACTGCTAGTGCTGATAAAACGGTGAAACTTTGGAATAGAAACGGCGATTTCCTGGGCGCGATCGCAGGCTTTAAAGGCTGGGTTTATAGCGTTTGTTTCAGCCCAAATGGTCAAACTATTGCCACAGCCAGTGCTGATAGCACCGTCAAACTATGGAATAGAAATGGCAAGTTGTTGCGGACAATCGCAGGACACAGAGGCGAGGTTAATTGGGTTAATTTCAGCCCGGATGGCCGTACCATCGCCTCCGCTTCCGATGACAATACGGTGAAACTTTGGAGTTTAGATGGTCGTTTGCTGAGAACTTTAGAGGATCACAGTAATAAAGTTTCAAGAGTTAGTTTCAGCCCGAATGGGAAAATGTTAGCTTCAACGAGTTTTGACAATACTGTGAAACTTTGGAACTGGAATGGTCGCCTGCTGAAAACTTTATCAGGACATGGCGATCGCGTCTATGGCGTGAGTTGGAGCCCGGACGGGAAAATGGTAGCTTCGGGTAGCTGGGACGGCACTGTGAAAGTGTGGCGCGTTACAGAGACAGCAGGAGTTGCTATTAACAGCAATGATTTGAATTCTCAGGTAAGCGAACTGATAGCTAGAACTTGCGATCGCATCCACAACTATCTTAGGTATAACCTTAAAGACACCACCTGCGATTAACGGTTTGTTAATTGTTAACTGTTATTATGGTAGTCAATAATTGTTGAGCTAATCTTTACGGCTAGCTCAAAGTTTGACAGAGGTAAAACTATTGGCCATAACAGCGGAGCCAAAATTAAAGCCGTCCAAGATATACAGTTAGTTTTCGGGGTTGTAGTATCGCCCCAAAAAGCTTCCAGCCAAACTTTAAAAACTACTAGGGCAATTATTAAGTAGCAGACAACAGCGTTCGTGAGCATGGCAATCTACCTCTAGAGTGATTTTAATTCTTTAATTATCACACTATCACAGCTTCACTTACGCATAGCTTAAATGCTGGCAGTAGCAAGGATATAGAGAGGCGTAAGTATTTTTACTTATATTTTGTAGGTTGCAGTTTGAATACGTAAGTAAGGACTGGAGATTTTCTCGCCGACAACCGGGATACTACGGAAGCTTTACATAAACTTTACAGTTTCTTCACCCTAACTTTATGGAATCTTTACACAATGACCGTACTTACCGAGACAAATCTCCGTAACCGCGAATATACTTAGAAGCATAAATGCAAAACACAAACTGAGTCATCCGTATTTTCACTAAGAGTTAGTTAACGTAACAATATAGGGGTGTATTGCCATGAAAATGATTGACGTACTTAATGTTTCGATTCACAATTTATCAACAGCCGAGTTGCTCGATCGGCTAGGCTGTGATGGTGGAGTTGTCTTTACACCTAATGTAGACCATTTGATGAAGCTGCAAAAAGACCAAGAATTTTACGAAGCTTATCAATTGGCCAATTACCGAGTGTGTGACAGCAAAATTGTAATGTACGCTTCAAAGTTTTTAGGAAAGCCACTTCAAGAAAAAATATCTGGTTCCGATTTTTTCCCTGCTTTTTATAACCATTACAAGCAGGACAAAAATGTAAAAATATTTCTGCTGGGGGCTGCTGAAGGCGTAGCAGAAAAAGCGCGGCGGCAAATTAATGCTAAGGTGGGGCGGAATATGGTAGTAGCCAGTTATTCTCCATCCTTTGGGTTTGAAAGAAACGCCGAAGAGTGCGATAAAATTGTAGACTTAATCAATCAATCGGGTGCAACAGTTTTAGCAATTGGAGTGGGCGCACCAAAGCAAGAAAAATGGATTAATCTGTATAAAGATCGCCTGAAAAATATTAAAGTGTTCTTGGCTATTGGTGCAACAATTGACTTTGAGGCTGGATGTCGCGATCGCTCCCCAAAATGGATGAGTGAAGTTGGCTTAGAATGGCTTCACAGACTGCTATCAGAGCCTCAACGTCTGTGGAAAAGATATTTACTAGAAGGTTTACCTTTTTTCTGGTTGATTTTCCAGCAAAAGTTAAAGCTGTATAAAACTCCTTTTGCAAGTTCCCCTGATGCTGTAGCCGCCGATTCTGATAATTTGGCTCTATCTAATGCTCAGATCGAAGAAGCTTGCCTCATTGCTGAAACTCAACTAGCTCAACAAAATAATTCAAAACCAATCGGTCAGATTTTGCAAGAAGCAGGCTTGATTTCTGCCGAGCAAGTAGCAGCAGTAGTCAAAGAGCAAGCAGAGGAGAATTACCGTTTGCGGTTTGGGGAAATTCTAGCGCGGCGGGGGTGGATCAAACCTGAAACAGTTGATTTTTTGGCAGAACAGTTGCCGAATTTAGCAGCAAGGGAAGATAAAAAACCTTTGGGTCAATATCTCAAATCTGCTGCACTGTTAGATGACGATCAAATTAATACGCTTTTGAGTGAGCAACTGAAATCAGGTAAGCGTTTTGGGGAAATGGCTGTTCATAAAGGGTGGCTCAAGAAGGAAACTCTAGACTTGTTTCTGAAGTATGTTACTCCAGATATATATGTTATTCCAGAGATAAAATCTCTCTCTTTGGTTTAAAGCTGATATCGCGGGAAGTTGGGGAGGCATTGAGGAATTGAAGCACAATCGCTAGTCGTAACATTTACTAAATGTTGAATTGTATGAGACTAATACATTATCTTGGGTGACAAGAGCAACGATAATGTATTAGTTTTTTAGATCGGATTGGGTCTGAGGGAAAATCTTTGCATAAGTCCCTCTAGCTGAGAAATATCTTATAATATAATTCTGAAAATCAAGGAAATACTTATGCCCCAGACTACACCTGAAACATTAAACGATCGGTTAGGCGGCTTGTATATTCAATCTACTTCTAAACAGCAACTTAGCTTTCCTCTGCAACATACCGAAGTCCAAGCCAAAATTGCTGGGAACCTATCGCGGGTGGAAGTAGTACAAACCTTTGAGAATCCTTTCAATGAACCTTTGGAAGCGGTTTATATTTTCCCCTTGCCTGATGAAGCGGCAGTGGATGGTATGGAAATTAAAATAGGCGATCGCATCATCAAAGGTAACATTAAAAAACGCGAAGAAGCCAAACAAATCTACAAAAAAGCCAAACAGGAAGGGCGCACCGCTGGACTCTTAGAGCAAGAGCGAGACAACATTTTTACCCAATCTCTTGCTAATATCAAACCAGGAGAACAAATAAATGTCACAATTCGCTACACTAATTCGCTGAAATTTGAGGGCGGCGATTACGAATTTATGTTTCCAATGGTAGTAGGGCCGCGCTACATTCCCGGTAAGCTAATTGATGCAAGTGGGGATACAGATCGAGTTCCTGACGCTTCCCGAATTACTCCACCTGTGATACATCCAGAAACTCGTTCAGGACACGATATCGGTGTAACAGTAGAAATTGATGCGGGTTTACCTCTCTCAAATGTGCGTTCCACTTCCCACAAATTACGCATCGAACATCAAGGTAATATCGTGCAGGTAAAACTGGATAAAGAAGATATAATTCCTAACAAAGATTTAATTCTGCGCTATAGCGTTGCTGGCGATCGCACTGAAGCTACTGTTTTAACTCAAGCAGACGATCGCGGCGGTCATTTTGCCATTTACTTGATTCCAGCATTGGAATATCGCAGTGATGAAATTGTCGCTAAAGATGTCGTTTTTCTGATGGATACTTCCGGTTCCCAAGCTGGCGATCCGCTAGTGAAATCGCAGGAATTAATGCGGCAATTTATTAATGGGCTAAATCCCAACGATACCTTTACTATCATTGACTTTGCGAATACAGCGCGGCAGCTTTCAGCTAACCCTCTAGCGAATACATCCCAAAATCGAACTCAGGCAATAAATTACATCAATAAATTGCAAGCTAGTGGCGGTACGGAATTGCTTAACGGGATTCGTGCTGTCCTGAATTTCCCAGCAGCAGAGGCGGGGCGGCTGCGGAGTATCGTGTTGCTAACTGACGGTTATATTGGCAATGAAAATGAAGCGATCGCGCAAGTGCAGCAGCATCTAAAATCTGGAAATCGCCTTTATAGTTTCGGAGTTGGCAGTTCAGTAAATCGCTTTTTATTGAATCGCATTGCAGAAATTGGGCGGGGTACTTGCCAAGTCGTGCGTCAAGACGAACCGACTCAGGCAGTTGCAGAAAAGTTTTTCCGCCAAATTAATAATCCCGTGCTAACTAATATTTCAATTAACTGGCAATGTGAGGGAGAGTTACCGATTATTTACCCGTCATCGCCGCCTGATTTATTTGCTGAACAGCCTTTAGTTGTGTTTGGGCGTATCCCTCTAAATCTTGGAAATAAAAAAGGGGGTTGTCAACTGCAAGTTTCAGGAATTGCTGCTAGTGGCAACCGTTATGAAAAAACTTTTAGCCTCAATTTTGAGGAGGGTGGCAATTTAGCTATTGCTCAACTTTGGGGACGGCAGCGCATTAAAGATTTGATGAATCAGATGTTTAGCGGCGAAAAGAAATCTTTAGTAGAAGCAGTGACAGATACGGCTTTGAATTATCAATTATTGTCGGAATATACGGCTTTTGTTGCTGTTAGTGAAGATGTGCGCGTCGATGCTGAAGGAAACAGTATTTCAGTGGAAGTGCCAGTGGAGATGCCCGAAGGTGTTAGCTATGAGGCGCATTTCCTATCGCCTAGTGCTCCCGGCCTAAGCGCTCCTGGTAGCGGTAATTTCTCTTCCTTTCTCGCTCCCTTAAGCCGGGAAAACTTCAATCAAGTTATTAGGAATTGCGAAGGAACGCTGAATTCATTTGCGATGCCCAATTTATTGACAGAGCCAAACGGTATATGCTATGCCCGAGCTATTGATAGAAATACAGATTGGTTAGCTCCCGATAAAGATGATGAATTAGCTTCCTCTCCATTGCGCTTGGAAATTCTCAGTTTAACTGGCTTGAATAGCTTGGATAAAATGGTAATAGAGTCCTTAGAAAGATATCTGAAAAAGCTTAATTTACCCAATGGGTATAGTGGGGAAATTGTGTTCGATTTTCCTGTAGAAAATGGTCGCGTCGGGCGCATTATTTTAGATGACAGAGCATCGACATTGAAAGCGCTTGAAGTAGTTGATTTCATGAAGCGATCGCTCCTCACTTGGCAAGTACCTTCTAACGTCAGCGGCACGGTTCGCTTAGTTTTGCGTGTTAACCCATGCTGCTAGAACATCAATTCACTGGCGCGATCGCATTCGGGTAACAATACCGTATAAAATTCAAATATTACCAATTGCATCTTCTAGAGAGCGCGATCGCTTTCTGGAAGATGCCTTTGGCAATTAGAAATCGTGGCGAAAACGATATAGCAACCGCCAAGGCGCTTAGGGCAACTCCAACTCTTACCTCTGGTTCATAATTCTTTACCAAGTAAGCTGCTTTTACCTCTTCCCTCTTCCCTAGCTATAACCGCCAAAATCGACTTAATACCTAAATAAGAACAATACTAAACACCTATTATCAATGAACAATCAACCGAATTTCTTTGATAAGTTGCTAGGCGCGATCGAGCGAAATCAAAGCTTGCTTTATGTCGCACTCGACCCCGATCTAGAAAGCTTCCCCGTTTCCAGTACACTCGGTCAAGATCCTACTAAAATTTCTCTCAATAACTGGAAAAATTATCTACAATCGATTGTTGAAAAAACAGCCAACTCGATCTGTGCTTATAAACTTAGCTTAGGATTTTATCAAGCTTTAGGTATTCCCGGCTTAGAACTATTGCAACAAACTTTAAAAAGCATTCCCCCTCATATTCCAGTAATTTTGGATGCAAAACATGGCGACTTAAACACGAGCACTGCTTTTGCTCGTACCGCCTTTGAAGACTGGCAAGTAGATGCTATTACCTTATCTCCTTATGCCGGACTTGACCAAGTAACTCCGTTTTTAGTATATCCCGGCAAAGCAGTTTTTATACTGTGTGCAACAGCTAATCCTTCCGCCGCAACTTTACAAGAATATCCGACAGCAGAACATCCTCTTTACTTGGAATTAGTACAAGCAGCTCAAAGTTGGGGAACTCCCGATCAACTCGGTTTAGAAGTAGGAGTAATGGCAGATATGTTAGCTCGCATCCGCAAAGCTGCCCCAGAACGGCTAATTTTAATTCACGGAGATATAGCAGAAGAAAACGATCTCACAGAAGCAGACGATCTTACCCAAATTCTTGCTGCTGGTTTAAATAAAAATGGTGAAGGATTGCTATTACCAGTCCCATCAAATTTATTAGCAAAACAGGATAATGGTAAGGCAATTAAGGAGTTGCGAGACGCTGTTAACGAACAGCGTCTTCGGGTATTAGAAGGTAGTCCTACTTGCGAGTTGTGGCTTCCAGATGTATGCTTTTTACAGCCTGAACCTCACCGCGATTTGATATTACAACTTTATGACATTGGCTGCATAGTTTTTGGCGACCACGTGCAAGCATCGGGAGCAGTATTTCCCTATTACATTGATTTGCGACCAATTATCTCGATTCCCCAAATTTTCCATTTAATTGTCAGTGCTTACGCCGACATTCTTAAAGACCTTAGATTTGATCGAATTGCGGGAATACCTTATGGTTCTTTGCCAACAGCAACGGGTTTAGCTTTGCGAATGGAACGACCGATGATTTTCCCGCGTAAGGAGGTAAAAACTTACGGTGCGGGTAGGTTAATTGAGGGGCATTTTCAGGCGGGAGAAATGATTGTTGTAGTGGATGATATTCTGATTTCTGGGAAGAGTGCAATGGAAGGGGCTGCTAAGTTAAAGTCTGCTGGTTTGAATGTCAAAGATATTGTGGTATTTATCGATCATGGACAGGGGGTGAAAGATAAATTGCAGGATAATGGTTATCAGGCTCATGCGGTTTTAACGCTTGTGGAAATTGCACAAATTTTGTATCAATCTGGTCGCGTTGATAGCGATCAATTTAACCTTTTGACGCAGGTTCACTAAGGATAAGGAAAGCGATCGCGCTTCTGTTCTGCTGGTACAACTATGTCTGAGAAGTTGTTTATAATTTTCTCGATGGCAAATTTTACCCTGCCTTAAAATATCAGATAAATCTATGGCACGTCTCCATTAAGTTAAAATGCTCTGCCTGCTGCAAATATTTGTTGTGCCGTTACTTGCAATTCAGGCAAAATAAAAGAAACAAGTCGAGCATTATTTTGAAACAACTCTTTTTGATATTCATCCTCTCGCAGGGTACAAATTGTAATTGTAGGCTGTTTCGGTTTGCCAATATATTCTCTGCCACCAATCCCCAAATAATCAATAATCCAATATTCAGGCACGCCTAACAAGGCATAATCTTCAACTTTCCGAGCGTAGTCATTCTGCCAGTTGGTACTGACAACTTCCGCAATTAGTTTAATCGAGTTTCCAGATGTAATTACAGGTTCTTGTTGCCACAAAGGTTCATTAATCAATTCAGGTTCATCTAAGACAATGACATCAGGGCGAAAAGATGTTTCTGTTCCTAATAATTTGATGAGACAGCGAGGGGGGATAAAGTAGGATAGATCCTGACGATCGATTTCTACATTCAGTTTTCGCCCAATAAAAGCCGATACTTGTTCGTGAGGCCCTGTTGGTTCCATTTCTGTTAACTCACCATCAATTAATTCGTAGCGATCGCGATCGCCGTAGTGGGTGATAAATTCATCAACAGTTAGAAGTTTGGGAGGTGATTGAACCATTGTCTTTCTTCCTCATCATTGACCTAATCTGGCCGCACATATTCCCATGATAATATAGTGGGTCAATTACACAGGAAAGTCAAGCGCACAAAGCATCCAGTCGCAGGCATCGCACCTTAATTCTCATCTTTAAGAAGCGCGATCGCGCCTTAAGTCTAATTTTTGAAGCTGTAGATACAAGGGGCGCTTTTACCAGATAACCTTTGTCACAAACAAAAAATATCAAAAAAACCGCTCCGAATCTTAGCCATTAGCCATTAGCCTTAGTTGTGAGAGTCCCGGATCTGGTTTGGGGGCGATCGCCCCGATCGCTAATCGTTAACTAACGTTACAATTGGAAATATGCGCGATCGCTACTACCATGTCCTCCAACACCCTAAGCATCTGCCTCAAGGCATAGGATGTGAGTTAATGCCTAATACATGGGAACATTAAGAAACAATTAAACTGGGCGGCGACTGCGCCGGACAGCATTCAGCTTTCAGAGCCTCCCACTAACCCACGATCCTGATTAGGAACCAAGCCATACCATGATCCCCAACCATTCCCTCGCGGCTGACGAAAATTTAGCATCCGACAAGCAAGAAGAAGCTTGCGGTGTTTTCGGTGTCTGTGCTCCCGGTGAAGATGTCGCTAAAATGACATACTTTGGTCTGTACGCCTTACAGCATCGGGGTCAGGAATCGGCTGGAATAGCCACATTTGAGGGTGAAAAAGTGCATTTGCACAAAGATATGGGGCTAGTATCCCAAGTCTTCAACGAATCCTGCTTAAGTCACCTACCTGGAACCATAGGAGTTGGTCACACCCGCTACTCTACCACAGGCTCATCTAAAATTGTGAATGCTCAGCCTGCTGTTGTCGAAACTCGCTTAGGGTCATTAGCTCTAGCACATAATGGCAACCTTGTCAATACTGGCATCTTACGGGAAGAATTGCTAAACCGCAATTGCAACTTTGTCAGCACAACCGATTCTGAGATGATCGCAGTCGCGATCGCACTGGAAGTAGACGACGGCAAAGACTGGCTAGAAGCAGCAATCAGCGCCTTTCATCGCTGCACAGGAGCCTTTAGTTTAGTCATCGGCACCCCCGCAGGCTTAATGGGAGTGCGCGATCCCTACGGCGTGCGCCCCCTCGTAATTGGCACTTTTGGCACTAATCCCATCCGGTACGCTTTAGCCTCAGAAACCTGCGCGTTAGATATCATTGGTGCCGAATATTTGCGAGAAGTAGAGCCAGGAGAATTAGTTTGGATCACCGAAGATGGTATGGCTTCCTTCCACTGGAGTCAACAACCAAAGCCAAAACTTTGCATCTTTGAAATGATTTATTTTGCTCGACCAGACAGCATAATGGAAGGCGAAAGTTTGTATAGCTATCGGCTCAGAATCGGGCGCAAACTAGCAGAAGAATCGCCCATTGATGCTGATATGGTCATCGGCGTTCCCGATTCTGGAATTCCTGCTGCCATTGGTTTTTCTCAAGTTTCAGGTATTCCTTATGCTGAAGGCTTGATTAAAAATCGCTACGTCGGACGGACATTTATTCAGCCAACTCAGACGATGCGAGAATCAGGAATTAAGATGAAACTCAACCCTCTTAAAGATGTATTGGAGGGTAAACGAGTAATCATGGTTGATGACTCGATTGTGAGAGGAACTACTAGCCGTAAAATTGTTAAAGCTTTGCGGGATGCGGGTGCTATTGAAGTACACATGAGAATTTCCTCGCCCCCAGTAACTCACCCTTGTTTCTACGGAATTGATACCGATAACCAAGATCAGTTAATTGCTGCTACAAAATCAGTAGCCGAAATTGCTCAGCAAATTGGAGTTGATTCTCTAGCCTTCTTAAGTAGAGAAGGAATGCTAAAGGCGACTAAGGAAGATGCTAACAACTTCTGTTCTGCTTGTTTCACGGGAGATTATCCCATTGTTATACCAGAAAAAGTGAAGCGGTCTAAGTTGATTTTGGAAAAGGCTGCCACTTAATTATTACTAAGGTGGGTGTTGATATTAATGTAATACTCACGCCTACCTTATAGTAGGAATTAAGCAACTGGCACGCATTTGTAGGGTGCGTCAGAGGTCAGTGGTGTTAACTTAACGTGAAACCGAGAGTCCGACAGGGGTTAAAACCCAGGGCGGTTTCATTCTCGGAAAAACCGCGATTTTGTAGGGGTAGTGCCCCCGTGCCTACCCCCCTCACCAACCATCAAATGAGGGTTTCAGACCTCTGGGCGGGCACGGGGGCACCGCCCCTACGGAGAATGAAACAGCCCTGGGTTAAAACCCCTGTCTCAAAGCTTAAGTCCTCTGAAGAGGACTAGAGAAATGGCATTAAACTCATTATTAGTCCTCTTTAGAGGACTTTAGCTATTAGACAGGGACTTTAGTCCCTGGCGGGCTTTCGGCTTAAGTTGACACCAATGGTCAGAGGCAAAAACCCTCATCGATCAATAACTGAGTCTGACGCACCCTACACTCCACCAAACTACTGACCTTTAACACATTTTAACATCCGCAATGTAGCCGCCGCCGCATAATTCCTTTTAGTAGAACTATCAGGAGAAAACTGGCTGCCGATTTCATTAACCGGAGAAGCTACCTTACAATAAGAAGACATTTGGCTAATAGTAGCAGCGGCCCAGTGACCCTGAATATCAGAGAAATTTGTCGGCGCTTGTTTAGGAGTTAACACCGGACTCATTCCCCGTGCAGATAAACCAAATAATGCCGCTTGGCGCAACACAGCCATTAATTCAGCGCGAGTAACTGGTTGAGTTGGCTGAAAAGTTCCATCTTTATAGCCGCTGACTATCTTGTTATCCCGTGCAAATTGAATTTTAGCTGCACTCCAGCGGGAAGCTTCAACATCGCTGTAAGGTCGAGCCGAAACTTGACTGGGGATCGCAATATTAGCACCTTGTATTCCCTTTAGAGATTCCAATACTAAAGATACCAATTGCTCTCTCGTTAAAGCAAGTTGAGGTCTAAAAGTATTATCTTCAGAAAACCCTGCCACAAATCCCAATGCTACAGCTTCTTTAATTTCGGCAGCGTAAATATCGTTAGCAATATCTTTGAATGTTGTTGAAGTGTCAACATTACCACCTCCGGTAGTTCCGGGTGCAAGCTGATTGCTAGTAAAATAAAAATGTCCTAATGTTTTACCTTGATAAGACCGTTTGGTAAAGCGCCAACCTGGTTCTAGAATAATTTTCATAAAGCTATTGACATTGCCTTGAGTTCTGCCGATAACTATTGGCTGAGCGTTGCGATCGCTCGGACTACCAACCAGTACAACATCACCGTTAAGATTTTGCAAACTCAAGCTGTATTGTAATGCTAGGTCAGTACCAGCCATGCGGATAGAAAAGCCGTTACTGTCAGTAGCGCGTTTGCAATCGTTAGTAAAGTCAAAGTTCATCAACAGTGGATTGACTTGAATAGGGCGAGCGCCACTTTCGCTCCAGCACTGCCGTTTGTTAGGTATCTGTTCTACAATCAACAGTTGGTAACTGCCATCTTTGCGAGGCTGAGCAATAGCGGCAACGTTACTTTGCTCGATTTCTGTTTGGTCAAAAGTGAAGGCGCGAGCAGCATTGACTGTGCTGATTGTCAAAAGAACTGATGTTACTAGGGTGGAAATTGTTTTCTTAAGCGAAATTCTCATAGCACCTACCGATTTGTTTAACTTATATTTATTGAAGCCCAAGGGCTTTTGAATTTTAGAGGTTTTTGGTATAGTTCCTCAAGTGTCTCGCGATAGGGAGTTCTACTCACGACCTCTAGAGGGGAGCTGTTCTCAAACAGGGTAAGCGCTTCAAAGATTTTAAGTTTTAAATTAGGGATGCTCTCGCCGTCCACCCTCTTAACTGTCACATCCTATGGCTACTGCTGTTCGCGATCGCACGCCAGCGCCTTCTCAGCAGTTATAGCAACCGCCAAGGCGGTTAGGACTATTTTGATTGCCGAAACCCTTGCTATTATTACCTCATCCTTCTTCCTTCTTCCTTCTTCCTTCTTCCTTCTGCTATAAAACTCAGCATTTAAAAATTATCGCTATCTGGGGTATAGCTTGTTGCGGACTGACTCACCGGAAGCGCGATCGCAAACTCCGTTCCTTTCCCAGCCTCTGAAATTACTTCAATTTTACCGTGATGCTTTTCAATAATTTGATAGCAAATTGAAAGCCCCAATCCAGTACCTTGACCTATAGGCTTCGTTGTAAAAAATGGGTCAAATATCTTGGTTGTGAGTTCTTGGGGAATCCCAGGGCCATTATCTCGAATTCGTACCCACACAAGCGCCCTGTGCAGTTGCTCGGTATGAGGTCGCTCTAGTTCTGTCTGAATTATAATTTGCTTGCTTTCCTGCTTTTCCTGTGAATTCAAAGCATCAATGGCATTGCCAATTATATTCATAAAAACTTGATTCAGTTGTGCGGGGTAGCACTCCACAGGCGGCAAAATTTCATAATTTTTAACGAGTTCAATTCCATCTTTAATCTTGTGATTGATAATCAATAAAGTGCTATCAATTCCTTCGTGGATATTGACCCGTTTAAGTTCCGCTTCGTCGAGCCTAGAAAAATTGCGTAAAGACAGCACAATTTGACTTATTCGCTCAGTACCAATCTTCATCGAAGACAAAATTTTCGTCAAATCCTCCGTGATAAATTCAAAGTCTATCTCTTCAGTAATGTTTTGTATCGCAGTTGTTGGTATCGTATATTCTTGTTGGTAAACACTACATAATTTCATTAAATCTTCAACATAACTCTCGATATATTTAAGATTGCCGCTAATGAAGTTAAGAGGGTTATTAATTTCGTGAGCAACTCCGGCCACCATCTGGCCTAAACTCGACATTTTTTCTGCCTGAATTAATTGGCTTTGAGTATCCCGAAGATTTTGCAATGCTTGGCGGAGTTGGTGGTGGGCTTGCAAAAGTTGTTCGTGCTTTTGAGAAAGTTCTTTCGTCCTCTCTTCTACCCGGTTTTCCAAATTATCGCGGGCTATTTCTAGCTCTTGAGTGTGTTCTGCTACCCGACCAATTAGATTGTTTAAAGATATTGCTAACAATCCTACTTCATCGCTAGTAGTAACGGGAGCTTGCACGGTAAAATTAGCTTCTCGCGTTGCTTTTTGAGCTACTTTAGTAATAGCTTCTATCGGGCTTGCGATCGCTCGTGCGATCTTGATTCCAACAAAAGTAGTGAAGGCCCCAGCTAGCAAGAAAAAAATCCATAAATTCCTCCACAGTGCTTGTTTAGCTTCATCTAGTGGCACAACAGAATTGAGCAGCACCACAGTCAAAGAAGAATTATTTAGCCCAGAAAGCACTACACTTTTAGCAAAATATTCTCCTCCCGCTATCCTAACTCGTTGTGGACGGTTTTCTTGGAGGGATTTTACCCAATAAGAATTGCTGTTAACTATTGGCAAAGTAGAAGCGATCGCAGCTTTCTCTTGATTAAACGCCATCAGGTGTTCTCGCGTACCAATAGTCAGCTTTTTGAGCAAATCATCACTGATTAAAGTGCCAATAATAATCGCGCCGATAATACCATCTTTAGACTTTACAGGCGCAAATCCCACTAAAACCGACTGCAAATGTCCGTCTCCTTTTTTAATACTTACCAAGTCAGATAAATACACACCTTTAATTGCTTGGCCTAAGGCTGTTTTATCGTCAACTATTGAATTAGCTAATGCCTCATCCTGTAGATTCACTAGAACCATACCATCTTTGTCTACTACCTTAATCAAGTCAAGTTGCAAAGTTGTTTTTAAAGGTAGTAAAATCTGGAGGAGTGCGGTAGTGTCGTGCTGATTTACTGCCGAGCGAACCACCGCTGTATCCCCTACTAGCCTAGTTTGTAACTGCAAGTCCTCTTCTTGGTGGTGAAAGTCTCGCAAAACCAGTGATGAAAGAGCCTCTAATTCGCCGATCATATGCTGTTCCAAGCTGCTAGAAAACCAGTAGCCGAAGCTAATCATTAACACCATAGCCTGAGTGAGGATTACTAACAGGAATGGTACAACAATTTTCTGATTTAAGGCCAGTTTAGAGTACATAGTTTTTATGCGGCGATTCTGCCACAACTTTTGAGCATTTTTAGCGCTGGTTGTTAGTGAATTTTTGTTAAATAAGTAGCGAATCTGCATTTTTTATGAGCTTGATAAACAAATCTAGAGGCATTACCAGCGAGAGCATCCTAATTTTGTAGGAGCCTTGGCGAAGCCTGCGGCACAGTCCATAGCATTCTGACAGATAATTTATTGGTGTTAAAAGCAGAGATTTACTGCGGTCATGCTTCGGCCCAGAGATATTTTTGTAAAAAAAAGATGCACCCTTACCAGCTAACCATGCTTACACGGTGAATCAGCAACACTTTGTTTACTTCTTCGCAGTAGATGGCACAAATCCAGATTGTAGCAAGTCTGTAGCTGCTTCTTGGCTAGAAACAAAATCGATAAATCCTTGGACAGTTTGACTGGGAGTAGTTTTGGAGACAATGCCGATAGTTCTCACCATCAGGTATTTTCCAGCTTTGACAGTTTCAACTGTGGGGGCTACGTTATCAAGACTTAAGTGGTTGACCGACAGATTGTTCGCAGTTGCATAAGCGAGGGAGAAAGCACCTATAGAATAGGGCGTGTCTTGCACTGCCCTAATTAATTCTGCTTCCTGCGACAGCAGCACTGCTGATGAAGTTATTTTCAAATTTTTGCCCAGATAATACTTTCGCAACAGCTTTTTGGCTGATTCGTCTTCAGGGCGATCGAGTACAACAATTTTAGCATCTGGCCCACCTAATTCTCGCCAATTTGCGATCGCACCGCTGTAAATCGCTTGCAAATCTTTTGTTTGTAAATTTTTCACGCCTTTAACACTCTGGTGAGTAGCTACCATCAGGGCATCTTTGGCAATCTCATGATACGTTATTTGACCGTTATTTTCTTCAGATTTTAACTTACTGCTGACAGCACCGAGGTCCACTAAACTGTTTTTTACTCCAGCAATTCCCCCGCTACTTTGATTTTCAGGCAAAAAGATAATTTCTGTATTTTTTACTTTTTTTTCGTAGGCTTTTGTGAGTATTTTTAAGGCTGGATAAGCTGAACCGGAACCGCTAATTTTAACTGTTTGCTGTGATTGCGACTCTACGTTTTTCTGAGCGGTAGTTACTGGCGTACAGCTAGTCAAACTCAGCAAGGCGCTGCCTGCTGTTAGCTGTGCTAAGACCAAAGTTGCGATTGATAATAAGCGTTTCATTAAGTTTGTTACTCCACATAACGAACAGTTATAGCAGATTGCCGATAAATAGAATATTTTTTCAATCCCAAGTACCTATGAAACTGGTTTGCAAACTGCTAAAACTCTACTTTAACTCTACTGTAGAAACTTGAAATCTCCTATATTTAACTGTTAACTTTCTTAAAGTAGAGCCACCCTTGGTGAGAAATAAAATTTCAATTTTCGAGCTTGACTTTGCGATTGTATCAGGTGCCAACTGAGCATTTATTAACTACGCAATCTAAGAAATATTAAATTTTGTTGCGATACTTTACAATTCCCGTCCATACTTTCCTATTTGCTGCGATCGCATTAACATCAGCGGTTCTACATCTAAATTACCTATTGCAAAATTGTCAATCCTTTGTGGTGCGAGCCGGAGAGCTCGCTAGGTTAGTATGGTTTAAATGCAGAATAGCTGATTACACTATTCATCTATAGCGGTACTGAAAGCGCTAGATAAATTATACTAAAGATAGAGACTATAACAGATATAAACATTTAGAATCAAAAAATAGTAATCCGAATGTCTGTACGCAATCAAACATCCGGCTTTATTAATGGTAAAAGCTAAAATTATCCGATGATTTCTTCTGGCTAAAGGAAGAGAACATTTGCAGATTCTTTGACCCTTGAATTCAGGAGAAAAACAGATTTATGAAAGCTGTTTGCTGGCATGGCGCTAACGATGTGCGAGTTGATAACGTACCAGATCCGAAAATTATTAACCCGCGCGATGCGATTGTCAAAATCACATCAACTGCAATCTGTGGCTCAGATTTGCACCTTTACGATGGCTACATTCCAACGATGCAATCCGGCGACATTCTGGGTCACGAATTCATGGGGGAAGTCGTCGAACTTGGGAGGGAAGTTAATAACTTAAAAATAGGCGATCGCGTCGTCGTACCTTTTACAATTTCCTGTGGCAGTTGTTTCTTCTGCAACCGCGATTTATGGTCGTTGTGTGACAACACCAACCCCAATGCTGCCTTAGCTGAAAAAATGTACGGCCATTCGCCAGCAGGACTTTTTGGCTACTCTCATTTAATGGGAGGTTATGCCGGAGGGCAAGCAGAATACGCCCGCGTTCCTTTTGCAGATGTCGGCCCCATGAAAATTCCCGACGGACTCTCAGACGAACAAGTATTATTTCTCACCGACATCTTCCCCACTGGTTATATGGCGGCAGAAAACTGCAACATTCAGCCGGGAGATACTGTAGCCATCTGGGGTTGTGGGCCAGTTGGACAATTTGCGATCAGGAGCGCATATATGCTGGGGGCCGATCGCGTAATTGCGATCGATCGCGTACCAGAACGCTTGCAGATGGCAAGGGAAGGTAAGGCAGAAACCATTAATTACGAAGAAATTGATGCCGGGGAAGCGCTCAATGAAATGACTGGGGGGCGAGGGCCCGACGCTTGTATCGATGCTGTGGGAATGGAAGCACACGGCACTGGTATTGACGCGATTTACGACAAGGCAATGCAGGCAGTACGTCTGGAAACGGATCGCCCAACGGCACTGCGGCAAGTGCTCGTAGCTTGTCGCAAAGGCGGCATAGTCTCAATTCCCGGTGTTTACGGCGGCATCCTCGATAAAGTTCCCTTTGGCTCAGCTTTCAACAAAGGCTTAACTTTGAAGATGGGACAAACTCACGTCCACCGCTATTTACAGCCACTGCTCGATCGCATTCAAAAAGGGGATATAGACCCGTCATTTGTGATTACACACAAAATGAAATTGGATGATGCCCCCCACGGCTACGAGATTTTTAAGCACAAAAAAGACAACTGTATCAAAATTGTGCTCAAACCGTAATTCACATTCACTCTTAGGGAGAAAACCTCATGTTTTTAAAAGAAAAAGAATCTGGAACTTTGATAGAAATCCTTGATGTAGATGCTTTGTTAAGCCCTACAAAAAATCAGGTTCCCGGACGAATCCAAGCAGGTCAAGAGGAGCAAGATCGGGAAAATTTTGATAAGACAGAATTGATATTTCCCTCCGGTGAAATCCTCCCACGCTGTTGGATGGATGAGAATTATACAACTAACTGATAGGGCAGGTGAAGTAGGCGATCGCAATCATAGCGATCGCGCTCTTTTTCAATGTTCTTTCTTTGGCTTTTTCACCATTGCTTCCCGCTGAGCGCTAAAATCAATTGATTGGGAAACGGAACTTTCTACTATTTTCCCTTTCAGAATGTCTCCTTCTATAACTCCTTGAATCCTAACCAAAGTTTCGCTACTACCTTTAGTGGTATCCGCAGCGCGATCGCAAGCTATTAAGTGGGGAACAGAACCGGATAACATCAATTCTTTATTTTCCCACTTCCCCACTAATGAAGGTTTTTCCTCAGAATTTATCTCCGATTCTCCACCACCATTGTCAGGCAATAAAGAGCCGTTTAAGTATATACCAGACTGACTAATTGACAAGACTAGCGCCTCAGCTTTGAGACATCCCGGCAAATTTTGAGCTTGAATGCGATAATGCCCTGAAATTGGAGGAGGAGCCTTCAGATTAGATTCGCCGTAGGCAGTAACTACCTTAAATAGAACTACCACAAAACCAATAGTAACAGCATAAAACGTCAATAATTTCAAGTTAAAACGAGGCATATTTGGGGGTAAGGTTAATGGGTAGAGTATAATTGCAGTTAACAGTTAACAGTTAACAGTTAACCGTTAACAGTTAACTGTTACTGTTAACAATCACTGAAGCTAGATGAGAGCGAACCTTAACATAACACCGGGCAATCAACAGCGAAGAATGACAGTGTACAGCTAATTCATCAGTGTACTGACCTAGAGTTTGCCGCTCAATCCCCCATTCCCTACTCGTACCAGCGATTGTCAAATCAGCATTTGCAGAAGCCGCGATCGCAGCTTGAATCGGTTCTCCCGACTCCACAACCGGCGTTTCAATCCGTTTCGTCACACTTACAGGTAACTGTTCCATCATCCGCAAAAACTCATAACTTAACTCACTCTCCGCCCCGCCAACTTCCCCTACCCGTAGCACTGTTAACCTCCGCGATTCATCATTTGCTAACAGTCTCACAGCCAATTCTAAGCCTAAATCATCGTGAAAATTTGCAGCATAAGGTACTAACAAATTATCCAACCGATCGCGACCTCTATCGACAAAAACCCCCACATCAACTCGTGACTGAGTTAAAATCTTACCTACTCGTCCTCCTAAACGATTGCTACTAAAAGTAGGGCGATGCCATCCTAATAGAATTAAATCTGCTCGATCGAGTTCAGCAATCTGTGCAGTTTCCCGCGCCACATCTTTAGTAATGCGGATAATTGGATGTACTAGCTTCCGAGTTTCAGGGGGTTCGAGACTTTGAATTAAATCTGATAGTTTAGAACGTCGCGCTTCAATTACTCGCTCTGCTTCGGCTGGTGTACTTTCAAAAGCATAGTTTTCATCTAACTCAATTAAACTCAAAGGATGAACCGCTGCTTTGTGGGAATCAGTCCCCGCGATCGCGATCGCTAGTTGCAACAAACCCTTCTGCGTACTCGGATTCGCCAGAGGCAATAAAATCCTATAAGTTAGCAGTTGAGAATTGCCAGCATAGGGTGGGTTCTCACCTATCGCCGACTCATTCTCAGAACTATTTTCTATTCCTAATTCGCTAATTGTTTCTAACTGAATTAATTTTTTTGGATAAGTCAATTCCAACAGCGGCGAAGTCATAAACGTTGTCACTAACGCCATAATCACCAGCATTGTAAATAACACAGGTGAAATCACACCCAAACTCAACCCAATATTGAGAACAATTAACTCAGTCAAACCGCGAGTATTCATCATCCAACCCAGAGCTGAAGCTTCGCGTTTATCTATCCCGCAAGCTCTCGCCGCTACATAAGTCCCTACGTATTTACCAACAATTGCCACTCCCAAAACAGCCGCACACAGCAACCATAATTCGGGCAAGTTGAGCAGACCAATTTGAGTTCGTAAACCACTGTAAGCAAAAAATATAGGCAACAAAAAGATGAGGACAAAATCCTCAGTTTTTTGAGCTAGTTCTCGCGTCAACCCCGCATTTTTTGGCATCACTGCCCCTAACAAAAATGCGCCAAAAATTAAGTGGATGCCGATCAATTCTGTAATCAAGGCTGATGCCACAACTCCAGCATAAATTCCTGCTAGCACTAATTGAGTTAACTTGCCAGTGCGGTTGTAGTGTTTAGAAAGCCGCTGTAAGAACCAGCGAACTATAGTAAACATGAACGCGATATAAATTAAGGCTTCAAAAATGGTCGGTAAAGCGCCGAGCATCGAATTAGTCCGAGTGACTGCGATCGCCAGCGCCAAAAAACACCAAGCCGTCACATCATCTACTGCCGCACAAGTCAATGCCAACGTTCCTAACCGCGTACTCTGCAAATTATTTTCAGTAATAATTCTTGCCAACACTGGAAACGCAGTAATCGACATTGCCGCCCCCATAAATAGGGCAAAAGCAGTAAAAGAAACGCTAGAATTTGAAACTAAAGGATAAAGTACTAAGGCTAACAGAGAAGCCAGAGAAAAAGGTACTAAAATACTGACATTTGAAGTAATAATTGCGACATCTAACTGACCTTTTAAGTATTTAGGGTTCAATTCCAGCCCAATCAAAAACATGAAAAAAATCAAGCCGATCTCAGAAAGTATCTCAAGAAAGGGGATAGCTTGAGCGGGAAACAAAGCCGCCGCTAAATCTGGGGCGATCAAACCAAATAGTGAAGGGCCCAACATGATCCCCGCCACAATCTCGCCGATGACTTGGGGTTGCTTGATCCAGCGGAATCCCAGGCCCACAAGTCGGGAAAGTCCGATCACCACCAGAACTTCAGCTAAAACTAAAACTGGTATTGGCAGCATAAAAATTTTAGATGGAGGGATACTGGTCAGTATTACAGATTCCGGGAAAAAGCATTATAAACTGTGATATCCTAGAAAAGTTGTGTAAATTCGCACATCCAGATTTTCGGGTGTTTCCGAGGCGACAAGCTTCAGAAATACGGCTGGATGGAGGATTAACCCGAATCAGGAGTTAAAAATATGTCAGTTGTCAGTTTGGCTCAAATGTTAGAGTCAGGGGTTCACTTCGGGCACCAAACCCGCCGCTGGAATCCCAAAATGTCCCCTTATATTTTCACAGAACGCAATGGCGTTCACATCATCGACCTGGTACAGACCGCTCAGCTCATGGAAGATGCTTATGAGTACATGAGGACGGCTTCTGAAAAGGGCAAAAAGTTTCTGTTTGTTGGTACTAAGCGCCAAGCGGCGGGAATTGTGGCTCAAGAAGCTCATCGCTGCGGCGCTTACTACGTCAATCAGCGCTGGTTGGGGGGAATGCTCACCAACTGGACAACAATCAAGTCCCGCGTTGAGCGGCTAAAAGATTTAGAGCGTCGCGAAGAAATCGGTGCTCTTGACTTGTTGCCGAAAAAAGAAGCCTCGACGCTGCGCCGGGAATTGGCAAAGCTGCAAAAATATCTGGGCGGGATTAAATCTATGCGGAAGATTCCCGATGCCGTTGTGCTTGTAGACCAACGCCGTGAATACAATGCTGTTTTAGAGTGCCAGAAATTGGGGATTCCGATCGTGTCGCTGTTAGATACTAACTGCGATCCCGATTTGGTGGACATTCCGATTCCGGCGAACGATGATGCTATCCGGTCGATTAAGCTAATAGTAGGTAAGTTGGCTGATGCTATCTATGAAGGTCGTCACGGTCAGCTCGAAAGCGAAGTAGAGGAATACGAAGAGTACGACGGTACTGAAGACGACTACGAAGCTGGCGAGATTGAAGAGCTCGACTATCCAGATCCGGAAGCTGACGAGGAAACTGATTAATATAGGCGGTTTTCAGTTGGATAGGTACTACGGGTAATGGCTATAGCGTTTCTCAATTATATAGGTACGCAACGA